>JANQJV010000304.1 GCA_028281465.1 Azospirillaceae bacterium | reverse complement strand
CCGCCATCTTGGCGGCCGGCTGCTGGGCGGGGTCCGGGCCGGCTGGAAGCCGGCGGTCCAGCCGGCAAGCATGCCGGCGCTCCGAAACAGGGCGGCCCGAGGACCGGTCCTTGTTTCGGGCCGTTGGTATGACCATCGCCAATCGGTGGGTGATGTCACAGCCAGCATTCAAAGCAGGGGTAAGGCGTCGCGACAGCCGTCATAAAAAGCGAACGGTCACTCCATTGCCGCCAGATCGATCTTCAGGGAGGCGAACAGCAAGTGTTCCCAGCGGTCGGTGCGGTGGCCGTCGCCGAACCGGGATTCGCTGCCGGGCATCGTGGCGACGCTTGCCCATCTGGTGCGCGCCATGAACTGCGACTGCAGCAACCTGATCGAAGACCACAACACCCATCCGGTCGCATCGAACGGGCACGGAAGAGATGCGGCGCACCGCTTTGCCGCCGAAACCGGACGCCGTGCTCGACGCCATTCTCTAACGCGGCTCGCTGCCCCACACGGGATGCCCGGTCTGATCCCTGAAGCGGCCGTGACGGCTCGAACAGTGCCCGCCCTTTCTCCGGCCTTCCGTCGCCGGGCCACCGGGGCTAGAACTCCGGCACGTCCAGCCCGCACCCGCCACCCCACGAGACATCCCATGTCGCATTCCCGCCTGCCGTCCGTCCTTGGTCTCGGCTATGTCGGTCTCCCCGTCGCTTGCGCCTTGGCGCGCGTGGGCTGCCCTGTCATCGGTTTCGATATCGATGAACGGCGGGTGGCGGATCTGCGCGCTGGCATCGACCGGACCGGCGAGATCGGCGCCGCAGACCTTGGCCACGCAAGCCTGCAGCTCACCACCGACCCGGCCGACCTCGCCCGCGCCGACTTCCACATCGTCACCGTGCCCACGCCGATCGACGACGCGCGCCGGCCCGACCTCGGGCCGCTCGAGCGGGCCAGCACCACCCTGGGCCGTCAGCTCAAGCGCCGCGACATCGTGGTGTTCGAGTCCACCGTCTATCCAGGCGCCACCGAAGAGGTCTGCGTGCCAATCTTGGAACGCGAGTCCGGCCTCAGGTTCGGGCGCGATTTCTCCGTCGGCTATTCGCCTGAACGCATCAACCCGGGCGACCGCACGCACCGCTTCGAAACCATCACCAAGGTGGTGGCGGCCAGCGACCCGGCCGCGCTGGAAACCGTCGCCGCCGTTTATGCCAGCGTGGTCGAGGCCGGCCTGCACCGGGCACCGGACATCCGCACCGCCGAAGCCGCCAAAGTGATCGAGAACACCCAGCGCGACCTCAACATCGCGCTCATGAACGAGCTGGCCGTCATCTTCGACCGGCTCGGCTTGGACACGCGCGACGTGCTGGCGGCAGCCGGCACGAAATGGAACTTCCTGCCATTCACACCGGGGCTGGTCGGCGGCCACTGCATTGGCGTCGACCCGTATTACCTGACCCATCGTGCCGAGCGCGCCGGCTATCACCCAGAGGTGATCCTGGCCGGTCGACGCATCAACGACGGTATGGGTGGCTTCGTTGCGCGCGAGACCGCCAAACGCCTGATGCGACGCACAGGCGGACATGAGCCGTTGCGCGTTACCATTCTGGGCGCCACCTTCAAAGAAAATGTGGCCGACATGCGCAACAGTCGCGTGGTCGACGTGGTGACCGAACTAAAGACCTTCGGCATCGCCGTGCAGCTCACCGACCCACTCGCCGACCCAGCCGCGGTCGAAGCCGATTTCGGCGTGCCGCTGACGTCGGTGGATGCCCTGCTGCCGGCTGACGCCGTCATCCTGGCCGTGGCGCACCAAGCCTATGTGGACGGCGGCTGGTCCCTGGTGCGGGACTGCCTGCGTGGTGGTCAGGGCGTGGTCTCCGACGTCCGTGGCTGCCTCGACCGCTCGATCCGCCCCGCCGGGATCGAATTGTGGCGCCTGTGAGGCGTTGACGGCGGGCTGGGCACAACCGGTGACAGAGCGGAACACGCCCGATGAGGTCACCGGCAACCGGGGAGCCGCGTCCAGTAGAACCGCACGCCCGGTTCGGAGGAAAAGGCGTTGAAGCGTTCCAATCCCTATCGAAAGCGGCGCCGGGGCAGCCCGGCGTGGCGTCAGGACGAGAACACGGCGTTCCCCGGCCCCATGGCCACCAGGGGTACCGTGGGAACCGCCGCGGCGGTGGGCATGACTTCGGTGCGGGCCTTGATGAAACGGGCCAATCCGGCGTCTGCGCTGCAGACATGCTCCAGGAACGCGTCTTCCAGAAACGCAATGTCCAGTGCCACACCGCGCCCCGAATTGGTGTCGATGTATCGGCGGAACATACTTGCCCCGACGATGGCCCGGGCGTGATCATTGGCGTGGTCATACAGGCCCGGATAGCCCATCTCGGCCATCAGCGCCTCTTCCCACGCGCAATGGTCGGACAGCGCCTGAACCATCCGGTCGACCAGGCTCGATCGCTCCAACGCTGCCGTCGGACCAAACAGAGCGCCCACCGACCGGTGCAGCAGGGCCATGAGCCGGCGATGCTCGTCGTCGAGCGCCGCGACACCGAGAACATGGGCCTCACTCCATTCGAACGGCATGCCCGCCTCACCCCTTCGACCTGTTCCACCAATTAGATCGATTGATAACATTCTCTGAGGCCGATGAACAGGCCATCCCGCCGGTGCATAGGGCCGCATGCGCGGCCGGGACGCTAACGCACTCCAGTCGTTGCCACACCCGCTCGCACGACCCCGGCCACCCTCACGGCACGGCGGGTTCTTCGACCAGCGGCCCCAGATCACTCGTCGGTGACCATATCGCCGCGCCCATGCGCGGATTTGGCAACCGACCGGGCGAGGACGACGTTGACGGTCTCCTCCGACTCGAAGCGGTAGAAGTAGAGCCACAAGGCTCCTTCAGTGTCATTGGAATCGACCTCACGGTAGACCGTCTGGCCCGCCGATCATTCGGACTGATCCCAGTGAGCGCAGAGCCACGCTAATTCATATGCACGCACTCATCACCTGTGATCGGATTACAGATGTTGAAGGCGATACCAATCTTCCTTTACTTTTTGAAAACATCGCTTAATTCATGAAAAGTGATTTATCACCTTATTGAATCATGAACCTTGTCGGCAGACAACGGTCCACCCATTGATTCTGGGTCAAGGGCGGCGCCTGGAACCGGTTGGCCAGCATCTGAGCCTAGAATGCCGGCCGGAACACTCCTGTCATGCCCATCAGGTCATGCCCATCAGGCCGACCCTGAGGGACGAAAACAGCGTGGATGGCTCAGGGTACTGCGGCATGGCCGCCACTTGCTTTTGCAGCTCGTCCTTCAGGGTCTTGTCCATCAGACGGCGGTCAAGATGGTGGCGATCCAGCCGGCCAGACGCCGGCGCCTGAAAAAACAAGCCGGCTCATGACCGGTCATCTATCAGGGTCGTCGGTGTTGCGCCCTGTTTGCCCAGCGGTGTCCGGGTCAATAGGCGCCGAACTGCTCGGCCAGCTCGGCCAGCTGGTCGAGATAGGTCTCCAGAAGCCAAGCCATCCCCTCAGACGATACGTCGCGGAAATCGATTTCCAGGCGCACGTCATCGTCGTCGTCCAGATAGGTCCGGGTCCAACGGTGCGCCGCGTTCCATTCATTCAACTCGAGTAACGGATCGCCGTACTGGGGCGTGAACCAAGCCCACACCAGGGCATCGCGGCAAACGCCACGTGCGTCGCAATCGAACAGATCGACATGCAGCTCGGACGCCGGCAAATCCGGATCATCGCCGACATACACCTTGGTGCCACCGCGATCATCGCCTTCCAAGGCGACGGAAAGGCCTAGTTGCAACAGCAGCGTCGCCATTTGCTTGGCGGTCAGGCCGACCGCCGGTGCCGCCGGGGCGATCGGTCCCGGCGGCACCGGCGCCGGTCCCGGTGCGGGCGGGCTGGCGGCTTCCGGCACGATCTGGAAACCTCGACTTTCCGCTTGGGCCACGGCCACCGGCTCAGCCGCGGAGGGTGCCAGATAGATCGGGCGAGCCGGCAGGCGGTCGATCGCCTCGGGTTGCTGCTGGCCGTTGGAGCGCAGTTCCACGGTCTCGCGCACACGTCGGAACATCAGACTAACGGGCAGACCTGGGGTTTCCAAGTGCTGCAGCAACGCCGCCGTGTACGGGCTGTTGGCGGCGCCACCCCCATCGTCCGCCACCGCGTTGGCCGCCGCCGCCATGGCAACCAAGGAGCCGCCGGCCAAGGTGCGCCCATCGATGCGGGCCAAACCGCGGCCCGTGGCCAGGCTGCGGCCGAGCTGCTGGCTGGCCGCAGCCAGCCGCGCACCGAACGGGTTGTCACGGCAGGCATCCAGGATCATCAGGTTGACACTGCCGCGCATCTGCGCCAGCACCGCATCGAGCCCCAACGTTTCCACCGCAACATCGCCAGGATCGTGCAGAGCCCCGTCCACCGGCACGAGGTAGTTGACGTTGTTCACCTGGATGGCATGCCCGGCGAAAAACACCAATGCGATCTCAGCACCCCGGGAACGGTCGCGGAACAGCCGCACCGCCGCGCGCAGCCCGTCCCCGGTGGTGTCCAGCACAGGTCCGTCGCCGGTGTCGAAGCCCAATCGCTGCAACGCCGCCGCCATGGCCTGCGCATCGTTGTGCGGGTTGCGCAACGGTGTCGCGTGCTCATAGGCCGCGTTGCCGATCACCAGAGCCACCCTCTGCGCTGCCGCCGTTGTGGGCACGGCCAGAACGGTGAGCAGGAGCAACGAACCAATCCAACCCATGACATCCCTCCCGACATGCGGTGGTCGGGGCACCATGCCCCAGTTGGAGCACGGAGGCAAAACCACGCCGGAAAACAGCCCCATAAGGGCGCGCCACGCCCACCTGCGGCGGTGCAACCAATCCAGACCGCACTGGTCGTCTACGGACCGTTCCGTTTGGCCAAACCGAGAGTTCGAAGATGCCCCCGGTGCGTCCTACGGTGTAGCATTTCTGTTTACAAAAGACCAAAGTGGCCCGATTTGATGGCAGGGTCATGACGCCCCGCCCGGCGCTTGAGACCGGTGCGCGCTTGACGCATGGTGCCGCGTCGGCGAACGGCGATCGCGCCGGTGCCGCGCTTAGTCCGTTTCCAACGTGCTTTCTGGAGGCTGCCGTGCGTCTCGCCCTGGTCCTGTTCTGCCTCGTGATCGCCGTCGGCGGCCCCACCTTGGCCCAGAGCCTGGCGCCGCACTACACCGTGGACGGCACCAATCCGGACGGGTCGCGCTATCACGGTACGGCGGAGCTGTTCTTTTCGCCGCGGCTCGACGTCTATTCCGTGACCTGGTCGATCGCCGGGCAGACTTGGAACGGCACCGGTGTCTTCATCGGTAAAGGCGGGCATTTCCAGATCGAGTATGAC
Source organism: Azospirillaceae bacterium (assembly GCA_028281465.1). Taxonomy (GTDB): domain Bacteria; phylum Pseudomonadota; class Alphaproteobacteria; order Azospirillales; family Azospirillaceae; genus JANQJV01. The sequence continues at coordinate 4,813 of JANQJV010000304.1, read as the reverse complement.
GGCGGCGTCGCCGTTTATGCGATCCAGCCCAACGGCGTGCTGGACGGTCGGTGGGGCCCATCGCTGAAACGGCTCAATGGCCGTGAAGTCTGGTATCCACAATGACGCTGGATCGACAGGGTGGGCCTATGGTCGTGTTCGCGACCCTGGCCTTGGTGCTCGCCGTTCTGCTCACGGCCGGTCCGGCCGGAGCCGGCGACGCGGTGGTCGAGGCCGCGCGCCTGACCGCCCAGGCGGATGGTCGTTTCCGTATCGACGTGACGGTGCGCCATGCCGATACCGGCTGGGACCACTACGCCGATGCCTGGTCGGTCACCGGGCCCGGCGGTGAACCGGTGTACGGCACGCGCACCTTGTTGCACCCGCATGTGAACGAACAGCCGTTCACTCGCTCGCTTTCCGGCGTCGCGTTGCCCGACGGCGTCACCCAGGTTTTCGTCATCGCCCACGACAGCGTGCACGGCCCCGGCCCTAGTGCGGGCCCATTCCCGGTGCCGGGCCGCTAGAGGGTTCCGTCCCGGGCGGCACGGCCTCCGGCGCCGTCCGGCCGCCGCCGAACAGGCGGCCGATGAACCCGAAGATGGAGGCCAGCAGGCGCCAGACGCGGGGCAGCAACCAGGCGGCAAACAACAGAAAGACGGCAAGCAGGCCCAGGAAAAGCCAAGGGTTGTGCAAGGCCGCCCACAGGCCGCCGAACACCACCACATCCTCGGTCACCGAGGCGGTCCAGTTGCTGAACGGTTCGGGCGAGGTGTTGATCGCCGCCCGGCCGCCCGCCTTGGTGGCATGGGCCACAGCGGCCAGCCCGCCGCCGCCGAGGGCAGCGGCGGCCTCCATCAGCCAGCCGGCATCGCCGGTCGCCGCTCCGGCGATCATGCCCGCGGCCGGAATCCGGATGAAGGTATGGATGGCATCCCACACGCTGTCCGCACCCGGCACCTTGTCGACGATGAACTCGATGCCGTAGAGGATGCAGGCGGCGACCAGAATGCCCGGTCCGGCCAGCCACTGCATCTCCGGCGGCAAGGTCACAAAGCCGAAGGTGTGGCCGAGACCGAGCATGGCGATGGTGCCGTAGAGGTTGATGCCGCTTGCCCAGGCCGCACCGCCGGCCAGCGCCGTGCTGCTCACCCAGGCTTCCAACGCGTCCATGGCCCACCCCCGCGGATGTGTCGTCATGCCGCCGCCCTGACCGGTCGGCCCGGGCCGTCGCGACCCGGCTCAGTGGTACGGCAATCGCTGCTGCCCTGCCAAGCAGCATGCCGGCACCGGTGGCGCGGCCGGCCGAAAGGCTGCTAACCTGCCCGCCGATGGATCAAACCGGTTCGGCCGACGGCCGGCAAGCGGGGGAGCGACATGGCGGAGTTCGATCTGGTGATTCGCGGCGGCACGGTGGTGACGGCGTCCGACATAACGCGCTGCGACGTCGGCATCCGCGACGGCCGGGTCGCCGCGCTGGCAGAAACCTTGACCGACGGCGCCAAAGTCATCGACGCCGCCGGCCTTTACGTCTTGCCCGGCGGGATCGACAGCCATGTTCATCTCGACCAGCCGACCGGCGACGGCACCAGGATGGCAGATGATTTCGAAACCGGTACCCGCGCCGCCGCCGCCGGCGGCAACACCACGGTGCTGCCCTTCGCCCTGCAGATCAAAGGCAACAGCCTGCGCCAGGACGTGCTCGACTACCACCGCAAGGCGGCCGGCAAATGCTTCGTCGACCACAGCTTCCACATGATCATCTCCGACCCGACGCCGGCCGTGCTGGGTCAGGAGCTGCCGGCGCTGGTCAAGGACGGGTACACGTCGTTCAAAGTGTTCATGACCTATGACGGCCTGAAGCTGAACGACCGCGAACTGCTCGAGGTGTTCGCCGTCGCCCGGCGCGAAGGTGCGCTCGTCATGGTGCACGCCGAAAACTACGATGCCATCAAGTTCTTCACAGAGCGGCTCGAGCAGGCCGGCCGGACGACGCCGAACCATCACGCCACGTCGCGTCCGGCGCCGGTGGAGCGCGAGGCGACGCACCGCGCGATCAGCTTCGCCGAACTGGTCGACGTGCCGATCATGGTCGTGCACGTGTCCTCACGCGATGCCATGGAGCAGATCCGTTGGGCCCGCCAGCGTGGCCTGAAAATCTATGGTGAGACCTGTCCGCAATACCTCGTGCTGACCGCCAAGGACCTGGACGGTCTGAACATGGAGGGCGCCAAATACGTGTGCAGCCCGCCACCGCGCGACGAAGCCAGTCAGGTTGCCTGCTGGGAGGGGCTGCTGGACGGCACCTTCCAGGTCTACTCCAGTGACCATGCCCCCTACTTCTTCGAGCACGGCGAGCTCGGCAAGACCAATTCCCGCGCCCGCACCGCGTTCCGCTGGGTGCCGAACGGCCTGCCGGGCGTGGAAACCCGGCTGCCGATCCTGTTCTCCGAAGGGGTGAGCAAAGGTCGCATGGAGATCACCCGCTTCGTCGAACTCACCGCCACCAACCACGCCAAGCTGTATGGCCTGTACCCGCGCAAGGGCACCATCGCCGTCGGGTCCGACGCCGACATCGTTCTGTGGGACCCGGCGCGCAGCGAAACCATCACCCAGGCCGGGCTGCACCACGGCTGCGACTACACCCCCTACGAGGGCTTCCGCTGCACCGGCTGGCCGGTCTTGACCCTGGTGCGCGGACGGGTGGTGGCGGAAAACGGCACGGTGACGGGCGACCCCGGCTACGGCACCTACTTGAAACGGGGCCTGTCGCCCTATGCCCGACCGCGTGGCATCCACCCGGGCGGCTTCGCGCCGGAACCCACGTCGCCGTTCGGCTCCGGCTGACCCCGTCAGATCGGCCGATGGACGGACCGCGGTGCGCTGTCTGCTGCTCACGCTCGGGTCGCGCGGCGACGTGCAACCCTTCGTCGCTCTGGGCTTGGCCCTCGCGGCGCGCGGCCATACCGTCACGGTGTCGACGTCGCGCAGTTTCGAGGCCCTGATCCAAGGCCATGGTCTGGCCATGGCTCCGCTGACGATCGACATCCAGGCTCTGCTGGAGCAGCCGGACATGCGTGCGGCGATGACGTCGCTGCGCGGCTGGCTGGCGGCGTTCCGCGCCAGCCGCGACTTGATGCAGCGCCAGTTGGACGAGATCGGAGAGATCGCCCGGGCTGCCGCACCCGAGGTCATTGTCCACCACCCAAAAGCGCTCACGGCACCGTGGCTGGCGCGGGTCCTGGGCGCCGTGGCGATCCCGGCCTTCCTGCAACCGGCCTATGGGCCGACCGGTGCCTTCGCCAATCCGCTCCTGCCCCTGCCCGACCTCGGTACCGTCGGCAACCGTCTGGGCGGACGGGCCATGGCCGCTCTGCTGCGCCTGGGGACCGGCGCCGTGTTGCGGCCCTGGCTCCGCCGGCACCCGGACATCCCGGTGCGGCCACGTCTGGACGCGCTCGACGGTTACCATCCACAAGGCCGCGCCGTGCCGCGCCTGCATGCGCACAGCCGGCACCTCGTGCCCAAACCGGCGGACTGGGGGCCGCGCGACCATGTCACCGGTGCCTGGGTGCTGCCGCCGACCGACGTCTGGCAACCGTCATCCGACCTGGCCGCATTCCTGGCCGCCGGCCCGCCACCAGTCTTTGTCGGCTTCGGCAGCATGCCGGCAGTCGACGCCGGCCGCACCGCCGCCGTGATGCTGGCCGCCCTCACGCACACCGGCACGCGAGCCGTCCTGGCCACCGGGGGCGGCGCGCTGTGCGAAGCCGCCGCGGCCGCCGACCCGGCCCAGGTGCATGTGCTGGACGCGGCCCCGCATGACCGGTTGTTCCCGCTGTGCCGCGCCGTGATCCACCACGGCGGTGCCGGCACCACCCACACGGCGCTCCGCTGCGGCCGGCCGAGTTGGCTCTGCCCGGTGTTCGGCGACCAACCGTTCTGGGGCCGGGTCGTTGCGCGGCTGGGCGCCGGCCCCGCCCCGGTGCCGCTGCGCCGGCTGACCGAACGACGGGTCGAAACGGCCTTGCAGGCGTTGACCTCGGGTGTCTTCGACGAAACGGCGCACCGCCTGGGTCAGGCACTCAGCACCGATACCGGCGCGGACACGGCCGCCGCCCTGATCGAGGCGGCGGCGTTGCCGGTTTGACCCGACCGCTTTCGGGCCACCCTCTCCACCTTTGGGTGAGAAATGGTGGTGTGTTGCCGATTGCCCTGACCATGCCGCCACCCCTGTTGGAGCCGGCCCCGTGACCATGAGCGCGTCGCTTTCCCAACCGGACGACCCCGTGCCGACACCGGCGGCCAGTCTGGCCATGGTGATCGACGATCATAGTCGTTGGGTCGGTGCCTGGCACTGCGCGGTGTTCTATCCGGATATGGCGGCTTGGCTCGAGGTGCGCGAACCCGAGAGTTTTCCCGCCTGGCAGGCCGCCATTGCCGGTCGCGCCTGGGCGCAACAACCGGTCGTGGAACGCTTGGCCGATCTGCACGGGACGTTGCACCGCATGGCCCGGTTCTGGGTCGAGCGTGCGCGGGCCGACGGCATCCGGCCATCGGCCCATGACTATGCCGCGCTGATGGCGCGTTTCGAGGCATTTCTGCTGCTGGTGCGACGGGTCGAACGCGCTCTCGCGGAAGCGGCGTCCGGCCTGGATGTGCTGACCGGCCTGCGCACGCGCCGCGGCATGGTGGAAGAAATCATACCCACGGCCCGCATTGAGGACACGTTCGGTTTCGGCGCTGAACGAGGAGCGCCGGCATCCCTGCCGGCTGGACCGCCGCCATCTTGGCGGCCGGCTGCCGGGCGTGGTCCGGGCCGGCTGGAAGCCGG
>JANQJV010000303.1 GCA_028281465.1 Azospirillaceae bacterium | reverse complement strand
GCTACCACCACCGTGGTTGACAAGGCAGAAAGCAGCAACGGCAGGTTGAACAAACCCCGCCCAACGTCTTCAACTCATACTCCAACTGCCGGATCTAGGATCAAAAGGGCGCAGCCTCGAAATCACGGCAAGTCTTTGAAAAGCCCCATGGGACGCAGCCTGCGCCCTAAAGTCCGAAGGTCGCAGGTTCCGGAGAAAAAGCGCCGAGAGAGAAGAAAATCGGCCCTTCGGTGGGCCTCCCAAGAGCGCAGCTATTGGCCAAGACGGCGCAGTTCCTGGGGATTTCCGCAACTATGCACGGGTCGGAGAATTCTAGTCTTGGGAATACTGGCGGAGGGACCGGGATTCGAACCCGGGCACCGTGTTTCCACGGTGGACGGTTTAGCAAACCGCTGCCTTCAGCCGCTCGGCCACCCCTCCGTAGGCGGAACGCACACATTGCATCGCGGCGAACCGTTTCGTTACCAGCCGCCATCCACACTGTCAATGGCCAAGAAGGGCTGCTGGGCCGTCACGGTGTCACGCCACACCAGCAAAGCCGCCAAGCGGTGAACGCGTTCCGTCGGTCATGGTCCAATACCACACTTGACATCTTAAGTACAATATAATGCCCCAATACTCGATAGAATTACATTGAACAAAACACGGGTGGGTGGGTTGAAAGAATACGATTCCCTTCTCTTCGGAAACTCATTCTTTTTTGCCAACCCTTACTATGTCGAATTGATCTTGTTGGCAGTCTTCACCAGGCTGGGGACCTGGGTGTGACTTCATGCCAGGGGCCCGAAACACTGACCGGTCCTCGGGCCGCCCTGGTTCAGCGCCGAAACCGACCCTGTCGTCAAGGCGGGCCATGGGTATTATTTGTAATTTCTCGGAGTGTTGGTTTTGGAACGGGCAACGGTAGGCCTTTGAGTGCGTGTGTGATGGATTCGGCGGCGCGACGTTTAGCCGCCTGTGCAAAAGCATCAACGCGCGCTTGGCCAACGCACGCGACTCCGCCGCGCCAAACCCGGCCACCAGAATGTCCGCCGCTCAAACTGGGAACGACGAATTCCATACCTCCCCGCTCGCTCGCTCACACGCGTGCCTGCGACAACAATGGGGTCGTGACTGGAACCGCAACACCTCGGTCGACAAACCGTGCCGGAATGTGTTCCGCCTCACCTTTCCTGGCAGCATGGACGACCGTTGCCATCGCTAGACGATCGCCCCCCCGCCGGCGCCCAAGGTCTGCCAACCGTTCGAAATCCCAAACCCGCCGACATCGCAAAACCGTTCAACCGGCGCGTCGCCAACCGGCCATCTTTCGGTCACCGCCTTCGGTGCTTCCGCCCCGTTTACGCGGCCTACATTCAGCTCGGCGACCGACCATAAACAAGGTGCTATGGCGGTCGCCATCGTTGCCGTCGTGGCCACACGCCGGCGGCCCCGCGGGCCGATGTCGACGGGACCGTACCGGACCCACGCCGACTTTGGTCAAAGGCCTCGACCTATGAAATCATTCTAACAGCAGTCCCCGAAACTGATGGTGGGTTTTGGCCATCTGACGCGGTCAGCCGGCTCCCGTGGGCGAACCCGCTTGAAGCCGCGCCAGACAATGGCGAATCCACTGGGCTGTTAACTTCTCCTGCACCGCGTTCTGATTCAACCGGTCGTGCAGAACTTCGAAATCGACCCGATCCAGCGATTGATCTTGATTGAAGCACGAAAACACCACAGTCTCTTCCCCGCTTTGCGGATCTCGGTGCAGTTGCAGACACTGGGCGCAGATTTCTTTCATCATGCATTGCATGGGCGAATTGATGGAGCCAAGCGCCACATGGTTCGATTTCAGGTGCGGTGCCAAAACGCCATGCCGGGCCGCGGCGACCGCCGCCATCATGCGGTCGGAGCCGATGGCGATCAGCCTGTCGACCGCAGCCAGGGAAATGTCGGTTTCGCCAAGCGCACCGCTGGCATAGGCCTGCATGGCCTGAACGATGTTGCCAACGAAACTGCGGTCGCCGGGACGGGTTGGTGCAAACCCCGGCGCCTCGTCGCAACACCAGACCACCCGGTCGGCCGCCGCCTCGATTTGCTCGACCTTGTACCGGTCGATCAGTTTCTTGTAGCCGGCGAAATAAATCACCTTCGAGCCGTGCGCCCGGCAGGCCTGGCCGATGGAGAACAGCACGGCATTGCCGAGGCCGCCGCCGACCAGGCACACCGTCTCGCCTGCGGGAATCTCCGTCGGCGTGCCGGTCGGCCCCATCAACACCACCGGTTCGCCCGGCTGTAAGAGCCGGCATAGATCCGACGACCCGCCCATCTCCAACACCACGGTGGACAACAGCCCTTGGTCCTTGTCGACCCAGGCCCCGGTCAATGCGAGACCCTCCATGGCAAGCCGCGTGCCGTCGACGTGTGGTGCCCGGGTCTCGAAGTTCTGCAGACGATAGAACTGCCCCGGCTCAAAACGCGCCGCCGCACGGGGCGCGTGCACGATCACCTCGACAATGGTCGGCGTCAGCCGGATCACCTCGCGCACCACGGCGCGCAGCTCCCGATTCATGGACCGGGCCAAGGCCTGTGACGACACCGCCGTCGGCGCACACTGTGCGAGCGCGCGGCTGACTTCCGGATACCCCTGTTTGGCGCCGCCCATGGCTTTGACCACATTACCGGCGAAGGATGGGTGCAAGTCGCCAAAGAACGACACCGACCGACCATCGTCGTGGTGCGCCATCAGCACGTGGACCTCCTCCGGTTTGGACAGCCGGTCCGGCGTCACCGCCGAGCCATCCGGACGGTAGGCGCGGTAGAACCTGCCGTCCAGGTCGAAGCCGGCGCCGGGGAACTCGCGTGCCAACACCGTGTTCGGCTGCGTGCCCGCCGCGACCAAAATCGAGCGTGCCGGCAGCGTCATGTCGCTGCCGTCGGCGTGGTGCAACCGCAAGGCCCGGGCCCAACCGGCTCCATCCACCTCCACCGCCTGCGGCGTCACCTGCTCGATGAACCGGATGCCCTCTTCGAGCGCCTTGGCGACCTCTTCGTGGTTCAAGGTGTAGCTGGGCGCATCGGTCAGACGGCGACGGTAGGCGATGGTCGATCCCCCCCAAGAGTCCAGCAAGGCCTGCAACCGGGGAGCCCTGCTTTCGGCCGCCGCCGACCGCCGTTCCGCCGCGATGGCGCGGGCGTGGGCGATGAATTCATCGGCCGTCTCCGCTTCCGCAGCAGACCAGCGGCTGCGCACCGCCGCCGCACCACTCGCCGCCACCAACCCTTCGTAGCGCGCGAGGAATTTCTCCACCTGCACCACATAATAGGCCAAGGCCTCGGTCGCGGTGTCGACCGCCGTCAGTCCGCCGCCGATCACCACGATGGGCAATCGGATTTCCAGATTGGCCAGGGACTCTGCTTTGGCCGCACCGGTGAGCTGCAGCGCCATGAGGAAATCGGAGGCCTGGCGCACGCCCCGCGCCAACCCGTTACGCATGGGAATCACCGTCGGCCGACCAGCGCCCGCGCACAGGGCAACATGGTCGAAGCCGGCCTCGAATGCCTCCTCCAGGGTCAGGGCACCGCCGAAACGCACACCGCCGATCATGGTGAAGGCCTGTCGACGTTCTAGAATCAACCGCACCAACTTCAGGAAATTCTTGTTCCAGCGCACGGTGATGCCATATTCCGCGACACCGCCGAAACCCGCCATGACCCGATCGTCCAACCGCTCATAGAGGGTTTCGACGTCGCGCACAGGCCGAAATGGTACGCGTGTCCCATCGGCGGCGACGCCGGACAGGGACGGCTCAAGTGGTTCGATCTTGAGCCCGTCAAGAGCGACCACGCTATGGCCGTCATTCATGAGGTGGTGCGCCAACGTGAAGCCAGCCGGCCCAAGACCGACCACCAGCACCTTGTAGCCAGTGTCCGGACGCGGCAGCGGCCGGCGCAGATTGAGCGGGTTCCAACGAGTCAACAGGCTATACAGCTCGAAACCCCAGGGCAGGTCGAGAACGTCCTTCAACGTCCGCGTCTCGGCCTGCGGAATGTCGACCGGCTGCTGTTTCTGGTAGATGCACGACTTCATGCAGTCGTTGCAGATGCGGTGGCCGGTGGCGGCGCACATGGGATTGTCCACGGTGATCACAGCCAGGGCGCCCAAAGGCTGGCCGCGCGCCTTGACCGTGTGGAACTCGGAAATCTTCTCCTCCAGCGGGCAACCGGCCAGAGCAACCCCGAACGGGCTCTTCTGAAAAGCACCGGTCTTGCGGTCCTTCAAGCCGTGGGAACAACTATCTTTGCCCTGGTTGTGGCACCAGATGCAGTAGTTGGCATGGTCGAGTGCGCCAGCCAGGTCTGTTCCCGGATCGGTCAGGGCGAAACCCTCGCGCTGGCGGCGGAGCCCCGCCGGGAGTTGCAACGCTTGCGTTTCGGCCACAGGCACCGTCTCCACCGGCACCAGATGGTGCACATCGAGCTTTTCGGGTACCTGGAACAGCAGACCCTGCCCGTGGCGGGCCCGACCCGCCGGCGTGAACAACGCCCAGGCAGCATACCGGGCCGCCGCCGTCAGCGCGGGTTCGTTGTCGATTTCCGCATCCATCCAGGCCATCACCTGCCGGGCGAAGGCCAGCTCCCATGCAGCACTTCCCGGCGCGGCAGCCGTGGGCACAGCCAGCAGCGCCAGCAGGCCCGCCTCATCCAAGGCCGCTGCCTCCGCCGGTTTGACCGCCTTGGCCGCGCGCCGTTGCACGAACAGCCGTTTGCAACTGTACAAGGGTGCCAGCGCATGGTGCCGCGCCTGCAGAGACTGCAGCTCGGTCTCGATGCCGAACAATCGGCCGAGAAAATCCTCCACATGCGGCGCCAAGGCGATCAAGAGGGCGCTCTCGTCCTTGGCTAAGAGACGGTCAGGATCCTGGCGTGCGCCGACCAGTGCCTCGGCCAAGGCCGCATCGGCCTCCGCCACATGGTCGAGGAAGGCGCGGTCGAGACGCTCGAGACCCGGGTGCGCGTAAAGATCATCGAAACGAAGACCGAAGGCGAGCGAGAGGGAGAGATCGGACATGAAAGGACTCGAAACGGATCGATGCAAGATTGCGACTCCGGCGTCGAAGCGCCGATGGCATTGACATAAGGTGGCGGGCGAACCGGATCGACTGGATTTTTCATCGGGTCTTCCCAGACCGCCCGCACCACCGGCGGATGACCGCCCTGGCGTTCCACCCGCGGGGCCGGCACCCCGACCCGGAAATGTAGCCTCGAGGTGATAGCGTATTCTCCGTCGCCGTTTGTGGCCGTTTCCAGGTTAATCCGAGGAGTTACCCGATGCCCAGCACCCCCATCCCTCGGCGTGGGGCCCTGGTGGTCTGCGCGCTCATGGCCGCACCACCGACCGCCCACGCTTTTGATCTGACAGTGTTGCATACCAACGACGTGCACGCACGCCTGGACCAGGAGAACAAGTACGGTGGCGTGTGCGCCGAAGACGACGCGGCGGAGGGCAAGTGTCTGGGCGGTTATGCCCGCATCGTGAGCAAGGTTGCCGAATTCCACGCCGCCGGCGGTAATCTGCTGGTGCTGGACGCTGGCGACGTGTTCCAAGGCACGTTGTTCTACAACCAGTACAAAAGTGCGGCCATCCATCCGGTGGTCAACCGCGTCGGCGAGGTTGCCGGCGAGGCCGTCGGCCTGATCGGCCTGACCACGCCGGACAGCACCATCACCTCGAGCCCCGGGCCGCCCTGTTTCGGAGCGCCGGCATGCTTGCCGGCTGGACCGCCGGCTTCCAGCCGGCCCGGACCCCGCCCAGCAGCCGGCCGCCAAGATGGCGG
>JANQJV010000258.1 GCA_028281465.1 Azospirillaceae bacterium | reverse complement strand
GATCTTCATGCCGACAACCGTGCTATAAAGGAGGGCACGCCGTCGAAAAGCCACCGTTTCGGTCATGGTGGGTCGGTCGAAAGGCCGGTGTGGGACTAGAGATGATTGGGCGAAACACTCTTTGTTTTGGACCGTCGAGAGCAGCCATTCCCGGAAATGGGCCCGGTGTTCCGTATCCGATGCTTTGACCAGTGCTTCCAATCCTGCCTGCATCTGCTGACGGGTCCGCTTCGACGGCCAGCTATCGAAGCTGACCACGTCGATCAGGGTCAGCGACCGCACTCGCGATTGCGAAACGATCGAAAAGCGCTGGGCGATGGCCCCACCGATGTCATGCGCGACGATGTGGGTCTGGTCGAGCCCCCAGTGGGACAACAGACCTTCGAGGATCGGTACCTGGCCGGTGACGGAGGTGTCGATCGCCGGGTCCCAAGGCCGCTCCGATAGGCCGTAGCCCAGCAGATCGTAAACATGGACCTGAAGCCCGGACCTGACCAGCGTCGGCACGATGTTGCGCCAAATCAGGGAGGACGACGGCGTTCCGTGGATCAAGACGACGGGATCCCCGACACCGTGGCGCCATGGGCGATCCGGCTGCCCTTGATGAGAACATGGTCGTACGCAAGAGGTTCCAATCCACGCCCCCGTGTCAGGAGCGACCGTCCGCCGCATGGTGTGTCGGCCATGATCGCGATGTTCCGATCCGCGCCCCCGTGTGAGGGGCGACGAGAGGGGCTTCATGCGTCGGCACCGTATCGATCGTTCCAATCCGCGCCCCCGTGTGAGGGGCGACCCAGCGCCGCCACGTCGGCCGGCGTCAACGGTTCGTTCCAATCCGCGCCCCCGTGTGAGGGGCGACCCGCGGCGACGCCGACAAGGCCGGCATGATGGCCGTTCCAATCCGCGCCCCCGTGTGAGGGGCGACGGGAGGCCGCTGCGGCGGCCGAATTGAAGGCGCGCGTTCCAATCCGCGCCCCCGTGTGAGGGGCGACCCGGCCGATTTCGACGCCGGTTTGGCGAAACACGTTCCAATCCGCGCCCCCGTGTGAGGGGCGCCCGACGATGCCGCCTATGGACCGGCACCGGCCCGTTCCAATCCGCGCCCCCGTGTGAGGGGCGACGCGGCCTGGCACGGCGAACAAGAGCTTGAAATTGTTCCAATCCGCGCCCCCGTGTGAGGGGCGACGCTCCCGCAGCGCGGTCACGTCATCGCGACTGGCGTTCCAATCCGCGCCCCCGTGTGAGGGGCGACGGCTGAAGGGCGAGGCGCGCGCCAACGCCATCATGTTCCAATCCGCGCCCCCGTGTGAGGGGCGACGACACGATCGTCGCACTCAACCGGGCATTCGAGGTTCCAATCCGCGCCCCCGTGTGAGGGGCGACTCCGATGGAGGCGCTATATCAAGTCATGACTAGTGTTCCAATCCGCGCCCCCGTGTGAGGGGCGACCCCGCCCGGCAATCGCCAGCTCGACCAGCCGCCGGTTCCAATCCGCGCCCCCGTGTGAGGGGCGACCTGCCAGGCCTTCAGGACCGGCACCCGCGGCCCCGTTCCAATCCGCGCCCCCGTGTGAGGGGCGACCATGGCCCGGCGGCTGGCGCCGCTGCTGGATGCCGTTCCAATCCGCGCCCCCGTGTGAGGGGCGACAGGCCGCCCATGAGTTCGCTGGGGGCCGCCGATGTTCCAATCCGCGCCCCCGTGTGAGGGGCGACGCTCTTCAAACAGCGCATCGCCATCGTGGAAAAAGTTCCAATCCGCGCCCCCGTGTGAGGGGCGACCCGGTGTAGCGTCCGGTCAAGCTGCAGCGGCCAGTTCCAATCCGCGCCCCCGTGTGAGGGGCGACGATGTGACAAAGGAAAGACGGGAAATTATCCATCTTGTTCCAATCCGCGCCCCCGTGTGAGGGGCGACGCGCTGCCGCGCGAAGAGGAGCGCCAGGACGCAGTTCCAATCCGCGCCCCCGTGTGAGGGGCGACCCCCGGAGGATTGAGGTCGATCAGGCCTCGCTCGTTCCAATCCGCGCCCCCGTGTGAGGGGCGACGAGTGCAGGCACGGCAGACGCTGACCAAGCTGCTGTTCCAATCCGCGCCCCCGTGTGAGGGGCGACGAGGTCGCGGTGCCGGCGACGGTCGGCTGGGTAATGTTCCAATCCGCGCCCCCGTGTGAGGGGCGACGTCAATCGGCAGCGCTCGGACGCCCTGTCGCTTGTTCCAATCCGCGCCCCCGTGTGAGGGGCGACTCCTTCAGGGTAACGGATTGATTGTATGGGGCCAATCGGGCGATTTGCGCGAACCGGTCTGAATGTCTCGTTGGGCCGACCCACCCATGGGTGTAACGCCTTGAATGGGCGCGGTTCGTCTGGGGACCGGGGGCGGGCGTCGGCGGTGGGTGCTTGGGGTTCGCGCGGCAGATGTTCGTGGCTGACCAGAGGCGGCCGGCTCGACGATCCCTCCATGATCGTGGTTCGCTGGTATGACACCGGTCCATAGGTTGCCTGCAGAATCGCCCCGTCACGCTGGTCGTGTACCCATGGTATACTACCAGGTCAATATGGGCCGCCGTGGACCCGCGGCCAGCCTCGACCGGTCCACGCGACAGGCCCGAAACCCCACGAAACACCGGGAGCAGCCCAGCCATGACCGATGCGTCGGCGCGCAACATCAGTTTGGAGGAAATGGACCGGCACGCGCACCTGCACCCCAACAGCCTGGTGCGCGACATGACCAACGGCACGGTGACGCCACGCATCATGCACGGCGGCCACGGTGTCTTCGTCGCCGACGACAAGGGCCGCCGCTTCCTGGACGGCTTCGGCGGCCTCTACTGCGTCAACATCGGCTACGGCCGCACCGAGGTGGCCGACGCGATCTACGAACAGGCCAAGCAGCTCGCCTACTACCATTGCTATGCCAACAACACCTCCGCCCCGGTGGCGCGGCTGGCCGACCGCGTCGTCGCCATGGCGCCCGGAACCATGAGCAAGGTCTACTTCGGCCTGGGCGGGTCGGACGGCAATGAGACCTGCATCAAGATCGCCTGGCACTACCAGGCCGTCCGCGGCAAGACGGAGAAGATCAAGATCATCTCGCGCGACCGCGCCTACCACGGCAGCGGCATCATCTCCGGCGGTCTGACCGGTCTGCCCAGCTACCACACGCCGTTCATGCTGCCGGTCGGCCCGATCCTGCGCACCGGGGCCGCGCATCACTACTGGGGCGCCGAACCGGGGGAAAGCGAAACCGATTTCTCGGTTCGGCGGGCCCGCGAGCTGGACGACCTGATCACCCGCGAAGGCGCCGACACCGTGTGCGCCATGATTGCCGAGCCGGTCATGGGCAGCGGCGGCATCATGCCGCCGCCCGAAGGCTATTGGCCGGCGATCCAGGCCGTGCTCAAGAAGCACGACGTGCTGCTGATCGTGGACGAGGTGGTGTGCGGCTTCGGCCGTCTCGGCACGCTGTTCGGCTGCCAGTACTACGGCATCGACCCGGACCTGGTGACCATCGCCAAGGGCCTGACCAGCGCCTATGTGCCCATGTCCGGCTCCCTGGTTAGCCAGCACGTCTACGACGTCATGCTGCACGGCTCCGACACCCACGGCCTGTTCGCCCACGGCTTCACCTATTCCGGCCACCCGGTGTCGGCCGCCGCGGCGCATGCCGCCCTCGACATCGTGGAGCAGGAAAACCTGGTCGACAACGCGCGCACCGTCGGCGCCTATCTGCAAAAGCGCATGCACGAAACCTTCGACGACCACCCCATGGTCGGTGAGGTGCGCGGCGTCGGCCTGCTCGCCGCCCTGGAGTTCGTCGCCGACAAGGCCAAGAAACAGCGTTTCGAACCGGCGCAGAAGATCGGGCCGAAGCTGGCGGCGGCCTGCCTGGAGGAAGGGCTGATCGCCCGGGCCATGGCGCATGGCGACATTCTCGGCTACGCCCCACCGCTGGTGATCACCGAGCCGGAAGTCGACGAGCTGGTGGCACGCACCCAACGCGGCGTCGACAAGGTGGCCACCTCGCTCGGCTATCTGTGAACGGGGGTGGGTGGAGCCGCTTGGGTCGTCGGTCGTGGCAATGGGCCATGCTGCGGCGTCTCCCTTGTGTACCGTCCTTGCCGGCCCATTGCCACGACATCGGGCGGTTCCGCCATGCAGCGACGTTGTTTGTCGGGGCGATGGCGTCGGGCGCCGGGGCGAACGGATGGGGCGGGTCCCGCCATCGCCCCGACCTACAGCTCTGTGTTTGGCGCCGACGGAGCGTCGGAGACCCGAGCCGACACGGTGTCGGTGCTCCGGTGAAGACGCTCCCGTGCTCCATCGGGCTCGATCGGACTATGGTTTGGCGGCAACGGCGGGCGCCAGAAGCCGGCGGGTGCCGCGCCGTGGCTTGACTCCCTGAGCCGTACCGGCATGCTTCGCGGGTACGGCGGCGGGGAGGCGATGTGCGCGCGAAACATTCGGGTGTCGTCGGCGGTCGCAGTCCGGCGGTTTTGCTGCTGCTGTTTCTGCTTCCCGCCTGCGGCCTGTTTTCCGGTGATGACGGCCTGTTGCCGGCACCGTCACTCGGGCCCACGACTGCGGTCGACTACCGCGTCGCGGTCACCGGTCTGCCGGAGCAGCCGCCGCTGGCGGGTCTGATCGCGCAATCGGCGCGCACCTACACCCAGGCGGACCGGCCGCCGCCCAGCCTGGCCCGGCTGGTGCGGCGCGCCGAAGGTGATGTCGCCATCATCGAACGCATTCTGCGCGCCGAAGGGTTCTACCTCGGCAGCGTCGCCGTCGACCTGGACGCCGATGCGGTGCCGGCGGTCATCACCTTTGCGGTGACCCCGGGACCGCGGTTCACGATCGGTGCGTTTGCGGTGATGGACCCCGACGGTGCTGCAGCGCCGGCCCAGGCGCCGCCGCTGGACAGTTTGTTGCCACCGCTCGGCATGCCGGCGCGGGGGGCGGACATCGTGGCGGCCGAAGAAGCCGTCGTCGCCTGGTACCGGGACCATGGCTTTCCGTATGCCCGGTTTGTCGACCGCACGGCGCGCGCCGACGTCGAAGCGGCCACGCTCGCGGTCACCAGCCGTATCGACCGCGGGCCGTTGATCTTCTACGGCGATGTCCGCATCACGGGTACGGTCGACGTGGAACCGCCCTATCTCGAACGCTTCGTCGCCTGGCAGCCGGGCACGCCGGTGGCGCAGTCGGACCTGGACGCCCTCCAGCGCGACCTGATCGATACCGGCCTGTTCGACGGGGTGCGCGTCGGTTTGCCTGAAGCAGCGCCCGAGGCTGTCGACGGCGAACCGGTGACCGTGCCGGTGACCATCGCGGTCGACGAAGACGATCACCGCACCATCGGCGGCGGTCTGCGCTACAGCACGGCCGATGGGGCCGGCGCCCGGGCGGTCTGGGAACACCGCAATCTGCTCGGTCAGGCGGAACGTCTGCGCGCCACGCTTGACGTCGGCACCATCGAACGCTCGGCCAGCCTCGCCTTCACCATCCCGCGGTTCCTGGTGCCGGAGCGTAGTTTCGTCTCGGAGGTGTCGGTGGTCACCGCCGATGACGAAGTGGCGGAAGAAATCGGCATCGAGACCTTCGCAGGTGTGCGCCAGACCCTGTCGCCAAGCTGGACCGTCGGCGTCGGTGCCGAACTGGAAGCGGCGGAGTTGACGGACGGCTCCGGCACACGGCGCTCCTATCTTTTCGGCCTGCCGGCGTTCGGCCAATACGACACCACCGACGATCTGCTTGACCCGACCCGCGGCATGCGCCTGCGTCTGACGGCCACGCCTGCATCCGGCGTGTTCGACGGGGCAGCGACCAGCTTCGTCACCGTCGAGAGCGTCGCATCGCACTACATAAACCTGTCGTCCGGCCATCCCTTCGTGCTCGCCGGCCGAGCGCGGCTCGGCAGCATCGTCGGTGAAGCGCGCGACGACATTCCGGTCAACCGGCGGCTGTTTTCCGGCGGCGGCGGGTCCGTGCGCGCCTACGAGACCAGCTTCATCGGCCCGCTGGACGCGGCGGGCGACCCGCTGGGCGGACGCTCGGTGGTCGAAGCCGGCATCGAGCTGCGTACCCGCGTCACGGAGTCGATCGGTCTGGTGCCGTTCTTCGAGGCGGGAGCGGTCAGCGCCGACATGCTGCCGGACTTGGAGGACGGCCTCCGGCTCGGTGCCGGGTTGGGCGCACGCTACTACAGCGCCATCGGGCCGCTCAGGCTTGACGTGGCGGTTCCGGTCAATCCGCGCGACCGGGACGACTCCTTCCAGGCCTACATCAGCATCGGACAGGCGTTTTAGATGAAGGGTTTACGCGTGCGCGCCGCCGCGGCGCTGGTCGCCTTCGTCGCCGGGCTGGGCCTTCTGCCCGCACCGGCCGGCGCGCAATGGTTCTCCGAGCTTGCCGGCGATCTGGCCAACCGCGCCCTGCAGGGGGCGCTGGAGCGCATCAACCGCCCGGGGGAACTGGAGATTGCCGTCGGGCGGGTCAGCCTGGTCGACGACGGTTTGCAGGTGGACGGCGTGACCGTGGCCGACGGCGCCGGCGTCTGGTTCCGTGCCGGGACGGCGACCCTGGACTGGGCCTGGCGCGCCGCGTTCTCCGGCGTGCTGCAGATCAGCAGCATCGATATCGCCTCGGTCACGATCGTGCGGCTGCCGGTGTCCGACACGCCCGAAGCACCGACGGGCCCGATCGGTGTGCCTTTGCTGCCGGGCATGGCCGACTGGCCGCGCGCCCCCGTCGATGTGCGGCTCGACCGGCTCACCTTGCACCGCGCCGCGCTGGACGCACCGGTGCTCGGCCGGGCCGCCGCCGCCCGGATCGACGTGTCGGCCAGCGACGTCGGCCCGGAGCAGGCATTCGACCTCACCCTGGTGACGCTCGATCCGCGCCCGGCCCGGCTGGCGGCGACCTGGCAGGCGGATTTCGACGCCGAAGCCGCCCGCATCGGCGTCGACATCGAGCAACCGCCGGGCGGCCCGCTTCTGGCCGTGGCCGGTCTGCCGGCGGATCTGCCGCTCTCGCTGTCGGTGCGCGGCGACGGGCCCCTGAACGCCTGGGATGGCCGCCTGTCGGCGGACGCCGGACGATACGGCGGTCTCTCGGCCACGCTCGACATCCGAGGCGATACGGAAGGGTCCGGGATCCGGTTCGAAGCCGCCGTGCAGCCGGGCGCGGCGTTACCGGAGGCGGTGCGCGTGGTGCTGGGACCGGCGCCCGGGCTGCGCGGCCGGCTCCGGCACCAGGCCGGCGATGACTCCGGCGGTGCCGCGGTGATCGTGGAAGACTTGAGCGTCGACAGTGCCGGCGCCCGCCTGGACGGGGCCGGCCGCCTCGACCTGGACAGCCTGGAGGTCACCGGCGGCGCCGTGGCGACCGTGCCGTCCCTGGCGCGCCTGACGACTCTGGCCGGGCTGCCGCTGGACGGCACCGGTCGCGCCGATCTCACAGCGGGCCCGGGTCAGCGCCTGACGCTGACCGGGCAGGTGAGCGCGCTGTCCACACCCGATCCGCTGCTTGCGGCCGTGCTCGGCGACACGGCCGGATTGGCGCTGTCGGCCGACTGGACCGAGCCGACGCTGGTTGCCCTATCCGGACGGGCCGAAACGGCCGGCGGCGTCCTGGCGCAGGTGTCCGGAGACTTGGTGCCGGAGACGGCGGCGCTCGCGTTCGCGTATGATCTGGCCCTCGACCGGCCGGGCCGCGTGCTGCGGGCCGCCGGCCTCGAGGCGGATGCTGATTCCGCGACGCTCGCCGGGCAGCTCGGCGGCACCGCCCCAGCGCTGCGCCTGGACGGAACCCTGGCCGCCCCCGGTCTGCGCCTGGAGGGCCGGCGCCTCGGCGATCTGACCTTGACCACTGTGCTCGACGACCTGCGGGCGGCGCCGTCTGGGCGCGTCGAGGGCATGCTGACCGGGGGCGTGCTGCCGGTGACCGTCAACGCCCAAGGCCAGGCGGACCCGACCGGAGGCGTCCGCGTCGCGGAATTGGATGTGCGGGCCGGTGCCAACCGGCTCAGCGGCACGGCGGTGCTGCCGGCCCAAGGACTGCCCGAGGCCGACCTGACTTTGGCGGCACCCGATCTGGGCGGGGTCCTCGGGCCGCTGGGCCTTCCGGCGTCCGGGCGCGGGCAGGGGCGCCTGCGCCTGACGCCGGCCGCCGCATCGCTCGTCTTGACGTTCGAGGACCTGCAGAACGAGGGGGTGCCGCCCGTGAACCGCCTCGCCGTGACCGCCCGCGGGCCTTGGGCCGCTATCGACACCGAACTGACGGCCGAACTGGGCGGCGCGTCGTCGGCGACCCTGACCGCGGCGGCTGTGCTCGACGCCTCGGCCCCCGGGCAGCTCGCCATGCGCCTGACCGACCTGACCGGCGATCACGGCCCGCTCCGCGTGGCTCTGCGTCAGCCCGCGCTGATCCGGCTCGCCGCCGGCCGGCAGAGCGTGCGCGACCTGGACCTGGACATTTCCGGTGGACGGCTGCGCGGCGCGGTTGCACTGACCCGGACCGCCCTGTCGGCCGATCTGGCGGTCACCGCGCTGCCGCTGGCGCTTGCAACCCTGGTCATGCCGACCGCCATCGAAACCGGCACGTTGGACGCCGAGCTGCGCCTGGTCGGCGGCGGCCCCGAGGCCGGTGCCCAGTTCAATCTCGAAGCCCGCGACGTGCACGTCGATGCCCTGGTGCGCGATTTCGACCTCGGTGGACGCATCGCCGGCACTTGGGATGGCCGGCGCATTGAGGCCACGGCCATGCTCGCCAACCCGGCCACCGCGGCAACGGTGCAGGTTTCCGGCCGGGCCGGGCTGCGGCCCGACCCGACCGCACCGCTGCCGCGCCTCCGGCCGCAGGATGCCATCGACGCCCGGGCACGCTGGCAGGGCGATATCGAGGGCCTGTGGGCCCTGGTGCCGGCCCCCGATCACCTGCTGTCCGGGCAGGCTGATGTGGACGTGGTGGTGGACGGGACGGTGGCACGGCCGCGCACCGCTGGCCGCGTCGCCGTGACCGGCGGTACCTACGAAAATCTGGTGACCGGGACGATCCTGCGCGACCTGACGGTCGAGGCCAGCCTGGACTCAGACCGGCGCATGCCCTGGACGCTGTCGGCAACCGACGGTGGCAACGGCCGCATCGCCGGGGAGGGCGTGGTCGATTTCTCGTCCAACCCGGTCACGGCCAGCCGCGCCGACGTGACGATTGCGCAGGCCGTGCTGGTGCAGCGCGACGACGTGACGGCGCGGGCGTCTGGCCGGATCGTCCTGGAACCGGAGGACGGCAGCGCGCGGCTCAGCGGACGCCTGACCACCGGGGTGGTGGAGGCGCGGCTGATCGGCGGGCTGCCGCCCAGCGTGGTGGCCATCGACGTGACGCGGTCCGACCAGACCGACGCGACGCCGCCGACGCCGGTCGGCGTGGACCTGCCCATCGTACTCGATCTGGGGCTGGATGTGCCGTCGCGGGCCTTCGTGCGCGGCCGGGGCGCCGACACGGAATGGCGCGGTACGGTCCGCGTGTCCGGTCCGGCCGCGGCCCCCACCGTCGAAGCACGCTTCGAGGCGTTGCGCGGCGTGTTCGACTTCCTGGGCAAGGCCTTCACCCTGGACCGTGGTACGGTGGAGGTAAGGCCAGGGAGCGAACCCCGGGTCGACCTGCGCTTTGAGCGCACCGACAACGGTATCACCGGCCGGGTCGAGATCGCCGGCGCTGCCGCCCGGCCCGAGATCACCTTCTCCTCGGTGCCCGCCCTGCCGGAATCGGAGGTGCTGCCGCGCCTGCTGTTTGGCACCAGCCAGCAATCGCTCGGCGCCACCGACGCGCTGCAGTTGGCGCAGGCTTTGGCCGCGCTCACCGATGGCCGTCCGGGCCTGACCGACCGGCTGCGCCGCGGCCTCGGGCTGGACACTCTGCGGCTCGACACCGGCGAAGAAGGCGGCGCCGCGCCCAACGTCACCGTTGGCCGGCGTGTCGGCAACAACGTCTTCATCGGCGGCCGGCAGCCGACCGGCGGCGGCAGCGGCTCGGTCCTGGTCGAAATCGAGGTCTTGCCACAGATCAAACTGGAGACTGAGCTCGGCGCCACCGGCGACAGCAATGCGGCAATCCTGTGGGAATACAAGTACTGATTCCCGACAATCTGGATTGGGGTGGCAGCGGGGGGATCCCTGCCCACTCGTCCGATTATTCTTTCACTTTTGAATTATTGTTGCTTTATAGGTTAGGACAATTCACATCCAGCGGATTTAGAAAAATCACTCGGACTCTTTGTTTGTCGCATTTTCGAAACGCCGGACCGCGCACGCGTCGGCTGACAATGCTCTAGACGGAACTGCCTTGACCGACTTGTAAGAGGGGCAAATGGGTGGCAGATCATGATGATGCCGAAGGGGTGCCAGAATTCTTCGAGCCAAATCAATGGGGTGTAGGTTCAGCAAATCGTCATCTTGGGCCATTGCCACCCATTTTGCCCCTCTGACGAGGAGGCCTCGACTGGGCCGGTGCGCGAAGCAAGCCCAAGACGACGGAGCCCCCCTTCCCCTGACTCCGTCCCTTGCGATAAATTATTGATCGAAATGAATATTTCAGGCTACTTTGCGGGGTAGGGACGGTCACCTGCTGCAGTGTCATCAAACGCCACCCGGTAACGGAATGATAACCTCTAGGGCGATTTTGGGGCATTCAGGCCAGTGATCATTTACATGGCGCTGGGGCGAAACCACATCAGGGGTATGGCAGTCTGCAGCCTAGCCAGCGCGGCCTAGCCTTCCTCCCAATAACCTCGACAGCGCCCGTTTCTCGGGCGCTTTTTTTTGGTCGCTGAACCCTTTCGACCGATCCGTCCCCCGCAGACGCTCCGACCGGGTAGACGGGCCGACCGGGTAGACGAGATGGAATGTGCTCAGTCTATCAACGATTTGCCCCAACGGCGAACGACGGGCAAAAGCTCCGCGCCCTCGGGGAGAGAGTTTGGGGAGAGGATGGTGCAGGCAACGCCTTGTCCCAATACGCGGTGTTTCGTGCACCACCCCACCCGGCCGCGATGCGATCACCCTCTCCCACTTCGGGTGGAAGACCTACGTCTTATGGCGCGATTTCGCGCGTGATGTTGTCGAACAGGTCGGTGGCGGCATCGAGGCCATCTTGGGCGATGCTGAGCGCCTCGGCCCGATACGGGCCGTCGACGAACAGCACCTGCAACGCGCTACGGGCGGTTTCAAACAACAGAGCCTTGGGCAAAGTGGCCATGGCCACCGCGAAGGCGGCGCTGGCCGGTACGACGTCCTGGCTACCCGGAGGTGGTTCGGTGGCCAGACCATCGTGGCCATAGTCCACACTGAACTCGGTCTCGTCGCCGTCCAGACCCTGGATGTCGAGGCCGAAGCGCAGTGAGCCGACCATGCCCTTGACGCCATCATCCGGGTTCACGGCCATCACGTCGCTAGCGCTGAGGGCGATCTGCGTGCCGCCGACCAGGTCGTCGGACGCCTCGATCAAAGCCAGCAATTCGAACGGATCGACGCCGCGGCCCATGGCTTCAATCTGTTGAGTGAATGCATTGACGCCGGCCAAGTCGATGCGACTGAAGGTAACCGCAAGACCGAGTTCGTCGAACGAGGCGAGCCTGCTGCCATCCAGGCCGCTGACCTCCAGGTCGCCGAACGTGAAGGTGCCCGGACCGCTGTAGCGGGTGCCGTCATCTTGGTTCAAGTCGAGTGTCACCGCCAGGTTCTCCACCGACAGGCGCGGCGGCTGATCGGCTGCGGTCACCTCGATCTCATCGAACAGAAGATCGAGTTGCAGAAAGGTGTTGAATGGCCTGCTCCATACACCGTTGAAGCGCTGCCCGTCGACATTGGCGGTGAGGATCGGGTTACCGGCCTGGTCGGCCCAGACCACGCGGGTTGGCAGGACCGTTTCGAAGGCATAGGTACCATCGGCAACGATTTCCACCGCAAGTTGCATCTCATCCAGGCCGACCACAGTTCCGTCCGGTTCGTCGATGTAGATGCCACGCAAGGTCACAGCGTGCGTGTCGTCGTCCGGCACGCCGAAGACGACCTCGTCCCAGCTCAGCGCCGGTCGGCCACTGCCGCCGGGGAACAATTGCCGGAGACCGTCGATGATGCCGGTGGTTATGGCCAGCGTGTCTTCCGAGGACGGAGTCTGTGCTTTGATGTCGTGAACCGGCAACAAGCCCGTGGCCACGATCGATGCGGCCATCGTCAGCCGGGCCAGCCGAAATCCCTGAAACATTGAAACGCCTCCTGTAATGAATCTCGCCATCGCCCGCAACCGGGCACTTGCGGAAGAGTCGCCGCTGTATAGCTGGATGCGAGGCCGCTTTCACGGCTAACCTTGAGGCTTTTTCGTGGCAGCCGGACCGGCCGGGACTGGCCATGGGGCCATCGGCATCACGCCCAAACGGCTGGCACGGCACACGCCAAAGGCGTTTGTCGCCCGCCACCTGCCTTGGCCAGGCCCCTCATCTGTATCTGACCGGTCGTCAGACAGGAGACCGCGTAGACTGAAAGACTTCAATCTCCCATCCAACGGTTGCTCACTTCTATGTACAAAACATTAATAATATTATCATGAAATTAAATTGCTGTCAGTGTTTTTCTAGTCAGGCTTCCGCTATGGTATTGGTAGACCTGAACATTTACGGCGGCAAGGGCACGTGGGTGCCGCTCGCTTGGGGTCGAGCGCTGAGGTGATCAAAGGTATGCGGTCTCGGAGGTTTCGCTACCGAGAGTTGAAAGAACCTGCGAGACTATATGTTTGCGGACCTTGGCAGTGTGGCGAATGGAAGACTTGAAAGTTATCAGGTCAAATCGGTTCGTAGAAAAACGGAATTGAATTCGATCTGATGATCACCTGATCCATGAAGCCGACCTGCAGCAAATTCTGAGTAAATTGTTTCAATCTGCGATGACGGTTTGCTGAAAGAATAAAGTTCTAGCAATAAACTAACGGTACCGGTGGGCAAACGGGTCCATCCGAGGAGGCCTTTGTGGGAGCGCCGACGCCTCGTCGGCCTCGTGTGCACGCCGGTGCGGGGGCCGCCGTCGGATGGCCACAGC
>JANQJV010000192.1 GCA_028281465.1 Azospirillaceae bacterium | reverse complement strand
GGCGTGCACACGAGGCCGACGAGGCGTCGGCGCTCCCACAAAGGCCTCCCCGCATGGACCCGTTTGTGCCCAACGGCACCGTCAGTTTCTTGTTAGTCTCCTCAAACCGGTGCGACTGATCGATGTGGCACCGTGCTGCCGTGCGACCGAGGTCATTGCCCGTGACAGTGCCGCCGCAAAGTCCCACAGTGCAAATCCGATTCGTCTTGCAGTGTTTGCGCGACAAGGGTTGGGTCGATCTGACCGCCGCGGCGGACAAGGCCGCGCTGCTGGAGGGCGCCAAGCGGCTGATCGACGAAGGGTCCGTTGGCGGCGTCCGCCTCATGCGTCTCGATACATATGTGGACCATGAATTCACCGAGCGCTGCATCGTTTTCAAGCGTGTCCTGGACGGCGTGGTTCAGGCCGATCCGCTGGCGCATCTCGTCGACGAGGATGGTGGTCCAGCCTTGGTTTCGGTGGAGGACGCTTATACGGAGGCGGGCCGGGCGTTGCTACGGCGGCATCTGGCCCGGTTCCTGGAAGAACGCCGCTTGACGCTTCTGGAGGTGCTGCATTCCGAACGGCATGTTCACAGCTTGGAGATGGCCGGCACCACCCTCCAGGGGGCTTTGCAGAAGATTGCCGTGGCGGAGGCGAAACGAGGGTCGGTGCCGGCATCGCGGCTGTTCAAGGGCTTGATGGCGCTGATGGACCAACTCGCGGCAGAGCTGCGCGCCGAGGCGGTCGCGTCACCGGTGTCGGCGGTCGCACCTGGCCAGTTCGGTGCTGTCTGCCGGTCCTTGGACGGTAGCACACTGCCCGAAGGCCGGCGGGCGTTCCGCATCTTCCGCCTGTTGAGTGCGACTCTGGTGCCGGCCAAGACCCGGCTCGACCGGTTCGACGTGATTGGATTGTTGATCGAGCCCGACATGCCGGCGTCCCATCTGCGCTGGTTGGACACCCTCCTTGCCGAAATGGTGTCCGCTGGTGCTGTGCCGCGTGAATTGATCGGCAACGATGGCCGATGCCAGTCGCTGCGGGCGCTCATCGGATTTCATGCTGGCGCCGCCGACTGGGTGCCGGACGGGGCACCGGCTGGTCTTGCCCAGGTCGCGGCGTTGATTGGTCAAGGGCGTTTGCCGCGGACGCGTGCCATGTTGCGCCGGCGCATCCTGCGAGACCTGTACGCCTGGACGTCGCTCGTGCCCCAGGGCTCTTTGATGGCCGAGCTGGAAGCGCAGGGACAGATTCTGCGCCATATGCGCGAATGCGCTTCGGCGCTCGTCGGCGACGAAGAGGTCCACGATATCCTGGAGCAGCGCACCGCCCGAAATCTGTCTGCCGGCACCGTGGGCGCGTGTTTGCATGGTGCGTCCGGCATGGGCGACAAGGTGGCGCTGGTGTGCCGGTTGATCACCCTGGCCCCAGGGTCGGCAAACAAATCTACGATTCTCGGCCAATTCCGCGCCGCCGTTTCTCCGGATGACTTCGTGTGGCAGTGTCTGCGTGAGGCCAAGACCCGTGTGGCGGCTCTGAAACCGCTCGTGGAGATGCAACAGCTTGTCGCTGGGCTGCCATTTCTCGATCGCAACAAACTTGATTTCCTGGCTGCCGTCGACGACGCCATCCTTGATGTGTTCAAGACCGACGTCATGGCGTTGGCCAATCGCAGCCATCAGGAGCGGGTCGGCGCCCTCATCCGGCTGTGCATCGCTCTTCCCTTGGGGAACGGCAAGGCCCGAACCTATGCCAGCCAAACAATATCCCGGGAACTCAGGGACATCGCCTTCTTGCCAGCCTATCTGGAGCGCCTAAAGACCGATGAGGAGCGGCGCGATGCAGCGGCGAAACTAAGGAATTTCCTATCTGGAACGGATCCTAAAACAAAACCGGTCGCGTCCGTTTGAAACGGGGTGCGACGCGAAGGACCGTCCACAATCGGCTGGTAAACTGTTTCGGACCCCGAGCAGCCCACCAACTCGCGCGTCAATCGAACAGGGCGTCAATTTCCGACTGGGAGATCGAGGTGTCGCCATCATGCACCTCTTTCGGACCGGTGAGCTGGAGATCGCCGTCCTTCTTGTCCAGATCTTGCGGCACAGGGAGTGCCGCGAACTCCTGCTTATTCCAGAGATTGAGCATGGATTCCACGCGTTCCTCGATGAAGGTCAGCGTCTTCACAACTTTGGTGATACGCTGTCCGGCCAGATCCTGGAAATTGCAGGACTCAAAAATGCGGACAATCGCATCGTTCATGTCGTTGACGCGAGAGGATTGGTATCCTTCTGGCATCTGTGCCTTCAGTTCTTGAACGATTTCGTCCAGCTCCTCGGCCGAGGAGATGATGGCATTTGTGGCGGATTCCGTCGCACTCACGACTGCATGTAGCTCTTCGGATGCTTGGGTGAATTTGTCGTTCTCCGCCAAGGGGTGACGCAATTGCGCCATCTCCACTTTAGTTGCCTTGATACGTCCGGAAATATCGGCAATCTCGACTTGAATCTTTTCCAGCTCAGCCTGGTCAGTAGCCAGGAACCGATCCAGTTTCGACCCCAGTTCTGCGATCGCCTGGAGGACCGGTTGGTTATCAGTGACCACTGGGGCGGGTAATGTCGTGGTTTCAATGGGGTCGGCCTGTGTGCGGATGGCCTGGAACAGCTCGGTGATCGGCTGTCCGTCTTTGCGAGCGAGCTGTAGTTCGGCGGTGAATGGTTTGGTTTGTCTCATGGCAGGTACCGACGCCCTGGCAAGGTGCGGGAGTAAGTGCGCCCATGGGCCGGTCGACCCGCCAAGCGCGCCTCGTTGGCGGCCCCGGCACGACGGCGGTGAGCCGCCAACGGGGGGTCTCTCGTGACCGCCAAGCATCGCGCCCGGCCGTTTAGGCCCGAGAGTAGACCATTGCCAGTTCTGCAGAATACAATGAAAATTTCATTGAAACGGTGGCTCCCAGGGGTGTGTCCTGCATGCCGCATCGATCCGATGGTGGGCTGATCCAGTCAGCCGAACAGGGCGTCGATGGCCGACTGGTCGAGCTCCGTCTTTTGTGGCAGCGCCGGTTCCGCCGGTTTGGGCTTTGCCTTGGGTTTTTGGGACGCAGAAGTACCCGCTTGCTTCGACTTCACGGCAGTTTCGAACATGGCGTCGATGTCGTCCTGGTTCGCCTTGGTCGGCTTTGCCGGTGCGGCGAACATGGCGTCGATGTCGTCCTGGTTTGCCTTGGTCGGCTTTGCCGGTGCGGCGAACATGGCATCGATGTCGTCCTGGTTCGCCTTGGCCGGGTTTGCTGGTGCGGCGAACATGGCGTCGATGTCGTCTTGGCTTGCTTTGGCACGGTTTGCTGGCGCCGGTGTTGCGAACATGGCGTCGACATCTGCCTGGGACTGGCTGGTCGGCGCCGCGGCCGGTGATTGGCTGAACATCGTATCGACGTCGGCCTGGGACACGCCTTCCCCCTCCCGGGCCGGTCCGTGTAGAAGATGGGCGTCCTCACGGGGATCGGCGATATCTGGGATAATGGGGTGTGGCGCCAAGTGACCGTCGCCCCAGATGTTGATCATCGCATTGATGCGCTGCTCGATGTAGCGTAGCGCGTTCACCACCTTGCTGGTTCTCTGGCCGGTCAAATCCTGGAATGAACACGCCGTGAAGATCGACGTGATCAGCATGTCCATCTCATTGCACAGATCCGCGTCGGCCCCGCCGACACGAATCTTGCCGACAAACTCCATCAGGCGCTCGGCCGCATTGAGAATGTCATTGGATGCTCGTTCGGTTGAGATGACGATGGCATCCAACTCGGAAGCCGCTACGGTGAGCCGGTCGTCGTCCTTGTCCGGTGGCCGCAGAGACGCTACTTCGCGGCGAGCCTGATCGATAGATGATGCCATCTCGATCAGTTCGCGGCGCAGCACCTCGACATGGTTTGCGGCCTGCAGTGTCTGTTGGTGATGTTCCCATGCCAGGCGGAAGTCGGTCAGCATGGAGCGAACCTCTTCCAAGGATGCACCCATGGCACGACGCTGGTAGCGCCGAAGGAAGGCTCGGCCTTTCTGTGTTCGAGCGATCGCTTCTTCGATCTGCTCGAACTCTTCCTCCGTCAGTTGCAGAATCGGCTCGGCCAAAAGACTCTCCGGCGAACAGCCCATTTACGACGTGCCGAGAACCGAGGCGATCTTCTGCTTCAGCGTGTCGGCATTGAACGGTTTGACGATGTAGTTGTTCACACCGGCCTGTTTGGCAGCGATCACGTTATCCGTCTTGCTCTCAGCCGTCACCATGATGAATGGGGTCGCATTCAGCTTGACGTCGGCGCGAATCTCCTTGAGCAACTGCAGACCGGTCATGGGCTCCATATTCCAGTCGGAGATGACCAAGCCGAAACTCTTCTCGCGCAGCTTCTGCAGCGCTGTGACACCGTCATTGGCTTCTTCGACATCGGTAAAGCCGATTTGGCTCAAGAGGTTGCGCACGATGCGCCGCATGGTAGCATAGTCGTCAACGACAAGGATCTTCATTGCCAACGTCTCCGCGTCAGTGATGTGGCGTATCACCCCCGCCACGCAGCCTGCCTCCCGACCTCCTGGCGGCCCGCCGTTGAGTGACAAAGATGGAACCCACAAGGCAAGTGAAATTCTGGTTGGTCCGATCAGGCTTTGCGGCACAGCATGGACGATACGGTTTCGAACCGGCCGGCACGGCTCTTCTAGCTCGGGGGGTCAGAAGACCCCTCTGGCCACAGGAACGCCCCGCGCAAGGTTCACCGGTCGTGTGACCGCCGCGGCCACGATCGAACCACTCTAACGCATTCATGCGCCGGAGGGTACCGTCACGGGCGCGGCATCGAACCGGCGGATTGGCGCAGGGTGACCGGATGGTCTCCGCAGTCAGCCAATGGGCGCCGTGGCCGACTGCAGCCATGTGTTCGTCTCCGCGTCCACAGACGGAGCGACGGCGGCCCGCACCCGCGCATGGTAGGCGTTGAGCCAATCCCGCTCTTCCGCGGTCAGGAGACCAAGGACGATCAGGCGTCGGTCGATCGGCACCAAAGTCAGCGTCTCGAAGCAAAGAAAGCGCCGGCCATCGTCGCTCTGATTGGTCGCCGGCTGCACAACCGTCAAGTTCTCGATTCGGATGCCGTAAGCGGAGTCACGATAGAACCCCGGTTCATTCGACAGAATCATACCGACTCGGAGCGGCACCGTGGAGGGTTGCTTGCCGATCCGCTGCGGACCTTCGTGCACATCAAGGTAGCTTCCGACGCCATGCCCGGTGCCATGATCATAATCCAAACCGGCCTGCCACAACGGCCAACGGGCCAGCGCATCAAGTTGCGAACCGGTCGTCCCCTCCGGGAATCGCGTCAGGGTCAAAGCAATGAGACCCTTCAGCACCAAGGTGAAATGCCGACACATGGCATCAGTCGGCGTGCCGATGGCGATCGTGCGGGTCACGTCCGTGGTGCCATCACGGTACTGGCCGCCGCTGTCGACAAGATAGAGCGTTCCGTCGGCTAGTCTTTCTTCGGTGTCCCGTGACGGCCGGTAGTGCACCACGGCGGCATTCGGTCCAGCCGCCGAGATGGTCGGAAAACTGTCGTCGCGATAGTGTGGGTGCTCGGCGCGAATCTGCGTCAGGCGTTCCGCCGCGGCAATCTCACCCAGGTTGCCATCCGCGGCCGCGCCGTCGAGCCAGTGCAGGAAGCGCACCATGGCGATGCCATCGCGCAGATGCGCGGCACGGGACCCGTCAATCTCCGCCGGGGTTTTTATCGCCTTGGGTAGGGCACACGGGTCGGGGTCGGCGAGCAGAGTGGCACCGGCATCCTCGAGGCGATCCCACATCCAAGCCGGCGCTGATCCGGGGTCCACGCGCACGGCGCAGCCTGCCGCTCCCAGCGCTTGCAGCGTCGCCGCGAGCTCGCCGACCGACTTGCGCGTGACGCCGTCGCCAAGCGCTGCGGCAACCTCGGGCCCGACCTTGCGGGCATCGACGAACCAGATCACCCGTCCATCGGAATGCAGAATGGCAAAGCTTAAGATCACCGGGATGTTTGGCACGTCGCCGCCCCGGATGTTAAGGAGCCAGGCAATGCTGTCCGGTAGGGTCAAGACCGCGGCATCGGCGCCGCCCTGCACCAGGTCGCGGGCGATGCGCCGGCATTTGCTGATCCGGGAGGTGCCCGCGATGACGTCATCGTGCAGAATGACGGGAGATAAGGGAGCGGCTGGACGGTCCCTCCACAGCGCGTCGATCGGGTTGGTTTCGAGGGCGACCAGAGTCAGTCTGGTGCGCTGCAATACTCGGATCGCCTTTTCCAACCAGTCCCGGCTCACCAACCAAGGATCATAGCCGACCCGTCCACCGTCGGGTAGGGCAGATTTCAGCCATTCCACCGGTGGTTCTTGCAACAGGTGCCGGTGTTCGAACAGGGTTTCCGACACTTGGCGTCGGGCCGCCGTTGTGTAGCGTCCGTCGACGAACAGCGCCGCCCGGTGGGCCAACACCACGGCCGCGCCGGCGGAACCGACGAAACCGGTAAGCCAAGCCAGTCGTTGCGCACTATCCGGCAGTGACTCGTTCCTGTGTTCGTCACCGTGCGGCACGAACAGGCCATCCAAGCCCCAGGTTGACAAGAGGGCCCGCACGGCTGCGAGTCGTGACTCTGCCTGCGTATGTTTTCCGGGGGTCGGTGGGACCAGGGCCGTGCGTAGGTGCTCCAGACAGTCCAGCGTCTCAGGTCCAAGCGGCCGGTGCAGCATGGCTGGCCAAACCTGTTCTGCTGCCGCTGGCGGAGCGGCCGCCACACCGGCGACAAGCGCATGCAGCGCTCCGTCTTCCATGTCGACGCCGTCTTTGGCCAAAGCCGCCTGCGCCGCCATCAAACCGCCCGATACACCACTGCTGTCTCGCACGCCTTGTTCTCCCCGCTCGCATTGGCCTTGGTACCGATGGCCCTGATTTCGTTGGTCGCCGACGATCCAGGCAAAACCGACTGGCGCCCCATTGCGTCGGTCGGTCTGGCCGTTGAGAATGGAGCCAAGACGATAAGCACTGGGACCGCGACTGACCAGAGGCCCATCGGCATGGCACGGCGGGCGGCCGACCAGCACCAGACAGGAGACGACTCAAGATGGCTAGCGCGATCGCTCCCGCAGAGCGGGATCAGGCGTTCATTCTTCACCCGTTCACCAATCTGCGGACGCACCAAGAAACCGGTCCGTTGGTCATCGATCGGGGATCGGGGGTGTTCGTGAGCGATATGGACGGCAACCGTTATTTGGAGGCCATGTCGGGCCTGTGGTGCACGGCCCTCGGCTTCGACGAGCCAAGATTAGCTCAGGCGGCGATGCGCCAGTTCGAACGGCTGCCCTTCTATCACATGTTTGGCCAGAAGGTGCATGAACCGGGCATCGATCTGGCGGAGCAGCTCATCGCTTTGGCGCCGGTCCCGATGTCGAAGGTGTTCTTCGCAAACTCTGGTTCGGAAGCCAATGACAGTGCGGTGAAGTTGATCTGGTACTTTAACAACGCGGTTGGCCGGCCGAAGAAGAAGAAGCTGATCGCGCGGGGTCAAGCCTACCACGGTGTCACTGTCGCCGCCGCCAGCCTCACGGGCATCCCGATCAACCATCGCGCCTTCGATCTGCCGATCGCCAATATCCTGCACACCGACTGCCCACATTGGTACCGCCATGCCGAGCCGGGCGAGAGCGAAGAAGAGTTCGCCACCCGGTTGGCCCAGTCGCTGGAAAACCTGATTCTGGCCGAAGGTCCGGACACGGTGGCCGCCTTCTTTGCCGAACCGGTGCAGGGCGCCGGCGGTGTGATCGTGCCGCCGCGCACCTATTTTGAGAAGATCCAGGCCGTGCTGCGGAAATACGACGTGCTGCTGGTGGCAGATGAAGTGATCTGCGGCTTCGGGCGCACCGGCAACTGGTGGGGCAGCCAGACCTTCGATCTTAAACCCGACATACTGACGTGTGCTAAAGCGCTGTCGTCGGCTTACTTACCGATTTCTGCTGTCTTGGTGTCGGCGCCGATCTATGCCGCTGTGGAGGCCGAATCAAGCCGCATCGGCACCTTCGGCCATGGTTTCACCTACTCCGGGCATCCGGTGAGTGCGGCGGTGGCCTTGGAGGCTCTGTCGATCTACCGCGAGCGCGACATCACCGGTCATGTCCGTACCCTTGCGCCGCGCCTGCAGGATGGTCTGCGCCGGCTCGCCGACCACCCCCTGGTGGGCGAAGTGCGTGGGGTTGGTCTTGTGGCCGGCGTCGAGCTGGTCGCTGACAAGGCGCGTCGCACCCCGTTCACACCCGCCCTGGCCGTGGCGCCCAAGGTGGTGGCTTTGTGCCAGAAACACGGCCTCATCGTCCGTCCGCTTGGCAATACCATCGCGGTCTCGCCGCCCCTCGTGATCACGGCAGAAGAAATCGACATGTTGATTGCCCGCCTGTCCGCCGCTCTGGATGAGGCTGTGCCGGTGGTTCGGGATCTGGCGGCGTAAGCCCGTCTCGCTTGATGACAAGGACGGGACCCGGCGCTCAGCCTGCTCCGACCGGTCAACCGGCTCGTTGTGTTTCCCAGCCTGGCCTTCGCCGACGCGCACGCGCGTCGCCTGCCCGAGCACGCCCGTCTGCAGCATCCGGCGTGCGAGGACGGGCTCGACCAGCAGGCTTTCGGACAGGTTGACCATCCGGCACGTCCACGGGCTGGCCGCTATCCGCAGCACGCACCTGTCGTCCGGCGGCCCGACCATGGCGACGCGGCCGCCCCGTAGGAAGCTCTTTTCTGCGTCGGGATCACCCGTGCATGGTCCGGACAGGGTGGCCGACGATACGGTGTGGAGAGACCACGCCGAAGCCGGATCATCAAACCGTTTCGATATCGTATCAGTAGCTCCATTGGAGGTTTTTGGGGGGATGGGGTCGGCGCACGACCCGAACCGCCGCGGCCGATGCTGCGGGTGGTAGGGGCACCGGCTCAAGTTTGTTGACGGACCGGAATAATTGCGCGGTGGACGCTGGGCTGGCGAGTAGCCGAATCTGTCGCCACCGACATCCGATTTCCTGCCGAACGCTATATTGTATCTATTTCGAAACGATCATGTCTGTCGGATTGTTGCGTTACCGATCTGATATATGTTGTCGCGCATCGGACCCGAATCGGCAAACCAGGGGCAGATCCCAAGCGTCGTGGGACGGTCTGTCCGGTCGGAGTGCGGCGGCTCGGGGGTCAGCGCTACAGAATCGGCGCACGGAACCGGAGCGTGCCCCCCCAATCCCTGCGAACAGCCATCGGCTACCCAAGGATCATGCCGTTAATTCCGCAAAAGAAATGACCTTAGTCTCAAGGGTTGGGGCACGGCGGGCGCCGAACAGTGAATTTCGAGAACCGACGCACACGCGCCGTGCCCAACATCCGGCGGTTCCGCCGCCTGGTACGCCGGATGGTGTCGCGATCTGTCGCCACAAACCGTCCAAGCCCGAGAGACCGTGCCGGCAGATCGGCACAACCGACGAAAACGAAGATCGACGATGCGCCCATACTGTAGCCCGGAGGCCATTGCCCGGAACGAAGCGGGATATGGTGTTCGCTCGAACGAACGATTAACCCGTCCGGCCATTGGTACTATGAACGGGCAATGAACCTGGTTTGCGCTCTCGAAGGGGATGCCGGGGATTGGGCGCGGACGTCGATAGGGCGGTGAGGCACATCTCCTGCTTGCCGGAGGGGTCGCGCCGTAGCGGCCGAGGTCATCACGATGCCAGCGAAGAGCAAAGTCGATCTGATCGCCGTCACCGAGAAAGAGTTTTCCCGGCTCGAGAAGATCCTCAAGGAGACGGATGAATCGGTGGCGCTCACGCCCCATCCGGACGATGGCATCACGATCAAGGATACCGTGGCGCACCGGGCCCATTGGATCGACCTGTTTTTCGGCTGGGTCGACGATGGGGCCGCGGGTCGGCCGGTTCATGTGCCGGCCAAAGGTGTCAAATGGAACCAACTCAAGGCCTATAACGCCCATGTGCGCCAGCGGATGGCCGGGATGTCCTGGGCGGAGGTGACCGCACGTCTGCAGGCCGGCCATGATCGCTTGACCGATTTCCTTGCCGAGCAGACGGAAGCCGACTTGTACGGCGCCCACCCCCATGGCTGGCAGGGAACGTGGCCATTGGGGCGTTGGGCCGAGGCCGCCGGGGCTAGCCACTATCGTTCGGCCGCGAAGTACATTCGGGAGATCAGGCGGGCGTTGGACAAACCGGTGCCGCGGTGAGGAAGGCGCGGCGTCCGGCACCGCGGGTCAGGGCGTTGCGTCATCCAACCACAGCTCGGCGAGGTCGACAGCACCGTCGTGACGGCGAGACCGTGCCGCGGGCGCGGCTGCGTGACCAGGCCGCCGGCGATGATCTCGCCGACGACGGTCTCGGGGAGCGCCTGCAGCGCCGCATAGAGCTGTCGATCGACGGTTGGATCGGGCATGGTTCCGGATGTTTCTTCGGTCTCAAACGCGGTCACCGCCGTCGCCAGGCTACGGCACCCGCGACCCGACGCAAACCAGGACCACCCGCATGCAGACACGTCTCCGGGATTCCCTCGACATCCGCTACGGCGACGCTCCGGAGCTGCCGGACACCGGCACCGCTACGGCGGCCTTGGTGGGCATGGCCGAACGTGGGTCGTGCCGGCGCTTCGCCGACCGGCCGGTGGGAGATGCCACCATCCGGATGTTGTGTGCTGTCGCCCTGGCCGCACCGAGCAAGAGCGATTTGCAGCAACGCGACATCATCGTCCTCCGCGATGCCAGGACGCGCACCGCCCTCAACGATCTTGTCGCGGAACAGGCCTGGATCGCCGCGGCACCGGCGTTTCTGGTTGTCTGCGCCAACAACCGTCGTCAGAGGCTGATTCACCACTGGCGCGGCCACCCCTTCGTCAACGATCATCTGGACGCATTCTTCAATGCCGCGGTCGATGCCGGCATCGCGCTGGCCGCCTTCGTCGCCGCCGCCGAAGCGGCCGGTCTCGGCTGTTGTCCGGTGAGCGCGGTGCGCAACCGGGCGAAAGACGTGAGCGACCTGCTCGGCCTGCCCGACCATGTGTTTCCGGTGGCAGGGCTGGCGTTGGGGTGGCCGGCCGCCCCGCCCCGCATCAGTCCGCGCCTGCCCC
Source organism: Azospirillaceae bacterium (assembly GCA_028281465.1). Lineage (GTDB taxonomy): Bacteria > Pseudomonadota > Alphaproteobacteria > Azospirillales > Azospirillaceae > JANQJV01. Next base: position 33,823 of record JANQJV010000192.1, on the reverse strand, counting down.
TGGCGGTGACCGTGCATACCGACCGGTTTGACGAGACCGGTCTTGCCGAGGCGGTCGACCGCTACGATCGCGGCCGCGCGGCGGTCCAGCCCTATGCAACCCGACGCCCGGCCGCGGACTCTGGTGGCACGGTCGCCGACTACGGCTGGTCGGAGGACAAAGCGCGCCAGTACTCCCGTTCCGAGCGCGCCGGTTTCGGGCGGTTTATCCGCAACAAGGGATTCGATCTGTCGTGACGTGTCGTGACGGGAGGGTTGGCCCGGGGGCCGTGGGGTGCCACACCGGGTGACACGGGGGCGAATCTGGGCACCGGGCATGCCGTCCATCTGGAAAAGCCAGCGCTCTTCAGCGTGGTGCTGGACGACGTCCTGTCGCCGTCGGCATGATCCGCGGCCGGGCTGCCGGGGGATGCAATCGGCTGGGGAATCGCGCATAACGGCCCCCTGAAGTGGCTGTTCAATGCACCCGAGAGAGGCCCCTGGCCATGCCGGCCCCCCACGACCTGTTTTCCTACCGCCCGTTCTGGGCGCAGCGGCTGGGACCAGCGCCGTTTCTGCCCATGTCGCGCGCGGAGATGGACGCGTTGGGCTGGGACAGTTGCGACATCATCCTGGTGACCGGCGACGCCTACGTCGACCACCCGAGTTTCGGCATGGCTCTGGTCGGCCGCTTGCTGGAAGCGCAGGGATTCCGGGTTGGCATCATCGCCCAGCCGGACTGGAGCAGCGCCGAGCCGTTCAAGGCCCTGGGCCCGCCCAATTTCTGGTTCGGCGTGACCGCGGGCAACATGGATTCCATGGTCAACCGCTACACGTCCGACCGCCGGCTGCGCCACAACGATGCCTACACGCCGAACGATGACGGCGGCAAGCGGCCCGACCGGGCCGTGATCGTTTACGCTCAGCGCTGCCGTGAAGCCTATCGCACCGTGCCCATCGTCATCGGCGGCATCGAGGCCTCGCTGCGCCGCACCGCGCACTACGATTATTGGTCGGACACGGTGCGCCGGTCGATTCTGGTCGACAGCAAGGCCGACCTGCTCTTGTACGGCAACGCCGAACGCGCCCTGGTTGAGGTGGCGCACCGGGCCGCCCGCGGCCAGGCGATCCGGTCCCTGACCGATCTGCGCGGCGTGGCCGCCATGGTCGATCGCGTGCCCGACGGCCTGGAGGAAGCGCCGGAGACGGCCGACCCGGACGCCGAAGCCCCCAGGCCGGGCCTGGGTGACCGGCGGGTGCTGCGCCTGCCCGGTTTCGAGCGGGTGCGCGCGGATCGGCGGCTCTACGCCCATGCCTCTCGCCTGGTGCATCTGGAGACCAACCCGGACAATGCGCGGGCGTTGATTCAGGCACACGGCGACCGGCACGTGTTCCTATCGCCGCCGCCGATTCCCTTGACCACGCCCGAGATGGACGCGGTCTATGGCCTCCCCTACGCCCGGGCACCACACCCGGTCTACGGCGCCGCACGCATTCCGGCCTGGGAGATGATCCGCTTTTCGGTCACCATCATGCGCGGCTGTTTTGGCGGGTGTTCGTTCTGTTCCATCACCGAGCACGAGGGCCGGGTGATCCAGAACCGATCGGAAGCCTCGGTGCTGGAGGAGATCGCGCGCATCCGCGACAAGACCGAGGGCTTCACCGGGGTGATCTCCGACATCGGCGGGCCGACCGCCAATATGTACCGCATGGCATGCATGAGCGAGACGGCGCGCAGGGTCTGTCGGCGCCTGTCCTGTGTCTACCCGACCATCTGTCGCCAGCTCGACACCAGCCACGAGGCGCTGATCGGTCTGTACCGCAAGGCCCGTGTCGTGCCGGGCGTCAAGCGGGTGATGGTCGCCTCGGGCGTGCGCTACGATCTGGCCGTGGAGAGTCCTGGCTACGTCAAGGAACTGGCCGCGCACCACGTCGGCGGCTACTTGAAGATCGCGCCGGAACACACAGAGCCGGGGCCCTTGTCCCGGATGATGAAGCCCGGCATTGGCAGCTACGACCGCTTCAAGGCGCTGTTCGATCACGCCGCACGCAAGGCCGGCAAGGAACAGTATCTGATTCCGTATTTCATCGCCGCCCATCCGGGCACGACGGACGAGGACATGATGAACCTGGCACTCTGGCTGAAGCGTAACGGTTTTCGGGCCGACCAGGTGCAGACCTTCCTGCCCTCGCCCATGGCCCTGTCCACGGCCATGTACCACACCGGTTACAACCCTTTGCAGCCGCTTCGCCGCGCCGCCGGCGGCACCTTGCCCGAGTCGGTCACCGCTGCCAAAGGCCTGCGTCAGCGCCGGCTGCACAAGGCTTTTCTGCGCTACCATGACCCGGGGAACTGGCCGCTGCTGCGCGAGGCTTTGAAGCGACTCGGCCGGGCCGACCTGATCGGCCCGGGTAAACAGCACCTGATCCCGGCCACCCAACCCACCGGCACCGGCCGCGCCGGCGGCGAGGGCCTGCGCACCGGCCGCAAGCATCGCGCCCAGAGCTTCCTGACCAAGGGTGTGGAGCGCCCCGCCCCGGGCGAAATGGGTGCGGCCGCAGCGCGCCGTCGCCGGTCCGGCCGCCCCGCCGGCAAGACGGCGTAACCACCGGCGATTTGGTCGATAGCATGGGGCCAGGGGCCTGATCCGGTCGGACTGGTTGGCGTCGGTTTGACCTGGCTCAATGCGCCGCCACCATCACTCGTTACCAACTGTCAATCATCTTTGACACTGGTGATCTTTCCCCACAACGCGTGCCTGCGAGACAAGCCCCATGGACTACGAAACCTTCTTCCAGGACCGGATCGGCAGCCTGAAGCAGGAGGGCCGTTACCGCGTCTTTGCCGATTTGGAACGCCGGGCGGGAGATTTTCCCCATGCCCTGCACCACGCCGAGGATACCCCGCCGCAGCCGGTGACTGTGTGGTGCAGCAACGACTATTTGGGTATGGGGCAAAACCCGCTGGTGATGGACGCCATGTGCGAGGCGATCCGCCAGTGCGGCGCCGGGGCCGGCGGCACGCGCAACATTTCTGGCACCAACCACTACCACGTGCTGCTGGAGCGGGAGCTGGCGGATCTGCACGGCAAGCCAGCCGCCTTGTTGTTCACCTCGGGGTATATTTCCAACCTGGCGGCGCTCGGCACACTGGCCAGCCTGCTGCCGGAGTGCGTCGTGTTCTCCGATGCGCTCAACCACAACTCCATGATCGCCGGCATCCGCGCCAGTGGCGCCGCCAAGCACATCTTTAAGCACAATGATCCGGCTGATCTGGATCGGTTGCTGGCCCGCTACCCGCGCGACCGGGCCAAGCTGGTGGCGTTTGAGTCGGTCTATTCCATGGACGGCGATATCGCTCCGATTGCCGAGCTGTGCGACGTTGCCGAACGGCACAATGCGCTGACCTACCTGGATGAAGTGCATGCCGTCGGCATGTATGGCCCACACGGCGCCGGGGTGGCCGAGCGCGACGGCTGCATGCACCGGCTGACGGTGATCGAAGGCACGCTGGGCAAGGCCTTCGGGGTGATGGGCGGCTATGTCGCCGCATCGGAAGCGGTGGTCGACTGCGTGCGCAGCTTTGCCCATAGTTTCATCTTCACCACCTCGCTGGCGCCGTCGCTGGCAGCCGGCGCGCTCGCCAGTGTGCGCTATCTCAAGACCAGCCAAATCGAACGGGCCCGCCATCAGGAGCGCGCTGCCACCCTGAAGCGTTTGCTCATCGGGGCCGGCATTCCGATCATGCCGTCGGTCAGCCACATTGTACCGGTTCTGGTTGGCAACCCGGTGTTGTGTAAGCAGGCGAGCGACGAGTTGATGACAAAGCACGGCATCTATGTGCAGCCGATCAACTATCCCACGGTGCCACGCGGCACGGAACGCCTTCGGTTTACACCGACCCCGCTCCACGACGATCGCACCATGGCCGATTTGGTGTCGGCTTTGACGTCGGTCTGGTCACGACTCGGTCTCGACCGCATGGCGGCTTAGACCCGCGGGGCCCATCAGCGGCGCAGCGGGTGTCCGTCGTCTTCGGGCTCGTCGTAACCGGTGCGCAATGGGTCGGGTTCGTCGTCCTCGTCCGCCACCTCGGGCGGCAATGGGTCATAGCGGTCGAGGAAATCGCCGATTCGATCTTCCAGCAAGGTGACACGCTGATTGAGCGAGCGTTTCAAGGAGGCGTGCATGGTTGCCAGGGTCTCGGCGACCGCCGATACGCCATCGCGCTGATGGGCCAATTCCTCTTCCAAAGCAACCACACGGTCGGCCAAGTCTTCCGGCGGTTCTGGTCGGCCGGTGTCGAGGGCGGATTGCAGCACGGCCGCGAAGCTGGTGTCAGTTTTCAGCCGATTGACCACGGCGCGCACGAGCCCTTGATACTCCAACGGTACCCGTACCGACATGTTGGGGGTCGCCATGGCTGCCTCTCAGCTGTCCGACATGTGTCGGCAGCATAGTCGCCCGAATCGATCGGAGCAACCCGGCCGATTCGGTTTAGCAGCCAGGTGCCACCCCGGCGTCGGGGATAGGAGGCGTCGGGCGTATCCTATACCCGACGCCAGGCGGTACCCCCCTTGCCGTCCTCGATGACGATCCCAGCGCCGGTGAGCACATCCCGCAATCGGTCGGCCTCGGCAAAGTCGCGCGCCTTCCGGGCCGCCGTCCGCGCCGCCAGCATCTGTTCGACCGCCGTGTCAGTGAGCCCGTCCGCGGCCTCCGTTGCCTGTGGAGACGGTTGGTGCAACCAGGTGTCCGGGTCGGCCTGCAAGAGACCGAGCAGCCCCGCAGCCCCGCGCAGACGTCGGGCGGCCTGCCGTCGGCTGTCGGTGTCGTCGGCCTTGTTGAGCTTTGCCGCCAGATCGTGCAGGTAAGCGATGGCTGCCGGTGTGTTCAGGTCATCGCCGATAATCGACACCATCTGGTCATCAGGACCTGATGACGTGACCGTGTGGTCGGCGTGGCGCAAAGCCAGGTACCAGCGGTCTAAAATCGTCTTGGTTTGGCGCAGACTCTCCCGCGTCACGTCGAGTGGCTGTCGGTAATGCGCGCTCAGCAAGGCCAACCGGACCGCTTCGCCGGGCCACCCTTCCTCCAGGAGAGTGCGCACCGTGATGAAATTGCCGGCCGATTTGGCCATCTTTTCGCCGCCAACCGTGACGAAACCGTTGTGCACCCAATAACGGGCCAGCGGTGCGCCACCGTGACTGCAGCGGCTTTGTGCAATTTCGTTCTCATGGTGCGGGAAAATCAGATCAAGGCCACCCCCGTGGATGTCGAACGTCACACCCAGGTGGTGTTTGGCCATGGCCGAGCATTCGATGTGCCAGCCGGGACGGCCACGCCCCCACGGGCTAGGCCAGCCTGGCTGATCGTCTGGGCTCGGCTTCCATAAGACAAAATCAGCCGGATCACGCTTGTACGGTGCGACTTCGACCCGCGCCCCGGCGATCAATTCGTCACGCTGCCTGCGTGACAGTTCGCCATAGTCTTGCATTGCAGGAACATGGAACAGCACATGGCCATCCGCGGCATAGGCAAATCCTTTGGTGACCAGCCCTTCAATCATCGCCACCATGGCGCCGATAAACTGCGTGGCGCGCGGTTGGTGAGTCGGGTCCAGCGCACCGAGTGCGGCCATATCTGCTTTGTAAGCGATCGTCGTTCGTTCCGTAATGCGCTCGATCGGATCGCCACTGGCTTGCGCTGCTTGGATGATCTTGTCATCGACGTCCGTAATGTTGCGCACATAGGTGACGTGAGGAAACAGGTGCCGCAAGATACGGAACAACACGTCGAATACCACGACCGGACGGGCGTTGCCGATGTGCGCAAAATCATAGACCGTCGGGCCGCACACATACAGACCGACGTGATGAGGGTCGATCGGCGTAAACGGTTCCTTGCTGCGCGACAACGTGTTGAACAGTGAGAGCGTCACGGCGGTGGGCTCGCTGGCTGGCATGGCGGATGGGCCGGTCAGGCGGTTTGCCCATGCAACCGGGCAACCACCCGATCCCGACCGATCAACGGTAACAGTCTCTTCAATTCCGGTCCATGTTCCTGGGCGGTTAACGCTAGTCGGATCGGACGGAACAGGACCTTGCCTTTCTTTCCAGTGGCGGCCTTGACCGCGTCGGTCCACAGGCCAAAGGTGCCGTCGTCCCAGGGCTCGGCCGGCAGCAGGGTGGCGGCAACGGTCAGAAGAGCGGCGTCTTCAATGACCGGCTGTACCGGGGCGCGCGCCACCGCCCACCAACTGCGAACATCGGAGAAGCGCTCCAGGTTGTTGCGCACCGCCTGCCAGAAATGGGCGTCAAGGGCTTGGAGATCCAGAGTGGCCAAGCGATCGGTCACCGCGTCGTGCGACAGCGAGTGTAGCACACGGGCATTCAGGCGCCGCAGGTCCTCCCGGTCAAACTTGGCCGGGGACCGGGAAATCCGGTCGAACGAAAAGCCCGGCACCAGGGCATTGAGATGCGCCACCGGCTCGATCGGGTCGGCCGTACCCAGGCGAGCCAGGAGACTGTTGATCGCCAGCGCTTCCAGCCCCTCGTCATCGCGCAGCGAGGCGACACTCAAGCTGCCCAGGCGCTTTGAAAGACCCTGTCCACCGGCGTCGGTCAGCAGGGGCAGATGGGCAAAGGTGGGCACGGGCATTTCCAAGGCCTGCCAGAGCTGCACCTGCACCGCCGTGTTGGCAACGTGGTCCTCGCCACGGATGACATGGCTGATGCCGAAATCGCCGTCATCGACCACGGAACTCAGGCTGTACAACGGCCGACCGTCTTCGCGCACCAACACGGGATCAGACAGATCCGCGGCCTCAAACCGCACCGGCCCACGCACCAGATCGTTCCAGACGATGGCGCCCTGGGCTAGCTTGAATCGCCAGTGCGGGTGGCGTCCCTGCGCTTCCAGCTTGTCCCGGCCGGTCGCGTCCGTTCGGAGCGCCGTGCGATCGTAGATCGGTGGCCGACCTTGCGCCAGAGCCGCCTTCCGCTTCAGGCCCAGTTCTTCCGGCGTCTCATAGCAGGGATACAGTCGCTCGATGCGGCGCAACTGTTCCGCCGCTTCGGCATAGCGCGCCAGCCGGTCGGACTGGCGGTCTTCACGATCCCAATCGAGGCCAAGCCAGCGGAGATCGGTGCGAATCGCATCGGCGAATCGTTCCTCGGACCGTTCGGTGTCGGTATCGTCCAGGCGCAGCTGCACGGTGCCGCCCTGTTGCCGGGCGAACAGCCAGTTGATCAGGGCGAGTCGGATGTTACCGACATGCAGGCGGCCGGTGGGGCTGGGGGCGAAACGGACGGCGACAGGCATGGCATATGGGACACTTGGGGTTGGAACGGGACAACCAGGTATCACACCCCTAGCGGGTGGCGGAATGATCCGCATCGTTACGGCGTCTCCAACCCCCGGCAACCATGGGCGACGGCCTCACGCAGCGCTCCTTGGGCGAACAGGGTTGCATTCAGCATGGTTTCGCTAAAGTCGGTGAAGCGCAGTTTCACGCCAATCAGATTGGCGTAGGACAGGTCGCCGCCGGACAGATTGGCACGCAGCAAATCGGCACCGCGTAGATCGGCGTAGCGGGCCACGGTACCCTGCAGTTGTGCCGGCAACAGCCGGTCGTTTGGCAGCAGGAGCGGCCCCAAGTTGCTATCACGCAAATCGGCATTGTTCAGTTTGGCATTGAGCAGATTGATGCCGCGCAGGTCGCTGCCGGCCAGACGGACGGCGCGGAGGTCGGCACCCTGCAGTTGGGCTCCTTGCAACTGTATACCGGTCAGATCCAAGCCGTAAAACACCGCACCCGACGCCTTCAATGCTGTCAGGTTCGCCCCAGCCAGGACACCCTTCAGGTCTCGCAGGTCGACACCGCTCAAGTCGAGTGGGCTACCAGCGGCCCCACCGGTGTCGTACCATTGTTCATGCAGGGCGAGCAGCTTTTCGATGGGTTCGTCGAGGGCTGATACGGCACGGCCGATCGGTTCATCGGTGAGCACGTTATCCAGATCGGCCCCGTCCGTTGCCGCCATGGTCAAGTTGGTCTTGATCAACACGGCGCCATTGAGATTGGCGCCCTTGAGGTCGGCCCCGGACAGATCGGCGCCCTCGAGGTTGGCGCCAACCATTTTGCTTTGGCGCAGGTTGGCGCGGACCAGTTTGCAGCCCCGCATCACAGCATCGGTGAAATCGGCCTGGATGGCGATGATACCGGTCAACCGAGCCTTTTCCAGGTTGGCGTTGGCCAGAACCACCGCTTGCATCTCCGATGGCTGCAGTTCATGGCGCAGGAAACGCAGGTTGCCGAACTCATCCTTTTCGGCGATTGAACCCTCTCGCAGATCGGTCTCAAACATATCGGCGCCGATCATGTAAGCGCCGCGCAGGCACGCCCCACGCAGGTCGGCCCGGCGCAGGCTAGCCCGGGCCAGATTGGCCCGGCGTAGGTCCGCACAGAAGAAGACGGCACGGTCCAGTTTGGCACCGGCCAAGTTAGCGTCGGCCAGGCTCGCCCCGGTGAAATCGGCATCGGCCAGGTTGCGGCCGGACAGATTGACGCCGGCCAGGTCGCAGAACGAAAAAACCGCGCGGGCGCCGCCAACCCGCCCCATATATAGCATCTCATGTTTGAGAGCGGTTTCGTCGGCCTGCTTCTGGCTGATTTTGGTGAGCGTGGTTGTGCTTCGTTTCACGCCTGCAGCCTAGTCCTTTGCGGTTGCCGGGATCGAGTGTGATCGAACCATGGATTTGTCCGACATTTTGTCCGAATGCCGACCAAATGGCCAGCATTGAGAGGTAGCGAGCTTTGATCCTAGTAAAAGGTGCAATACCTTAATATCCGGTTGAATAATCCTGCAGTTGTCGGCAACTTTTTCGAAAGTTTGTCAGCTTGGCCGCGAAGAAAGTCAAGGCGGCGTTGGGCAAAACGGATCGCTAACTCGGGCAGAACCATGTTCAGTCTCTCCAAACTTCTGGTTCTGATCGCCCTGGTGGTGGCAGTCTGGTACGGCTTCCGCTGGGCGGAGCAGGTGCGCGAGACGCGGCGGCGGCGGGTTACGCGCGACGGTCCAACAGCCCCCCCGGCCATGGCGGAGGATTTGGTCAAGTGTCCGGTGTGTGGTGCCTATGTGGCGCCACGGAGCGTCTTGCCCTGTGCCTTCGTCGAATGTCCGCAACGCCGGTGATCGCTGGCGTGAATCAACCAGCAACCCTGTCGGTCGAGTAAACGAATCGGAACGTTGGGTTTGATCCGGTCGACCAGCCGGGCCGAACCGGTTGCGCCCGGTACCGTGCCGGCGTGCAGAACACGGCTTGATTCGCCCCCGGGCGCCCCCTATCGTGGTTGCAGTGCAACACGAAGCTTAGCGGGACCCCCATGGCGCCCGACCGCCCAAGTCCACCGCCGGTGGCCGAGACCGCGTTCCAGACTCTGATTCTCAGGCTGCATGATTACTGGTCGCGTCAAGGCTGCGTCATCCTGCAGCCCTACGACATGGAAGTGGGTGCCGGCACCTTCCATCCTGCGACGACGCTCCGTGCGCTGGGACCGCAGAGTTGGCGCGCCGCCTATGTCCAACCGTCGCGCCGTCCTAAGGACGGACGCTACGGCAACAACCCGAACCGGTTGCAGCACTATTACCAGTACCAAGTCATCATCAAGCCATCGCCGTCGAACAGCCAGGACCTTTATCTGGACAGCTTGCAGCATCTCGGTATCGACCCGACGATGCATGACATTCGCTTTGTGGAGGATGATTGGGAAAGTCCAACCCTGGGTGCCTGGGGCTTGGGATGGGAGGTCTGGTGCGACGGCATGGAAGTGACGCAATACACCTATTTCCAGCAGGTCGGCGGTATCGAGTGTGACCCGGTGGCGGTCGAGCTGACCTACGGTCTTGAGCGTCTCGCGATGTACATCCAAGGTGTGGAGAATGTATACGACCTCGCGTTCAACGATGCGGGGGTGGGCTATGGCGATGTCTTCCTGCGCTCCGAACGAGAGTTCTCCGCGTACAACTTTGAGCATGCCGAGACCGAGCGGCTTTTTCGGCATTTCAGCGACGCCGAACGTGAGTGCCAGATGCTGATTGAGCATCACCTCGCGCTGCCGGCTTATGACCAGTGCATTAAGGCAAGCCACTTGTTCAATCTGCTCGATGCTCGCGGCGTCATCAGCGTCGTCGAACGCGCCGCCTACATTGGCCGCGTCCGCACATTGGCCAAAGGGTGTTGCGAGACCTGGTTGGCCGGATTGGACGGAGGCTGATGCCCATGGCCGAGTTGCTGCTCGAGCTGTTTTCTGAAGAGATTCCGGCCCGTTTGCAGGCTCGCGGTGCTGAGGATCTGTGCCGGCTGGTGACGGAACGTCTGACGGCGATCGGGCTGGTGTTTGCCCAAGCCAAGTCGTTCAGCACGCCGCGCCGACTGGCGTTGTCTGTGACCGGTTTGCCGCTGCGTCAGCCAGACCAGACGGAAGAACGCAAAGGGCCGCGCGTGGGCGCGCCGCAGCCGGCCATCGACGGATTCCTGCGCAGCACCGGTCTGACGGAGCTCAGCCAGTGCACGCAGCGCACCGTTGGCAAGGCGGTTTTTTGGTTCGCCGAGACCCGGCGGCCCGGCCGCGACACGCGCGATGTGTTGTCCGATTTGGTCGGCCAAGCGATTTTGGCCATGCCCTGGGCGAAGTCCATGCGATGGGGTCGGTCCGGTTTGCGCTGGGTGCGGCCGTTGCACGGGATTTTGGCCATTTTTGACGGCCAGCCGCTCGATGGCGGGTTGTTCCTTGGCCAAAGCCCGGAGATGGCGTCGCCGCGCCCGATGTCAGATGCCGATATCCCGTCCTGCCCGGCCGGTTCGGTGCTGGCATTTAGCAACATCACGCGTGGCCACCGGTTCCTCGCGCCGGATCCTTTTCCGGTTGATGGCCTCGCCCGTTATTGCGACGGCCTGCGTGCGCGTTACGTGATTCTCGACCGGGCCGAACGGCGCCAGCGCATTCTCGACCAGGCGACCGCGCTGGTCGGTCGCGAGGGTTTGGCGCTGGTTCCGGATGAGGCTTTGGCGGATGAAGTGGCTGGCCTCGTGGAATGGCCGACCGCCTTGATCGGCTCAATCGATCAGGCCTTCATGGCGGTGCCGCAGGAGGTCCTGATTACCTCGATGCGCACGCATCAGAAGTACTTCGCCGTGCGCCGGTTGGACGGTGCGCTGGCCTGCCGATTCGTCGTTATTGCCAATTTGCCGTTGATGGATGGTGATGCCACCATCGTCTCCGGTAACGAACGTGTGCTGAGGGCCCGATTGAGCGACGCCAAGTTCTTTTGGGACCAGGACTTGAAGACGCCGTTGCGCGCCCGCCTTGGGGCGCTGAAGGCCATTGTTTTTCACGCCCGTCTCGGCACGATGTTCGATCGCACCACGCGCCTGGAAGCGCTGACCGGTGCGTTGGCCGATGCTTTGCCCGGCGTTGATGCAAAACTGGCGCGCCATGCGGCGATCTTGAGCAAGACCGATCTGGTCACCGACATGGTTGGTGAGTTCCCTGAGTTACAGGGTGTCATGGGCCGGTACTACGCCCTTGCGGGTGGCGATGACCCGGGCGTGGCGGACGCCCTGGCCGAGCAGTACAAACCCCTCGGTCCGTCGGACAAATGTCCAACTTCGCCACTTTCGGTCACCTTGGCGCTGGCCGACAAGATCGATATGCTGGTTGGCTTCTTTGCCATCGGCGAACGGCCGACCGGGTCGAAGGACCCGTTCGCCCTCCGCCGCGCCGCCTTGGGTGTCATTCGCATCACGCTCGAAAATGGACTCCGCCTGCGTCTCGGCGATACCTTCCGGGCTGTGCATTCGCTGTATCCGCAGACCGACCTCCATTCAGCGGCCACAGTGACCGACCAGTTGCTTGCCTTCTTTGCCGAGCGGCTTAAAGGGGTGTTGCGTGATCGAGGCGTCCGGCATGATTTGATCGATGCCGTGTTCGGTCTGGGTGACGAGGATGATTTGGTCCGTTTGGTCGCCCGTGTCATGGCGCTCCAGACGTTCCTGGTCAGCGAAGACGGCGCCAATCTGCTGATCGCCTACCGGCGTGCCGCCAACATCGTGCGCATCGAAGAGAAGAAGGACGGTGTCACGCACGGCGCGGCTCCCGACCCGGCATTGTTCGCGGTCGAAGAAGAAATCGTTCTGTTTCGGCGATTGACGGAGGTATCGGCGGCGTCGGCCGATCACTTCAAGCACGAAGCGTTCAGTGCTTGCATGGGAGATCTGGCCACGTTGCGTGGCCCGGTCGATGCGCTTTTCGAGCGGGTGACGGTCAACACCGAAGATGCCGCCGTCCGGCGTAATCGGCTGCGCCTGTTGAGCCAGATCAGAGCCACCCTTAATGCCGTGGCCGATTTTGGCCGGATCGAAGGGTAGCGGCCGGCACAGATCGGAACAGGACAGTTCAATGCACCGTGGCCAATTGCGGGAAAGCGGCATGTCGGAAAACCCACCATCCAACCCCTGGGTCTACCGTTTCGGCAACGGTGAAGCCGAGGGATCGGCGGCCATGAAGCGGCTCTTGGGCGGCAAGGGCGCCAATTTGGCGGAAATGAGTCGTCTCGGTCTGCCGGTGCCGCCCGGTTTCACCATCACCACGGCGGTCTGCGGCCACTATTATGAGTATGGGCGTCGCTATCCGAACGGTGTCTCCGAAGCGGTCGAAGCGGCTCTCGCCTTCATCGAACGGTGTGTCGGAGCGCGGTTCGGCGATCCGACCAATCCACTCCTGGTTTCCGTTCGATCCGGCGCGCCGGTGTCCATGCCTGGCATGATGGATACGGTCCTGAACCTCGGGCTGAATGATGCCACCGCCCGTGGATTGGCGGAGCACAGCGGTGATGCCCGGTTTGCCTACGACAGCTACCGCCGTTTCCTGCAGATGTTCGGCAATGTGGTGCTGGGAGTCGACCACCACGAATTCGAAGACATCCTGGAGATGTACAAGAACGATGTCGGTGCCCGCCTGGATACGGATCTTGCGGCCGAAAACTGGCTGACCGTGATCGACCGGTACAAGGCGATGATGGGCGATCGTCTGGGCGAACCGTTTCCGCAGGACGTGAACGATCAGCTTTGGCGCTCCATCGGCGCCGTGTTCGGTTCGTGGCGCAATCAACGTGCCACGACGTACCGGCTCTTGCACGGCATTGCCGACGACCTGGGCACGGCGGTGACGGTGCAGGCCATGGTGTTCGGCAACATGGGGAGCGATTGCGCCACCGGCGTGGCGTTCACGCGCAATCCATCGACCGGTGAGAACCGGCTGTACGGTGAATTTCTGATCAACGCGCAAGGGGAGGACGTGGTTGCCGGCATCCGCACGCCGCAACCGATCAGCATTGAAGGCCGGCAGGCGGGCGATTCGCCCCTCCCATCGATGGAAGAGGCAATGCCAGAGGCGTTTGCTGAGCTGATGCGCTTGCGCGAGCGTCTGGAAACCCATTATCGCGACATGCAGGATCTTGAGTTCACGGTTCAGCGCGGTCGCTTGTTCATGTTGCAGACGCGCAGCGGCAAAAGAACGGCACGGGCGGCGCTGCGCATTGCCGTGGACATGGCGCAGTCGGGCATGATTACCGAAGATGAGGCGGTGTTACGACTGGATCCGGCGGCACTGGACCAGCTTCTGCATCCGACCCTTGACCCCACGGCTGAGAAACATGTCATGGCTCGCGGGTTGCCGGCCTCGCCGGGAGCGGCGTCTGGCAAGGTGGCTTTTTCCGCCGATGAAGCCGAGATCTTGGCTGGTCGCGGAGAAGCGGTGATTCTGTGCCGGGTCGAGACCAGTCCAGAGGACATTCATGGCATGCACGCCGCCCGCGGGATACTGACCACCCGCGGCGGAATGACCAGCCATGCCGCCGTGGTCGCCCGCGGTATGGGGCGGGCGTGCGTTTCCGGGGCGGGTGAGCTGCGCATCGACTACCGCAGCCAAACCATGACGGCGGCCGGTATCCAGGTGCGCGCCGGCGATATCATCACCATCGACGGTTCTTCCGGTGAGGTGCTGTTGGGTGCGGTGCCGACGATCCAGCCCGAAATGTCCGGCGACTTCGCCACCGTGATGGCTTGGGCCGATCGGACCCGGCGCATGCGGGTGCGGGCCAATGCCGAGACGCCGCACGACGCCAAGACAGCGCGCGATTTCGGTGCTGAGGGCATCGGTCTGTGCCGGACCGAGCATATGTTCTTCGAAGCCGACCGCATTGTCGCGGTACGCCGCATGATCATGGCGGAAACGGAGGCCGAACGGCGGCGCGCCCTGGCTGAGATCGAACCGATCCAACGCAAGGATTTCGCCGAGCTGTTCACGATCATGGCCGGCTTGCCGGTCACCATCCGGTTGCTCGACCCACCGCTGCATGAGTTCCTGCCATCGTCAGATGAAGAATTGGCCCAGGTTGCAGACGCCTCGGGCTCCGAGCCGCTCAAGGTGCGGCAACGCGCATTGCGGCTCAAAGAGAGCAATCCAATGCTGGGCCACCGTGGGTGCCGGCTCGGCATCACTTTCCCGGAAATCTACGAGATGCAGGCGCGGGCGATCTTCCTCGCTGTGCTCGATGTGGCGGAGTGCACCGGCCAGCCGGTCATTCCGGAAATCATGATCCCTCTCGTGGGTGCGCGCCGAGAACTGGAGATTCTCAAGGGCGTCATCGATAGTGTGGCCACTGAGATCAGCAAGACGCGCGAACACGCCCTGCATTACTTGGTCGGTACCATGATCGAGTTACCGCGCGCGGCGCTCCGAGCCGAAGACATCGCGGCGGTGGCGGATTTCTTTAGCTTCGGAACCAACGACCTGACACAGACGACCTTCGGCATCAGCCGTGACGACTCCTCTGCTTTCCTGTCGGATTACCAGCGTGCCGGTATCCTGCCGGCAGACCCGTTTGTCACTCTGGATCAGAAAGGTGTGGGCGAATTGCTTTCCATCGCTGTGGAGCGGGGGCGGCGCGGTCGACCCAGCTTGAAGCTGGGAATCTGCGGTGAACACGGTGGTGATCCGGACTCCATCGCGTTCTGCGATGGTCTCACCCTTGATTACGTGTCGTGTTCACCGTTCCGCGTGCCGATCGCTCGCTTGAGCGCGGCCCAGGCAAGTCTGCGTGCGGCAACGGCTGAAAGTGAATGATACGCGCGGAGATCGCGTCCCCATTACCAAATGCCAAGACTTGGCTCGGGTATTGGAAGTCGACCGGGCGACGGGGGGTCACCGCACCAGGTCACGGTACCGGGCCAAGAATTCCGCCATGGCATCTTCCGGCGACAGCGGCGTGATCGGCACGTCATCTGGCGGCGGCAAGGACTGCCAGTTCAACCGATGCGGCGCGCACAGGTCCCGCAGTTCCGTTGCCAGCGCACGGCGGTCGGCGATCTTCACCCAGGGCGACGGCGGGTGCGGGAAGCCGAAGCGTTTAGCTAGGGCCCGCTTGAGCGGATCGATCGCCTGCTCGATCAAAGTGCGCCCGACGCGGACTTTCCACGGTGTCGGCCAGTCACCGGTTAAGGCCTCCTCACTGTCGTGCATGAGCGCCTCGAATGCGAAGTCCTCGGGGACGAGGCGGCTGGCCAGTACGGAGTGCTGGGCGACGCTGTAAAACGCCCTCGTATTGCCGACAAATCGGCATTGGTAGGCCAGCGGGCGGGCGATGTCCTCGATTTGGAATCGGCTGAAGTCAGGATTGGCCAAGTCGACCACACGACCCGAGTATGTCAGCATCACGGCCGTTGGCTCCGGCACGTCGAGCAGGTCGTATTGATCCGGGTCAAGAACGGTCTGAGACGGGGCACGTCGAGCCATATCAAAACCCTAGCAAAGCCGCATCAAGCGAGCGAGTGGCACGGAGAACCGTCGGTTCGGTGCACCACGGCCATGGGACCGGACCGCAGGGTATCGTGACATGAATTTGCAGCATTGATTTCTTATCATTGTAAAATAGAGTTGCGGCATAGTTCGCATGAATTCGAAATTTCTGGAGGTGAGCCGGATCGGCCGGAGTTTTGAAAGCCGGGGGTGGACGAGCCTCACCGGTCGGCACCGCGTGAGGAGCACCGTAGTTTCCATTGCCCAGCTCTGCTGAATCCAGGAAAACCGGATAGCAAACATCAGCGGAACTTGCGGAGCAAAGCGCATGGTCGTGTTCATGTCTCGGAGTCTCATGGTGCGGGCCGTTGTGCCGATTGCCCTCTTACAGGTGGTGGTTGCCATATTGGCGGTTGTCGGCGTCACAGCCATGAACGAATCGGATGCCCGGGACAACATCGAGCGGCGTGCCCATCTGAGTGCCACGATTCTGTCCAACGGTGCGAGCGAGGCGCTCTGGAACCTGGACGAGACCGGCGCCGGTGCCCTGCTCGAGGCGATGGCCACGGACCCGGACTATGTCGGCAGCCGGATCACAACGCCGAACGACGGCGTCTTCGCCAGCCATGGCGATACCGACTCCGTGTCGCAGGCCTTGATCATCCGCAGTCTGCCGGTGGTGCGATCCGAGGGCGACGACGAGGAGGTGTTGGGGGCGATCGAGCTGCGCTTTTCGGTTGCGCGGGCAGAGCGCTTTATCCGCGAGCGCAGCGTGATGATCGCCGGAATCGGATTTCTGGTCCTCCTCGTGACGTCGGTTGTGCTGATCCTGATCTTGCGCACGGTCACCCGCCCCATCGTGCGGATCACCGATACCATGTCGGCGTTGGCGGATGGTGACAAAGCGGTGCAGGTGCCCGCGTTGGACCGGTCTGATGAGGTCGGGCGGATGGCTGCGGCGGTGCAAACGTTCAAGGAGAACGCGATCGAAATGGACCGGTTGGCGCAAGAAAGCGATGCGATGAAGCGGCAGGTCCAGGAGGAGCGCCGCGCCGCCATGCTGAAGATCGCCGATGAGTTCGAATCCACCTTGACCGAGACGGCCGACTACTTCCGCGCCAGCGCAGAACGCATCGTCTTGACCGCAGGTCGCATGGGCCAGAAGGTGGGCAATACGGCCGACCGGTCG
The DNA here is from genome assembly GCA_028281465.1 of Azospirillaceae bacterium. Taxonomy (GTDB): domain Bacteria; phylum Pseudomonadota; class Alphaproteobacteria; order Azospirillales; family Azospirillaceae; genus JANQJV01. Next base: position 16,797 of record JANQJV010000192.1, on the reverse strand, counting down.
CTTGGGGCCACCGAGGCGTCCATCCGCACGGCCACGAATGTCGCCAGTCTGAACGACGCCACACTCGCCTTGTCCCAATCCGTTTCCGACGTTGGCAGAAAGGTTTCCGAGTCGTCCAACATCGCTCGTCATGCGGTCGACCAGGCTCTGGTGACCGATCAGACGGTCCGTGGTCTTGCCCAGGCGGCGGAGCGGATCGGCGAGGTGGTTCAATTGATCAGCGGGATTGCATCGCAAACCAATCTTCTCGCCTTGAACGCCACGATCGAGGCGGCACGGGCAGGGGATGCGGGCAAGGGATTTGCCGTCGTTGCAACCGAAGTCAAAAATTTGGCCGGCCAAACGGCCAAAGCAACCGAAGACATTTCCAGCCAGGTGGCGAATATCCAGGTGACCACACAGGACGCCGTGGCGGCCATCCAGGATATCAGCCAAACGATCGAGAAGATCAGCGCGCTCGCGAAGGTGGTTGTCGAATCGATCGGCCGCCAAGACGGCGTGACCCAGGAGATCATTGGTGTGGTGCGGCAGGTCTCAACCGACGCGGAGCTCTTCAATACTCGCTTCAGCGAGGTGGCCAAGGCGTCGGCATCGTCCTATGGCTCGGCCATCCGAGTGATCTGGGCGGCGAAGGATCTGTCGAAACCCACGGATTCATTGGTTGAAGACCTGGGTGGCCTGCTGCAGACGCTTAGGCACGGGTGACGATCGGCACAGCCCAGGCGATCCGAGGAATGGGGGGATGGGCCCGTATGATTTCCGAGAAGCGCCTGATCGGATTTTCCGATGACGCGGTGTTGGCAGCGGTGCGACTGTTCGCTCCGGTGGCCGAACGCCAGCCCAAGATCGAGTCGGTCGAGCGCATTTGGCTCAAGACAGCGGCCCCATTGGTTCTTGCAGCCCAGGTGCGGGAGCAAGGGGCAGATCAGCCGAGCATCGTTCTCTTGTCGGCTTCAGAGGTGACCGCCTATCTTATGCTGCTGTGCCGGCGCGAGCGCATTCCGCTGCCCAAGGACGCAGAGAAAATGCTTCGGCTGGAAAACGGACAATTGTCCTTGCTCCTGTCGCGCAAGATCGTCGACGCTATAGCGCCGCCGACGCAAACGGAACAGGGGGCACTGGAGCCGGCAATGGCGGATCGGCTTGGTGCGCCGTCGTCCTGGGAGCCTGTGTCGTTCATGCCAGCCGGAACTTTCGAATACTCGAGCTTGACGGTGCTTGTGGTCGAGGATGAGGATTTCCAACGTGGTCTACTGGTCCGCTTGCTGGAGGAGTTGCCAGTGGCGGAGGTGTATCAGGCCCGGGATGGGCTGCACGCCATCGATGTGCTGCAGCAGATCGGCCAATCTCCGGATGTGATTATCTGTGATCTTGAAATGCCGGGATTGGATGGCTTCACCCTGGTCGAGCGGGTGCGCCAAGGCTTTACGGCTGCGGCAACGACGACGCCCATGCTGGTGCTGTCGGTGTACCGACTGGCCGGAATCGTGGATGATGCCCTGGCCCGAGGAGCCGACGGATATCTGGTGAAACCGGTTTCTCGAATCGAGCTGACGGAGTTGCTCGAGCAAGTGGTCACGGCGCGGCGAAGCGAGGCATGACCACCGCGGACGATTGTGGATGGAAACCGGGCTCGGACCGGCTGCACAAATGGGGGTATCGATGGACCATCTCATCGACTGGGATTAGCTCCTTTTCGCTCTAGATTGGCGCGCCCGTACCATGACGTACCATAGCTGTGCGAGTAGTCGATCGAATGGTCAGAAACCTCCTCTGGGGCCGCACCATCCTGATCGTCGATGATGAGGATTTTAGCCGTGCCATCGTGGCACGCATGGTGCGCAAACTTGACGCCCTGCAGATTCGTGAAGCAACCGACGGTGCGGAGGCCCTGCATCTGCTGCGCCGCAACGACACGGTCAGTGCCGTCATTTGTGACTTCAACATGCCGCACCTCAACGGTCTTGAGTTTCTGAGGGCCGTCCGGTGCGGTGACGCGGGCGTGGCGCGCAACCTCCCGATCGCCATGCTGACCGGCTACAGCGATGTCGATGTTGTCAATTTGGCTGTCAACCTCGATGTCAGTGCCTTTCTGATCAAGCCGGTGACGTTGGGGGTTCTGGCCGAGCGGCTGTCGCGAATCATGTCGGAGGACTTGGAGTTGGAGCCGCCGGAAGCCTATGCGGACATCGTTGTCCCCTCAGGCGGCATTCTGCCAGTCGACGATTCGCCGGACGTTCTGGATGTGGCATCCAAGGTGGAGCCGTCTTCGCCGCCTTATGGAGCCGTCTGCCGCCGGCTTGAAGACGTCGCCGAAGGGGATGTGTTGGCCCGAGACTTGGTCCTGCGCAACGGCATCACGGTCATTGAGGCGGGACAGGTGCTCAAACCGAAACTTCTGGCTCGGCTGCATGAACTAAAGACACTCGATTATTCGATCGAGCCGATTTGGGTGTTTCCCGACGGTGCTCAACAGTTGCCCTGACCCAGGGCATCCTCGTAAACACTCAATCTTGAGGAAAGGCGTGCCGGCATCGCACGCTGGTGCCGCCCGATCCCATTCTCTCCGTCGAGGCGGACACTGCGGCCATGACTTCCGGCGTTCTCTGGGGACGTTCCGTTCTGGTGGTGGATGACGACGAGTTTACGCGCTCGCTTGTCGTTTTGATGATGCGTAAGCTCAAGGCGCTGCAGGTTTGGGAAGCGGCGGACGGCGAAGAGGCCGTGCAACTGCTGAAAAAGCCTACGGGAATGGATTGCATCCTGTGCGATCTCAACATGCCGCGGATGAACGGCTTGCAGTTGCTCAAGGCAGTGCGCACGGGAGCCACCGGTGCGGATACCAAGGTTCCGTTCGCTGTTCTCACCGGCCACTGCGATACCGAATACATCAGCCTGGCCATCGACCTCGACGTTGACTGCTTCATGGCCAAACCGGTCACCGTCGAAATGTTGGCCGAGCGGTTCGGCCGGATCCTGATCGATCAGGATACGGACCTGTCGGACCGATACCGCGGAGTCGAAGTGCCAACCGCGGCTCTGGACGGGGTTCTGTCGCCAGCCGACGAATTGCCGGAGACCGGGACGGATGACAACGAGGAGATCATCACCACCGAACACGCATCCCGGTGTCCACTCATGCGCATCCCGGTGAATTCTGTGTTGGCTCGGGATTTGATGCTGTCCAATGGTGTGCGTTTGTTGGCCGAAGGGCAGATTCTGAAGGCCAAGCTCCTGTTCCGTCTGCGTGACCTCTCGGAAATCGACCCGGCCGTGAAGCACCTGTGGATCAAGCGGTAAGTCCCGGACGGACGCGGGTCAAGACACACCCTCTCACGCACGGATGCGGCTTACGCGCACCCACCAACTCGGGTGACGTGCGCTCAGGTCGTCGGCGCAGCGTCGTGCGGCATCGACGTCGGCGAACAGACCGAAGCAGGTTGCCCCGCTGCCCGACATGCGGCTTAAGAGACAGTCTGGCCAGGCTGCCAGGGCTTCCAGGACTGTGCCGATCGCAGGGGCAAGCGACAACGCTGGCGGGGTCAGGTCATTGCCCCGGCTGCGAAGTTGGGCGACGAGAGCCTTCGTGTCCGCCGAAGAAATAAGCGGCTCGCCAGCCGGCGAAAAACGCCCTGCCAAAGCGCCGAACACGGCCGGTGTGGGGACCGCCACACCAGGGTTGACCAGAACCAGAGGACTGGCGGGCAGCCCAAGGACCAACGCCAGGCGGTCACCCACCCCTCCGATCCGAGCGGTCCGACCGACCAGACAGACCGGCACATCGGCGCCAAGAGACAATGCGACGGCGGTTACCGTCGGGTCTTCCGGCGACAGGTCCCAAAGGCGACACAGGGCGCGCAGGCAGGCGGCCGCGTCGGCTGAGCCGCCGCCGATGCCCGATGCCACGGGAAGGCGTTTTGTAAGTCGTATGCGCGCCGGCAGGCGGCGGCCAACTGCGTCGCTGAGCCGGGTGGCGGCGCGCCACACCAGGTTATTTTCCCATGGATCGCGGACCAATGCATCGGCTTGGTCGCCATCAATGTCCAGAGTGAAGGGTCCGGACGATTCGGTCGACACCGTGATGGTGTCGCCGATGTCGGCGAAAGCGACCAGACTGTCCAGGTCGTGATACCCGTCTGCGCGTCTGCCTAGCACATGCAGATAGAGGTTGAGCTTGGCCGGTGCCGGTTCGATGATCGGTACCGGGTCCAGCCGGTCAGGTGCCATCGGCTTGACTCCGCACCCGGTGTGCTGCCTGTTTGGAGAGCTTTCGACGGATTGCGGTCTCGAGTGTCGTGTTGTCGCCGACATGGGATAAGGCGCGGCGCCATTGAAAAACCGCTTCCAGGTGGCGTCCGGCGGCCAGATAGGCATCGCCCAAATGGTCGTTGATCGTTGGATCAAGCGGGACAAGCTCCACCGCCCGCTCCAAGTGTCGGATCGCGCCTCCAATATCTCCCAGGCGAAACAAGACCCAGCCCAAACTATCGATAATGTAGCCGTCCTCTGGTCTCTGCGCGACCGCCCGTTGGATCATGTCAAGGGCCTGGGGAAGATTTTCGCCGCGGTCGGCCCAAGTGTAGCCGAGATAGTTGAGCAAGCTTGGATGATTGGGGTTGATGGCGATCGCCTGTTCCAAGTCGCGTTCTGCCATCGGCCAGCGGCCGACTCGGTCCAAGGCGATGGCACGGCCATAAAGGATCGGCCAGCGCTCTTCGCTGCCTGGTGGCGCTTGGGCCAGGGCGGCGGAATAGCGTTCGATGGCCTGTTCGTAAGCGCCGACGCGGCGGTGCTCGTCGCCGAGACTCTGCAGCGCCACCATCCAGTCCGGATTTGTGATTAGCAGTGCCTCGAGCGTCTCAATGGCATCTCCGTGGCGGCCGGCGTCGCTCAAGGTGTCGGCCAGGCGGAGCTTGATGGTGCCACGCAGGAACGGCGCAGCCTCAAGGGCCCGATGGTAATGGGCCAGAGCGTCTTCGTCGCGCCCGCGGTCGCGTAGGACATCCCCCAGGAAAAGCGCAGCGAGGGCGAAGCGTGGATGGAGCGCCAGCGCCAGGCGCCCATAGATGAGTGCCAATTCGTCCGACTCGTCCTGATGAAGGGCATTGGCCAGATCGAACAGGACCTGCGCCAAACCCTCGGTCGGCGAAAGGCCGACCGATGTATCGATCGGGACCGACGCGATTTCTGCTTCCAGGTCGGACAGATCGACAGTCACGGCGGTGGTACCGCCGTCGAATCCCCGGTAGAGTTGACGTACGGCATCGACCTTGCCACGGCGTTCCAGGTGGCCGCCGAGAGCCAGTATCATGCGTAGCGATCTCAGTTCCCCTACAGCGGCACGCCGCAACCACCGTGCTGACTCTTCCAACCGGCCCGCGCGCTCACTAATCCAAGCGGCATGGAGAGCCTGTAATTTCCGACCCCCGGAGTCGGCCAAGGGGTCTAGGTGCTGCAGGGCCTCGTCCGGGCGACCTGCTGCCGACGACACCCAGGCACCAGCCAAAGCCTGTAAAACTCGGCCCACGCCTGAGACCGGCAGAGCGGCAACCCGTGCCGCAGCCGATTCCAAGGTACTGTTCCGGATATCGTCAGCAATGAGCACCGTCTGAGCGAGCACGGCTGAGGTTTCGCTGTCCACGATTCGCCGGGCCAGCGGCACGGCCTCCCGCCACTGGCCAACACCGAGTTTCAGCATGAAAGTGCGGCGCAGCAGGCGATCGTCCGTTGGATCGCGGGCCAACGCTTTAGTCATAAAACGCGATGCGGCATGCCAATCATTGGCGTGCTGTGCGAAACGCCCGGCCAGATAACTTCCCGCATCCGACAAAGCAGGCAACCGGGTCTCGGTTTGTGCCATTACGGCGCTGGGAGAACCGTAAGGCATCAACAGGCACAACATCCAGGAGATGGCCGCCGCGGCGGTTCGGCGTGCAACAGACTGAATGCGCAATGGTGGCACCCCATCCGAAACCGGGCCGATCACCCGCTGATCTTTCGACCGTCGGGCCAGCCTATGCAAGACTTGGATTGGTATCCAGGCTTGATCCCGAGGCACCAACGACCATCGATTCGCCCTAGCGATGAGATGGAGTTCGATCCAATGGCGGGCCAGGTGAGCGGAATCTGCTGATCAAACACGTCCGGATATGCGTGCGTCCCCCATCGGTGTCAGGGATTCAACGATCTCATGGAAGTCGGAGACCTCACGGAAGTCTTTATATACAGATGCATATCGGACATAGGCAACCTTATCGAGTTGCAACAGCGACTGCATCACCATTTCGCCGATCTGTTTGGAGGGGATTTCGCTCTCGCCGGAAGATTCCAATTGGCGGACAATACTGTTGACGACGCGGTCGATACGATCCGCTTCCACCGGCCGTTTACGCAAGGCCACCCGCATGGAGCGTAGCAGTTTGTCGCGATCGAATGGTTCCTTTTGCGCCGTACTCTTTAAGACTGTCAGTTCGCGCAGTTGGACACGTTCGAAGGTGGTGAACCGGGCCCCGCAATTCGGGCAAAGCCGGCGCCGCCGAATTGCCGAATTGTCTTCCGTGGGACGGGAGTCTTTCACCTGGGTGTCTTCGTGTCCGCAAAACGGGCACCGCATCGTTCGCGCTCCGCAAGGTTACAGGGTCGGATAAATCGGGAAACGGTCGCAAAGAGCTCCGACCTTACGCCGCACGGCGAGTTCCACCACTTGATTGTCGCCCGAATTGCTGGCCGCCAACCCGTCCAGCACTTCGGCCACCATCTCGCCGATTCGCTGAAATTCCTCCACTCCGAAGCCGCGTGTGGTACCAGCCGGCGAGCCTAGCCGGATACCGGAGGTGATGGCCGGTTTCTCCGGATCGAACGGAACACCGTTTTTGTTGCAGGTGAGTCCCGCTCGTTCCAAGCTCTGCTCTGCCGCTTTACCGGTCAGCCCTTTCGGGCGCAGATCCACCAAGACAAGATGGGTGTCGGTCCCGCCGGACACGATGGCCAACCCACCTGCTTGAACACGGTGCGCCAGGGCCCGGGCATTTTCCACCACCTGGGCCGCATAGCGGGCGAAATCCGGACGCAGGGCCTCGCCGAAGGCGGTTGCCTTGGCGGCGATCACATGCATCAGCGGACCGCCCTGTAATCCCGGGAAAACGGCGGAATTGATCTTTTTGCCCAGCTCGGCATCGTTGGACAGGATCATGCCGCCGCGCGGCCCGCGCAACGTCTTGTGCGTGGTCGTGGTCACCACATGGGCGTGTGGCAAGGGGGTCGGGTGGACCCCACCGGCCACCAATCCGGCGAAATGGGCCATGTCGACAAGCAGATAGGCACCGACCTGGTCAGCGATGCTGCGGAAACGCTCGAAATCGATGGTTCGCGCATAGGCCGAGCCGCCAGCAATGATTAACCGCGGTTGGTGTTCTTCTGCCAGCCTATGCACGTCGTCGAAATCGATCAAGCCATCGTCGCGCCGGACGCCGTACGGCACCGCCTTGAACCATTTTCCGGATAGATTGGGTGCCGCACCATGGGTCAGATGGCCGCCGGCCGCCAACGACATACCGAGCACACAGTCACCCGGCTGCAAGAGGGCGAGCATCACCGCCTGGTTGGCCTGGGCGCCGGAGTGTGGTTGCACATTAGCAAATGCGCAGCTGAACAGGCGTTTTGCCCGGTCGATGGCGAGGGATTCGATCACGTCGACGTGCTCGCACCCGCCATAGTAGCGCCTGCCGGGGTAGCCTTCGGCGTACTTGTTGGTCAGGACCGATCCTTGTGCCTCCAAGACCGCTGCGGAGACGATGTTTTCCGACGCGATCAATTCAATCTGTGATTGCTGACGCACCAGTTCGTCGCGGACCGCCAACGCCACATCCGGGTCCCGTTCGGCCAGCGCCTTCTGGAAAAAGCCGTTGCCGGCTCCGTGCAGCGGCGTCATGCGTGCCAACGAGCCTGTGTGATTGGACATCTGCGTCTCCTTGTCCTCAATTCTGGTGCGGCGCCCGCGATCCGCCGGCTGTGAGCTTGGCAATGCGCCGGACGTGTCGGTCTCCGCCATCGAATGCGGTGGTGAGGAAGGTGTCCAAGCAGTCGCACGCGACTGCCGGTCCAATCACGCGGGCACCGAGCGCCAGAACATTGGCATCATTATGGTGCCGGGCAAGCCGTGCCATCGTGGTGTTGGTGCACAGCGCCGCCCGCACGGCCCCATGGCGATTGGCCGCGATGCTGACACCGACACCGGTACCGCACACCAGCACACCGCGGATGGCGCGGCCTGTTTCGATCGCTTCGGCGACGGCATCGGCGAAATCGGGATAATCGACCGATGTCTGGCCACGGGTGCCGAGATCGAGCACCTCGATGCCCTGGCTACGCAGATGGTCAACCAGACGGTCTTTCAACTCGACACCAGCATGGTCGGCCGCGCATGCCACGGGTGAGTTCATCGCAGCATCCATCCTGCACGCTACCTCGCAAGTTTCTGAGACCGAGACGGCCGCGTCCGCATCAACTGGGCGATCCTACCATATCTCGACAAGAACGCAAAGGTCGCCACCACCACGGGTGAGGGAGCGGCGCGCTGGGGCCGGTGACGGGATGTGTCCGGATTTTGTTGCCCCTGGGAGCACGAATGACCCGATCTGGGCACGGCGATTTATAATGAAGGCGCCGCGTTTTCTACAGCGATGGTTGTATTCCGACACCGAACCCAGCACCGATCCGGGTTATCCACCTTGTGAAGAAAGTGCCACATTCTACGCACAAGCAAAACTTGTCTGTCGCTTGACAAATTTTTATTGACAGTGAAGATGTGCGGTGGCAAAAAATACACATCACAACTCAATTGCGGACGTGTGTGTTGTCGAAATGCGACGGCGGGACTGAAAAATGAGTGAACACCAAACCCGGGATGGCGAAGATTCCGCGCTCTTGCGTATGACGGCGGATATCGTTTCGGCCTATGTGAGCAAGAATGTCCTCCCTGCACAACAATTGCCCGAGGTTATCACTACCGTTTACTCGTCTTTGAATGGGTTGGGTAATGGTGCTCAAGAAAAGCAGCAGGAGCCATTGAAGCCGGCAGTGCCGGTACGCAAATCTGTGACTCCAGACTACATCGTTTGTCTGGAAGACGGCAAAATGTTAAAAATGCTGAAGCGGCATCTTCGCACAACCTACAACATGACACCAGATGAGTATCGGACACGCTGGGGTTTGCCGCCGGATTATCCAATGGTTGCACCGAATTACGCGTCACAGCGCTCGGAGTTTGCCAAGAAAATCGGCTTGGGCCGCGGCTCGACGCGGCAGGCCCGTCGGCGCACAGGCTCATAGCATCGGGGCGATCGCGGTTCCCCCCGGCGGGGGCGCATGCCTGTCGTAGGCACACCGTTTGCACAATGAGGGCTATTGCCGAATACGACCGGTGGTCTCGCCGATTCTAGCGCGCTGGCTCATGGTGTCCAGCGCGCAGCCGCCTGATCGTCCGACACGGTGGCGTCGACCCAGTGGATACCGTCCGGCGTTTCTTCCGCTTTCCAGAACGGTGCTTCTGTCTTGAGTCGGTCCATCAAGAATGCACAAGCCTGGAACGAATCGTGCCGATGGGGAGTCGTCACGGCAACGAGAACGATTCGATCGCCGGGCAGAAGACGGCCGAAGCGGTGAACGATTCGGCAGCCTGCGATCGGCCAGCGTCGGCGCGCCTCTGCCTCCAGATCGGCCAGATGGCGTTCTGTCATGCCTGGATAGTGCTCCAGTGTCATGGCCGTAATGGCACGGTCTCCAGCCATGTCGCGGCACAGCCCAATGAAACAGATGAGGGCGCCGGTCGATGCGGTTTCCCTGGACAACTCCTTGATCTCGGCACCGGGGTCGAAGTCTTCCCGTTGTACTTGTACGGTCATGGCATCCTGCCGACTCGATGAGCCGGTCCACACAGGCTTCGGCCCGCCACCGGTTTGCTCGGCTGTCTCACGTCGTCAAATTTCCTCGACTCGCCGGCGCATCTGGCGAGAGAACCGGCGCGGCGACGGCAGGTTTTCGAGCAACCGATCCAGGTTTCCCAGGATGGGACCACGCTTGGGGCCGGCCATCAGGCCGTGCAACCGACGCTCCAGGAATGACCAAGTCGCCAATGCGCCTTCGGATCGATCATCGATCCAATACAGCATGGTCGAGGTCAACAAAGGTGCCAACGTGGCTCGCTGCGCGTAGAAACGGAAATCGGTCGATGCGTCGCCGACCGCGTAGCAGATCCGATCCACAGTCCGATACGCGAGCGTTGCCGCCAATGTCCAACGGCCGGGGAGGGCAAGGTGGGCGAATAGCAGGCGGACGGCTTCCCGATGCGGTTCGAGCCGCTCCAGGCGCAGGCGGATGGCCAGCGCGATGCGTTCCGGTCGACGCAGAATGGTCATGTCCTGCTCGCCAAGTGCCCGTTCCATTCTGGCATCCGTCCAGTCGTTGAATGAGCGGATGACATCGGGAACGCCGCCTGGAAAGGCCGCCAACCGGGCCGACCGATCCAGGCCCTGTGATGTCGCGGCGGTGCGCAGCGCGGTCTCGGTCCAGCCATCGAAAGCGACATTGGCCAGGACGGCAATCAGGAGTGTCTCGCGCGGGTCATCGGCATGGATCACGGCGCCGACCTTTCTTCTTCAAGGGCACGGACGTGGTGAAGTTGGTCCTCGAAGCTCAATGACAGGCAATCCTTCATCCGTTCCAGATACAAGACCCCGTTCAGATGATCCACCTCGTGTTGCACCACGCGGGCGTGCAAACCTGAAGCTTCCCGTTCCACCAAGACTCCCGCCGGGTTCAGCCCTCGGTAGCCGATGCGCTCGTAGCGGGGCACCTGACCGCGCAGCCCCGGGATGGACAGGCAGCCTTCCCATTCGACGGTAACGGTGTCGCCGAGGGGTTCGATCTCCGGATTGATCAGCACGGTCATCTCGATCCGCTGACCGTTGGCGCGTTGCGGTGGAACGTGGAACAGGACAACGCGCAGCGGCACTCCAACCTGGGGTGCCGCCAGGCCGATGCCGCCCGCATTAATCAAGGTATCCTGCATATCGGCAACCAGATCGGTCACCAGACCATTCGACAGTTCGTCCACCGGGGCGGCCCGCTGACGCAGTCCGGGGTGGCCGAGGCGCGCAATTTCAAGGATCGGCATTCGTGGACCTTTTTCACTGGAGCCGGACTTCACAATCGCTGTCGCGACGTGATATCCTACCGCCTTGGGTACATATTACCGCATTGACGGCGGCCTGGGCGCCGCGAGCGATGCATTGATCATGGAGGTACCGGAGACCGTGCAGGTTCTTGTTCGCGATAACAATGTGGATCAGGCGCTGCGCGCCCTGAAAAAGAAGATGCAGCGAGAAGGTATCTTCCGGGAGATGAAGCTCCGCCGCAACTACGAAAAACCGTCGGAAAAGCGGGCGCGGGAGCGGGCGGAAGCCGTGCGTCGGACCCGCAAGCTGTTGCGCAAGCGGATGGAGCGTGAAGGCTATTGATCGGATTAACCGCCCTGGCTGTGGCCAATGTAGGGTTGGCCAATGCCGGCGCGGGTAAACGGAGGCCCGCGGCCGGCTTGGGCCGGCCGCACGCGACTGCCTTGCTGGTGCACCGCCTGGGTCCCACGGATGGAACCTAACGGGGCGGCGCCTACGATTGGCGCGGCAGTAAACGTTCTGTCAGTGCAGCGAAGTAGCTGGCGCCGATAGGCAAAATGGCATCGTTGAAGTCATAGCGAGGGTGGTGAACCATGCAATCGCCGCTTCCCGAGCCTTGACCAATCCATACATAGGCTCCCGGACGCTGGTTGAGCATGAAGGAGAAGTCCTCTGCGCCCATGCATGGGGCGACATTGGTGCGTACCCGTTCTTCGCCGACCACCTGGGCGGCCACCTGGCGGGCTAGATCGGCTTCCGCTGCATGGTTCACGGTCGCCGGGTAGCCCCGATGAAACGTGAAGTCGGCGGTTGCACCAAAACCGGCCGCGACACTTTTCACCAGGGCAGCCATGCGTTGTTCCAGCCTGTCGCGTACGGCGGCATCGAAGGTTCGAACGGTGCCGCCGAGCGTGGCATGGGACGGCACAATGTTGTCGGCAGTGCCGGCGTGGATGGTGGTGATGCTCAGCACGGCATTGTCCAGCGGACTGGTTTCGCGACTGATCAGCGCCTGAGCCGCAAGCACGATCTGGGCGGCCACAACGATCGGGTCGATGCCGTGGTGCGGCATGGCGGCGTGCGCGCCGTGGCCACGAATTTCGATGTCAAAGGTGTCCGCGGCGGCCATGATCGGACCCGGGCGCACGGCGATTTCGCCGACCGGAAGCTCTGGCCAGTTGTGCACGCCATAGACCTGGTCGCATGGGAACCGATCGAACAGGCCATCGTCCATCATAACCTTGGCACCGGCCCGGCCTTCCTCGGCCGGTTGGAAGATAAACGCCACCGTGCCGTCGAAGTTACGCGTCTCCGCCAGATATTTGGCTGCGCCGAGCAGCATGCTGGTGTGCCCGTCGTGACCGCAGGCATGCATCTTGCCGGGGTGTTTGGAAGCGTGCGCGAAGGTATTGGCCTCCTGCAGCGGTAGGGCATCCATGTCGGCGCGCAGTCCGAGGTGACGTGGCGCGTTGCCTTGGCCTCGCAGCAGACCGACGACGCCGGTCACACCAACACCGCGGTAAACCTCCAGCCCAAATTCCGTCAGCTTGTCGGCGACGAAGGCGGCCGTGCGGTGTTCTTCGAATGCGAGTTCCGGGTGGGCGTGCAGGTCCTGCCGCCACGCGGTCATTTCGGTGTGGAAGTCTGCCAAACGATTGATGACGGGCATGCGAACTATCCTCTCAGCGTTTCCGGTTCTGTTTCGGGGCCTTCGGTTCGCGTCAAAGCGCCGGCCGCCTGGCCGAACCGTGTCGGTCGGCCATGTTGCTTTGGATCCACAGCATCGGTCATGGATCGGGTTACGGGCGACGCGGCGTCTGCCGGTCGACGACCGTGAAGTAGTAGACTGTACCCGCTTGGACAACGATTACCACATGGGTGAGCGGTTCCATGCACATGGCAGGTCTGGCCTTGATCGGCGTCCTGGCGCTCGGCGGGTGTGCTTCGGTTGTGGTCGGCTCGGCGGTCACGGGCGCCGCGATCGGTGTTGGCCAGGAACGTGGGGTCGTGGGGGTGATCGATGATGTCGATGATGTGCGCGGCACCTGGATTACGACACAGATCCGAACCAAACTGATCTTTGACGATCAGGTGAGCTCTGCCAATGTCAGGATCGAGACCGTGGATGGCGTGGTTTATCTGATCGGCCGCGCATGCAGCCGGGAGGAACGCGACGCGATTCTGACCCATGCCTGTGCGATCCAAAATGCCGAACGCTCGGATTCCCATGTTTGCCTCTGACGGTTCGACACCTGGTGCGCTGGTGGGGTACCGGCTGACTCACGTCGTGACCGTCGGGTTGGCTGTGACTCTCGGTGCGTTGGCGTTCGTGGCGGTGATTTGGCAGGCGGCGGTCCAGCCCGTCCGGGCGGACGACGGCCGCAGCGCCGCCAACCGGCAGTTCGTCGAGGCCATGCGGCTGATCCAGGAGGCCGATCGGACCTATGAAGCGGTTCGGGAAGCCAAGCTCTTGAACCGCGCGGCGGTACTGCTCGACGGCATCATCGACACCTTTCCCGGCACCGACCTGGCGGTGCAACTAGTCACTAACCAGTTCGTTGGCGATTTCGATTTCTTTGAATTCAAGAATCGCGTCGATTCGCTGGTCTGTTATACGCCCGACAGCTCGGCTTGCTTTTTACAACGGATCACGGCGCTGTTGCCGCCGATTGAAGTACCAATCACCTCGGCCCGCTGGGATTGGCTCTCGTTGGCCGTGGCGCATCATTTTTTCGGCAGCCGGACGCGGGCACGCGAAATCGTCGCCCCTTTTCTGTCGGCAGTGCGGCGAGGCGCTTTGCCGCCGGGCGCAGAGCGCGACCTTTTTGTTTCCCGTGCCCTAGCTTTGACCGGCGAGAGCGAGATCGCTCTTGGCATTACGCGTGGCATCGCCGAGTGCTCCACGCGAGTCTACAATCTGACCGATATCGCGGACGTCGCTCTGTGGGAGGGCCGCACCGAAATGGCGCGCGAGCTCACGGACGAGGCACTGGAGTTTGCGCGCACCTACGATTGCAGTTGGGAAATGGGGCTGGTGGTGCAGGCGCTCTGGATGGTCGGGCGGCAGGTGGAGGCGCGTCGTCTTCTGCTCGGCACAGTGGAAACGCGATTCCCCACGTATCGCGACCCGAGGAACCGATGCTGTCCGCCAGAGTTGGCAGTGGCGGCGGCCGATGTGGGTGACGCAAATCTGGCGCTCACCCTGCTTCGGGCTGTTCAGAACGAACATCCGTGGGTGATTGCTGCGGTGCTGGAACGGCTGAGCGTCCGCGGTCACGCCGCGCTGGCGGTGCCCTATGCCGAACAGGTGCAGGATGCAGATGTGCGTGCCGAGGCCTTCGCGCTTCTGGTGGGTGTCCTGGACGCTGCCGGTGCCGGCGAACTGGCCCGTGACCTGTTCGATCGTGTCCGAGCTCTGGCAGTCGAGGCCGGCGATCGTCGTCCTGCGATCCTAGCCTGGCAGGCATTTTCCGAGCATGTACTGTTCGATGATGAGCGTTGGCGTCGTAGTTTTCAACAGGCCGTGACGGCGGCGGAACGTGGCAGCAGCTTCGTGCGCCGGGATATCGGTGGTCCGCTGCTGGCGGTTTTAGTTCATATTGAGACCGGGCGACCAATGCTGAACTGAAACACGCGGTGAAACACAAGAAAAACAGGAAAGGTACTGTAACAAAATCTACACTTGGGTTGATGACCTGCTTCGATCATTCTCCGGCGGCCTGGTTCGGGTGACGGAGAGCGTCATGGGTGATAGGGTTTATAATGTATTGTTTTTGTGCCGATATAACTCGGCACGCAGCATCTTCGCGGAATGCGCGCTGCAGCGCTGGGCCAACAGGCGTTTCAATGGGTTTTCGGCTGGTAGCCAACCGGCCGAGCAGATCCATCCCCTGACCACGCGGATTCTGACAGCGTTCAATTACAGGACTGATCACCTGCGCAGCAAGAGTTGGGATGAGTTCCAGACGGCCGACGCACCGCCTATGGATTTTGTGTTTACGGTATGTGCGCAGACCGCCGAAGCGGGCTGTCCGGTGTTTCCTGGTCGGCCGATGACGGCGCATTGGCCGATCGAAGACCCGGTGGATGTCCCCTGCGATGATCCCGAAAAGCGGTCAAAGGCGTTCCGACGCGCCTATCTCGAAATTGAAACCCGTGTCAAATACTTCACCGCATTGCGCCTTGAAGGGTTGGACAAGCTGGCTTTGCAGAGCCGGCTCACGGACATCGGCCGCCCGGCGGCGACGGTGGCTGCAGCACCCTGATGTGCAATCTGCGCGACCCTTTGGCATCGGTCGGATCATTCCCACCGGTGCGCGAAGGCCGTTTGACACCGCAGTCAGATCACACTCTTTGGCACGGCCAGCACTTCGGCACGAATGCGCTTGAGTGTGGGTTGCAACGGCGGGCTGAACGGCATGGGCCGGCATAGGCGCATCGCGGTCAGTCCAATGCGGGCCGTCAACAGGCCATTGAGGATACCTTGACCGAGCCGGGCAGACACCGCCGCTGCGAGCGATCCGCCCAACACATCGGTGATAGCATGTTGGGTACTTTCGGTGGCGCCGGCGACCGCCAAATTGATCACCATGCGGCGTAGGAGTCGGAAGGCGCCGACGGGGCCCGGGCCACATCCGTAGAGCGTAGCGATCTCCCGAGTCAGGCGAAGGTTTCGCCAGAGCACGATGGCAAGATCGAGGATGGCGGCGGGGCTCAGGGCTGTCGCCAGCGCGCAGGTGCGTGCCGCGCGGACCACGAGGGCATAAGCCTGCTCATCGACGGGGAGGAAGACGGTGCGCTCGATGATCGCGAGTGTTTCCTCGTCGTTGTGGGCGTCTGTCATATTGCCGCGCGCCACAGCGACACTGGCCAGGCGGTCCGCATCGTCCGCGTAGAAGGCCGCCAATTGGGTGACGAAGGTTTCGGCACGACCCTCCCCATTGGCCAGGCACTGTTCGGCCTTCTGACGCAGGGCGTCGACCGATCGCAGGCGTCGGAGGCCTTTGATCTCGGCGACGATGAGCCGGATGCCTGCCGCAATCGCCAGTGCAAGCAGGCTCAGAACGAAGGCACCGAGCACCCAGCTCTCGGCAAAGGCGCGCCCCGCCAGCGAAGCGACATCCATGCCGAGGGCAACGAGGAGCAGGGACACGACGGCGCCGAGCAGAAGCGGTGCGGACTGTGTCGTTGGTGCCGCCCGTTTTGATGCGGCCGGCGGCGATGAGGCCGCCACCTCTTCAGTACCGATGATCGGTTGGGTCAACCGATCGGGTGTGAGCTCCATGGGCGCGAGACGGGATGGGGTGTCGGGGCGTGCAGGCCTCTCAGGGGTGGTCATGCCAGGTAGTCTCCCAACAGGAATTGCATGGTCTGGTCCAGGCGTATGTTGGGCAGCCCCAGACCTTCTCGGTCGACGCCCAATGGCGGACGGAAATCGAGGAACCGGTAAGGCTGTGCGATGCCGGCCGGGAATGGCTCGTGTGGATCCAGGATTTCGCCGGGGAACAGCACCGTCGGCGCATCGCGTCCGACCGGCGTACCCTCCACGCAGGCGAGTTGTCGGCCCTGGTGCTCGGTCTTGACCGTCCGTGTACATTTGAGAGCGGCGATTGCCATGGCTTGG
>JANQJV010000185.1 GCA_028281465.1 Azospirillaceae bacterium | reverse complement strand
TTTGGCCGGGTAGGCTCGGGCGGGCGTGTTTTCCGCTCACACTATTTCGCGGATCTCGCCCTAATTCTTTGTTTTTTCAGCAAATCATGGTCCGCATTGACGACACGGTCGGTTTCGGCGCTGAACGAGGAGCGCCGGCATCCGTGCCGGCTGGACCGCCGCCATCTTGGCGGCCGGCGGCTGGGCGTGGTTCGGGCCGGCTGGAAGCCGGCGGTCCAGCCGGCAAGGATGCCGGCGCTCCGAAACAGGGCAGCCCGAGGGCCGGTCAGTGTTTCGGGCCGTTGGTATGACCCGGATCTGCTGGTTATCTTTGCGATTTGCTGAGGGGCATCGGAACCCTGGGCACGACTATCCACACCCCCTCGTTATGCCGCATTTTTCGATCGCGCAGTCGATGTCCGCGTTCGCCGAAAATGCTCCAACGACGTCATATCGCGAGGACTTATGACTTTTTCCTGGCAGAATCCAAGCGCCATTCAGCCATTGGTGTTTTCTGAAAGTACAAGTGATCTTTCTTGTATTCTTCCATTCGGCTTTCCATATCCTGATGGAGATCAAATACATCACGGAACGGCGATACGTGCTTCGCTTCTTTAAAGAAATCTGGTGCACGGTCGCGCAAGCAGTCGAGCAGCCGAAAGCAATATGACAATAGGTTGAATCCAAAGGCGATCGCCGCCAAGCGCACGAGTTGATGATTGTTCAGCGCCTCGGGGTTGACGAAACCGCGCCGGGTGCTGGCTTCGGATCGTGGAAAGTCGTGTACGAAACGCACGAAGAGTGCTTCACCGACGGTCAGAAACCCGGTTCCAGCCAGTGGACCGGGATGCCAGTTTTGCTGATTGAGCACATTGACCAAGCGGAAACCTTGTTGCGATAGCAAACTCATCTGGTCATCGAACAAACCCTGACCATCGTAGATTTCGAAAAATTCCACTTCAGTGACCACGGCCAAGGTGTGGTCACTGAGTGCCCGGCGTGCACCGCGTAGAATTCGGAGCTCCGCACCTTGGGCATCCAGGCTGATGATGTCGGGCACAGGGGCAAGACCCGTGGTCAGGATTTGATCGACCGACAGCGTGTCCACCGGAACGGCGTAATCGAGCACCGTGTTCTCAGCCCACGTACGGCAATGCCGGTATCCCGGATTCTCGTCTGCGGTCACCGGAGATGGTGGTAAGAGGCTGCTGCTCAGAGGAAAGGTGTTGATGAAAAAATGGGGTCGGCCGGCCGCTTGGTCGATTCCGCGATTGATGACGGTGATACGGACGCCGTTGCTATCGAGTTTCTCATTGGCCGAAAGGTCGGCAATGTCGGATCTGGCGTCGAAAACCACCAAATGGACGTTGCGGGGAAACTGCCGTGCAATGGCGGTCACGGGGCCATAACCACCTTCGCCACCAACGTGATAGATGACAATGTCGTCCTCGTTCCGAGCCGCATCCGCCATTGGTTCTTCTCCTCGCTGGCCAGCCGAACCATGCGGGCTGGCCGTGTCGGCCAGTATGGGCTTGACGATTCTGTCGTAAGTCAATCGAAATTCGGCGGCCTGAGATGGCTTCACCCACGATCGGTTGTTCCCCGCCCGCGCCGCTCGACCCAAGGCCGGCGCCACCGACGCCACCTGGCACGGGTATACGATGGTGGTGGACGCGGACGCGAGCGGTCAAGGCAGCCGTCGAGTGGTCCCCTGGACCCATACGCCACTATCCGGAGGTGTCAATCCGACATCGGTGGCTTGGCACGGCAGCGGGTGGGGGCACGGCAGCGGCGGCGCGTTGACGGCCTTAGTCCCGGTGATTCATTTACGTTGTGTTAGAAGCCGGTGTTACCATCTTGGGATTGGGCGACGCACCCGTTTGCCTGGACGATAGGTCGTCCGCACCGGAGGTCGGAATGGCGCATGGACGGAGCAAGCCGATTTGCGTTGGATTGGTCCAGATAAACAACAGTTTTTCCGGTCAAAGTTACTTACCGTACTCTGTTGCTTGTCTTGAATCCTATGTTCTTGGCCACGCTCCGGACCCGGATCGGTATCGGTTTTTATTGCCGATCTACAAACGCAAGCCGATCCGGGAGATTGTTGACCACTTGGCCCAGGCCGATGTCGTCGGTTTCAGCATCTATGTCTGGAATGCGATGGCGTCGCTCGAGGCCGCACGGCGGCTGAAGCAGCGACGACCCGATCAGCTAATCATCTTCGGAGGGCCGCATGTACCGGATGACGCAGGCCCGTTCCTCGAACAGCACCAGTTCATCGATGTGGTGGCGCACAATGAGGGCGAGCGCAGCTTTCTGGCGTTTCTGGAGCGATGGCCGGACCGCGATTGGTCGACTGTGCCGGGTGTGACCTATCGAGATGCCGCCGGTTGCGTGACACGTACGGCACCGGCCGAACGCATCCGTGATTTGGATGAGCTGCCATCGCCGTTTCTGCAAGGCCGCTTCGACGGGCTCATGCGTGCCTTTCCGGAAGAGCATTGGATCGGGCTCTGGGAGACCAATCGCGGGTGCCCGTTCAAATGCACGTTTTGCGATTGGGGGTCGGCGACGGCGGCGAGAGTCAATAAGTTTGGCGACCAGCGGCTGCGTGAAGAGCTGGACTGGTTCGCCGCGCATGCCGTGGAGTATATCTTCGTCTGCGATGCCAATTTCGGTATTCAGAAACGAGATCTGGATATTGCGCGATATGTGGCGGAGGTGCGGGCCCGCACCGGTTATCCGCACGGGTTTTCAGTTCAAAACACAAAGAATGCCACGGAGCGAGCTTATGCCAGCCAGAAAATCCTGGCTGATGCCGGTCTGAATAAAGGCGTTGCGCTGTCCATGCAGAGCCTTGATCCCCATACGCTGTCCGCCATCAAGCGAGATAATATTTCTTTAGAGACCTATCTCGAGCTTGCGCGCCGCTTTTCACGCGATGGCGTGGAAACCTATTCGGATCTGATCTTGGCCCTTCCGGGCGAGACGTATGCCTCATTCTGCGAGGGCGTCAACTTGCTCATCGAAGCGGGCCAGCACAATCGCATCCAGTTCAACAACCTGTCGATCCTGCCGAATGCGGAAATGGCCGGTGCGGAATATCGGCGGACGCATGGCTTGGTCACGGTGCGTTCGGAAATCATCAACATTCATGGCAGTCGCGAACGGCTCGACGACGATGTCCTCGAATACCAGGACCTGGTCATCGCCACTGCGGCCATGCCCACCGAAGATTGGCGCCGGACCAGGTCGTTTTCTTGGATGGCGGCCTTCCTGCACTTCGACAAAATCCTGCAGCTGCCGCTGATCCTGTGCCACGAGATGACCGGCATTCCATACCGGGCCCTGTTCGAGGCTTTCCTCACCGTGGATGGTGACACGTACCCGGTGATGACGCGGGTGCGCGACCGCTTTCTCGCCGAGGCAGCCAGCATTCAGAACGGCGGCCCGGAATATGTTTTCTCCGAGGAATGGCTTGGCATTTATTGGCCCGCCGATGAATATATGTTCATTGACCTGACTGTGAACGGCCGCATGGGCGCATTCTACACCGAGGCCGCGCGGTTGTTGCATGCCTTGACCGCGGACGCGGCCCACGCCTTGCCAAGCGGCGCTCTAGACGAGGCGGTCCGCTTGAACCGGGCTTTGCTCTCGCAACCATTCGTCACCGACGATCTGGAGATCGACCTTGACTATGACCTACTCCGCTTCTGGGATGGCGTGCGGGCGGGAAAGCCAGTTCCCCTCACCCGCAACCGGCACACCGTCCTGATCGAACGCAGCCGGAATGCGTTCAACGACCTGAACGAATGGTGCCGGCGCGTGGTTTGGTGGGGAAACAAGAAAGGAGCTTACCTGTACCGCAATCGTGTGGGCGAGCCCCAGCTTGCCGGCCACTACTGACGGAGCGCCGCCGTGCGTTACCGCCCCCTCGGCAAGAGTGGATTGATTGTGTCGGAGATTGGTTTCGGCGCCTGGGGAATCGGAGGGCGAACGCCGGGGCTGACGTCCTATGGCGACACCAATGATGCGGTGTCGCGCAATGCGCTGGCTGCGGCCTTCGACGCCGGCATCACGCTATACGACACGGCACCCGCTTACGGAGATGGGCACAGCGAGACGCTGATCGGCGAGGTCTTTTGCGGTCGTCGCGACAGGGTATGTCTGGCAACCAAAGCTGGGTTGGCGTCCTTCGCGACTGCAGCCGATTTCAGCCCCGCAGCGCTCCGGGACTCCGTGGCCTCCAGCTTGCGGCGACTGAAGACGGACTATGTGGATGTGCTGCAGCTCCACAATCCCGCTCCGACACTGGGCGATGAATGGTCGGAGATCGTCGCCACACTGGAGGAACTCCGGTCGGACGGTATGATCCGCGCCTACGGGGTCTCCGCGAAACGGCCCGCGGACGCCATGGCCATTGCCCGGTGGCTCCAACCGGCCGCTTTTCAGATCAATTTCAACATGCTGGATTGGCGGGCGCGGGATGATGGTCTCCTGGACGCAGCCGAGACGAAGGGCATCGGCCTGATTGCCCGAACACCGCTTTGCTTTGGGTTCCTTGCCGGAGCTGGTGGGCAGGATGCCGATGGATTTCCGCCTGGAGATCACCGCACCGCCTGGACCGTCGAGCAACGCCGGCGCTGGCGAGAGGCGGCGGCATCCCTGGAGCAAGCGCTCGCCCAGCCGCCGGCCGTGCCACTCAGCGTTCAGGCTCTTCGCTTTTGCCTATCGTTCGATGCCGTTACGACGGTTTTACCCGGGATGCTGATGCCCGAGGAGGTCACGTCCAACGTCCGTGCAAGCGCACTTGGCCCATTGACGTCGGCTGAGGTGCGTCTGACCCAGGCGATCGGCAACCGGGAGACTAGTCTGTCGCCAAGCGGAAACCCCTGAGCGGCTTGGTCCCGGGCCTCGAGCCGCTACCGCGGTCTCCTCCAAACAATGAACCAACGACGAGGATTGAGGAACATGCCTGGATCGGAAACCACCATTCTGATTCTCACAAAAAATCGCCCAGGCTTTGTTGAAAGAGCCATCAAATTCTATATCGCTGCAGACTTCACCGGTGAACTCCTGATTTTCGACTCAAGCGACGGCGAAAATAAGAACCAAGTATGGGACGTCACATCCACGATCGGAGCTACGCCGTGCCACATACGGCTGCACCATAGGGAATCAGGTGAGTATCCAATAGCAAAACTTCTTACCGAAGCCGGATGCCTCGCAACCAGGACATATATCACACTTGCGGGAGACGATGATTTTCAGAACCCGGCAGCTCTGGAACAGGCCGAAATCGTGTTGCGTGATGCACCGGATGTTGCCGGTGCGCGGGGACGCCGTGTCTATTTCGGATTGGAGCAACCAGGAATTCACGGCCCTCTTGCCCGCGCAGGCTATGCGGACTTCATTCCGCCGTTTGAACAAGACACTGCGATTGCGAGACTTCTGAGTTATGCCGAATTTACCTACAGCGTTCAGTATTCGTCATTTCGAACCCGTGACTGGCGCCTCGTCCACAGTTACATCCAGCCGCCCTATCTGAGATATTTCTCAGAAGAGTTCATGCCCTGTTGTCTATTGCTCGGGATGGGCAAAGTGGTGACGCTACCGCCAATCGGCGTGGTGGCGCAGGTCGGGGTCGGCGGAGGCTTGTGGCAGACCAACACCGTGTTCAGCCTCATCACCCATCGGCAGTGGCCCGATTTCTCACAGCGGTTTCGTGGTGCCCTGGCAGAGGTCATTGCCCGGTCGAACACCATCGACATGGAGACGGCAACTGCGCAGGCCGACCGGACACTTTGGCAGCACCTTTCCCTGATGCTTGCGCGGCAATACCGGCGTTTTTGGGAAATCCAGGAGATGACCGTGCCCCTGGAGGCGCGGTCCTGCCACCTTGAGCGTCTGCGGCAAGAGCAGGATTTTCGATTGATCGAACACGTTCTGTCGGGAGGATCGGAACCACCCTTGACCAGAACCGGTGATCGATAAGCCACCGACCCGCCGGCCCAGATTCGCCCATGACGGCTGACGCCGACACTGCTAGGGTACCCGCTCCGCTTTCGGCTGGCGGTCTCGTGCTGTCCGTCTCTGGACCGGGATGGTTATGCGTCATTGGGGTGGATCGACTCTGGCCTGCGTCGAGGATGTGCATGTATTTGTTCGCTCCCGGCTTCCCTCTCTATGTTGCGCCGCACCAAATCCCCGACGATGCACACCTTCTCATCTATGGTTCTGGCAAGGGCGGGCGTTTGCTCGCTGCCGCGCTTAGCATCGATCTCGGGCGTCGCCCTGACGGTTTCTTGGACTCCGAAAAGGGCGGCACGGTCGACGGCTTTACGGTCACGCCGCTTGATCAGCTTCCGCCAGACAGGCGTGCCGAGACCGTGGTCTTGATTGCCTCCCAATACGGTTTCGAGATCGGCCGGCGGTTGCAGAATTGCAGGTTTCGACTGGTGCTGAACGCGTTTCCCGTGATCCAGGACATGCTCCAATGTCTCCACGCCACACCGGATCTGGTCACCAATCTCGGTGAGGAGGCGCGGCGGCGCGACGTGGCCTACATGGAACGGACGTTCCCGGAACTGGCCGAACTCGGTCTTCAAAAAACGTTGGAAGACCTCGACTTGGTGTACCGCCACCATCTGGAATGGGTGACCTTCAACACCGCCGCAGGCCGATATCTTGCCGAAGCAGCCCAATGCTTGCGCCTGCGTCACGCGTTCACCCATCAGCACAACCGGGACACCATGGGCGCGCGAATGGATCAGTTGTCACGGCAGGCCAATTGTGCCTGGCCGGATTTTGCGATCGATCAACAGGAGCCCCACGGCGAGAGGCCTCCGAGACTGGATCGCGGCACCCGCTACCAACCCCATTTCGAGATGTTTCTGACAAACCGGCCGGGCAGCCGCGTGCTGCATATTGCTCCGGAATTCAAGATCGCCGATTGGATGGAACGTGCCCACGACAGTGGAACGGAGACCGATTGGCTCCCCGCCCACTACGTGACTCTGGGTGGAGTGAGCCGGTTCGCCATACCCGTGCAGGATCTCCGGGCCTTGACTCTTGGCGACGGCACTTTCGATCTTGTCATCTGCCATCAAGTCCTCGAGCATATTCTCGACGACGATCCGGCCATCAAAGAAATCTGGCGCGTGCTCGCCCGGGGTGGTTCATTCCACGTCTCGGTTCCGGCAAGCCCGTCCGGTGAGACCACCGAGTGGCACCGACCCGCACCTTGGCTGTTTGACCATGTCCGCCAATACAGCGTTCCGTCCTTCATGGCCAAGCTTGCCGATGTCGGCTTCCAGGTCCGTTGGGAAGACTGGTTCTATATTGCCGACAAACCGGCCTGATCGATCAAGTCGATCCCACGGGGATTTCCAGACCGGGCGCTCGAACCGGACAGTTCGCGTTGTCCCGGGCTGTGCGGCGCCAGTCGGCAGGTTCATAGGCCACGCAAGGTCACCACCCGGCATGGGCGGTGTCCACGCGTCGCAGGTTTGCGTTTGGCGAGTGGTGGCGGATCGGCCCAAGGATGCCGGCGTTGGCCACGCGGCCATTGGCACAACCCCAGCAGTCCCGCCACGTCATACCAACGGCCCGAAACAAGGACCGGTCCTCGGGCCGCCCTGTTTCGGAGCGCCGGCATCCTTGCCGGCTGGACCGCCGGCTTCCAGCCGGCCCG
>JANQJV010000184.1 GCA_028281465.1 Azospirillaceae bacterium | reverse complement strand
TTTGGCCGGGTAGGCTCGGGCGGGCGTGTTTTCCGCTCACACTATTTCGCGGATCTCGCCCTAATTCTTTGTTTTTTCAGCAAATCATGGTCCGCATTGGCGACACGGTCGGTTTCGGCGCTCCGAAACAGGGCGGCCCGAGGACCGGTCAGTGTGTCGGGCCGTTGGTATCAATTTGCTTGAAATTCGCTCCACGTGACCCTTGGCCGTGCCGGCGGGGCCCTTGGCAACATCGCTGCGCCCGAGTCGGACATTCGCCACGAATGTTCCTCAATTCCCTGCCGTGGTTTGTTCAAATCGGCCCCATCTTGCCACGTTGGGAGTGGCCCTGTGGCCGGTCCGCATCGGCGGCCCTGGCGGTCACCGGTGGCAGACGGACGACAAGATTGACGCGACGCGGCGATTTTGTGAAAGTCCACCGGTGACTAATGAAAGTTTTCGCACCGAGGGTCAGAGGTGCGGGGATGAGGTACCGGCACTGTGTTGCCGGACCAAAACCGGAATGGAGACTAAAGGTGCGTCACGCGTATTATGAGAGCATCCTGTTAATTGAGAGGTTGCACCGCCATTTTTTGGAAGTGCTCAAGACGGAGCTCGACCGACTGAGTATTCAAGACATTAATAATGTTCAAAGCTTGATCCTCTACAATATTGGCGAAGATGAAATGACAGTTGGTGAGTTGACGGCGCGTGGCTATTACTTGGGGTCCAATGTGTCGTACAATGTTAAGAAAATGGTCGAGAACGGTTATTTGAACCAGGAACGCTCGCCGCACGACAGACGCTCGGTACGCGTGCGCCTGTCGGACAAGGGATTGGCCTTGCGCACGCGAATCAGCGAGATGTTCGAGCGTCAGATCGCGGCCCTCGACAAGGTTGGCTTCACCGAAGACGAGCTGAACAAAATCAACGAGACGCTGCATAAACTGGAACGGTTCTGGTCCACGTCGATCGACTACAGCGGTTTCCCGACCATGGGGGCCGTGCCGCAGGCCTAAGCCCGTCCGCCCTCCGGTGCCCGATCGGCCGCACCGGTCTGTTCCCATCTGTCATTCAAAATGCAGCCAAACCGGTGATGGCCCGACCCAGGATGAGGGCGTGCACGTCTTCCGTGCCTTCATAGGTGTTGACCGTCTCCAGGTTCATCAAATGGCGGATGATGTGATACTCATCGACAATTCCGTTGCCGCCGAGCATGTCGCGGGCCATGCGGGAAATGTCCAGGGCCTTGCGGCAATTGTTGCGTTTGAGCAGACTGACGGCCTCGTGTGCCATCCGGCCCTGGTCCTTGAGGCGGCCGAGCCGCAGCGCCGCCGTGAGGCCCAAGGTTACCTCGGTCTGCATGTCGGCCATCTTCTTTTGCATGAGTTGCGTCGCCGCCAAGGGCCGGCCGAACATGATCCTGTCCAGGGTGTATTGCCGGGCCGCATGCAGGCAGAATTCGGCCGCTCCCATCGTCCCCCAGGCGATGCCGTAGCGCGCGTTGGTCAGGCAGCCGAATGGGCCCGACAGGCCCTTGGCGTTGGGCAAAAGGTTGTCGGCCGGAACGAACACCTCGTCCATGGCGATCTGGCCGGTGGGTGAGGCGCGCAGCGAGAACTTGCCGTCGATCTTGGGTGTGCTCAGCCCGTCCATGCCTTTTTCCAGGATGAACCCCCGGATCACGTCATCCTCGGTCTTGGCCCAGACCACGAACACATCGGCCACGGGGCTGTGCGTGATCCAAGTCTTGGTGCCCGAGATCCGCCAGCCGCCCAGCACGGCATTGGCCCGTGTGGTCATGCTGCCCGGGTCGGAGCCGGCGTCCGGTTCGGTCAGGCCAAAGCAGCCGATCCACTCGCCGCTGGCCAATTTGGGTAGGTAGGTCCGGCGCTGAGCGTCCGTGCCGTATTCATAGATCGGGTACATGACCAGGCTGGATTGCACCGATAAGGCAGAGCGGAAACTGCTGTCGACCCGTTCCACCTCGCGCGCAATCAATCCGTAGCAGACGTTGTTGACCCCGGCGCAGCCGTAACCCTCGATGGTGCAGCCGAGCAGGCCGAGTGCGCCCATTTCGGTCATGATCTCGCGATGGAAGCGCTCGTGCCGGTTCGCGTCCAGGATGCGCGGCATCAACTTGTCTTGGCTGTACTGGGCGGCGGTATCGCGGACCAGGCGCTCGTCATCCGTCAGCTCCAGCTCCAGGAGCAACGGATCGTCCCATTGGAAACGCGGTTTGTCTTTGATGACGGCGGCGGTGGGTACGGCTGCGGCCGTGGCATCATCCGGGCAGGTCATGGGGGCGGGCTTTCGGGCTAAGGCCAACGGGTCATACCCTTGGCAATGTAATGACATTCGTTCAAGGGACAATATGGACAGGGCAACCGTTCCCAGGCCATAGTCTGGTTGATCCAGAAGATGGACGGTGTGGGAGCAGGCCATGACCGAACGCAGCTACCGGGAAGCGCTGCTCGAATACACCCAGAATGGTGGGTTTCTGAAGGTCACGGCTATGGACCCGGACACCTTGACTGAGGTCAGTGCCGTCGGCCCGGCCAACGGCAGCCGCGAGCTGCTGAAACGCACCGCCTTGGCCAAGCTGGACTATGTGCTGCGCCAGAAGGCCGAGGCGGAGCTGCCGCCGCCGAGCAAGCCGGTCATGCTCAACGCCCACGCGTACGGCCCGGGTGGTACCCTGCGACGGGTGAAATAGCCCGCCGCTGCGTTACCGCCGACCAGCCAGTTCCTTTACGGCGAGCGCCAGGGCCTGGGCCCGTGGCACCAGGGTGTCGACCACCAAGTACTCGTCCTCGCGGTGGCCGTTGCCGCCGACTGGGCCGGTGCCGCACAGGGTGGCGGTTCCAACGGCGGCGGTGAAGCCGCTGTCGGCCGAGCCACCGGTGTCTTCTGCGCCGACGTCGAAGCCGACCCGGCCGGCGCAGCTCTGGTACAGGTCGAACAGCATGCGCCAGCTCGGCGTTTCCTCCAGCGGTAGGAAGCCGGACTCCTGCACGATTTCGCTCCAGGTGCCCTTAAGGTAAATGTTCCTCTCCAGCCGCAGCTCCTTAGCGACATGGCTGGTTGCAATGATCTCGTGGATCTGTGGCAGCACCTGGTCGCGCGCCGCCGTGTCGGGAAAGCGGAAATCCACGGTCGCTTCGACCAAGGGGCACACCGTGTTGGCCGACACGCCGCCGGAGACCATGCCGACACTGACGGTGACGCCGGCGGCCGGGTCTGTCAGGCCGTGCAGGTGCAACACCTTGTGGGCCAGTTCCTCGATCGCACTGATGCCTTGGTCATGCGCGCTGCCGGAATGGGCCGCCTGGCCGTGGCTGCGGAAGGTGAGGAAATGCGAGCCCTTGCGCCGGCGCACCAGATTGCCGCTCGACCGCGCCGGCTCGGCATTGAACACGGCACGGGCGCGTCGCGCCGTGTCTTGTATGATGGCTTTAGAGGACGGTGAGCCAATCTCCTCGTCGGATGTGAACAACGCCTCGAGCGGTGTGTCCAAGCCGCCGGCGGCCGCGGCGGCGGCCAGCACGAAGCTGTTCAACACCAATCCGCCCTTCATATCCGCCACGCCCGGCCCACGCGCCAGACCGTTGGCATCGACATGGAACGGCCGCGTGGCCGCATCGCCTTTGGCGAACACCGTGTCGCGGTGACCCATCAAGAGGATCGGCTTGGCATCGCGGTTGGCCGGCGCCCGCGCTTCGACCCGTGCCAACAGGCAGCCGGAATAAAGCGGATTGGTCGGTGGGATTTCGGTGACCGAAACCCCGTGCCCGGTCAGGAAGGTTGCCAGTTCGGCACCGACCTGCTCCACGCCGGCTTTGTCGTATTGTCCCGGGTCCATGAACCCGCCGCTGCCGGAATCGATCGACACGATCGCCTTGAGCAGGTCGATCATGGCGTCGCGCTTGTCGCCCAGCCAAGCGGCCGGGGCGGGCAGGTGCGGAATGGCTGTGTCACCCATCGGGGGCCTTTCAACATCTGGGAGGACTACGGAGGCGAGTACCCTAGCGCAACGAGGACGGAGGTGGAAACGCCCGGCAGTGGGATTAGGGCCGTGACGTTCGACAGGTTTCGGACGCTGGCGCGGTGGCGTGCCCGCGGATGCGGTAACTGGGCAGCGACTGGCAATAATTGAATAAAACTTTATCACTATTCACTACAACGCGCCCATGTTCTGTGCCTATTTGTCACATGGGAATGCACACATCAGATCCTTTAAAGGATAGAATGTTCACAGATTGATATTCAGATGGTCTGTCCTATGGCATCTCATCATTAATCTGTGAATTTGTGATACACTTTGGCCTGTTGGTTGGTTTTCCGTTCAACCGAGAATGCTATTAGGAGGAAATCAAATGTCTGATGATCGTGGTATGAAACCTGTCAACTTGAACAAAGCCCTGTTTGAAACACGGGTTAAGCAAGTCGATCCGGCATTCCGGCAGATCACCGATGGCCTGGTTAAGGAACTGGATCGCATCATGCGTGATCCGAATCTGGCCGGTATCAGTTGCTGCGTTCAAGGTTGCTGCGTCAGTTGGTGCTGTGTTCAGATCTCTTGATCGATCTATCGTTTCTCCACCCGACAACGGGAGTGGGGATGCTGCGATAGGCGGGCCAATCCGATGCAGATTGAACGGATCTGTGTTGGTGACTTGCGATACAAACAAGGTTCTGGAGCCTGGTCCTGAGCGGACGTGCAGAGGCCAGGCTCCTTGACAGATCGTGGTCAGCTTGATGCAGGTTTGTCATGGCGATCTGTCGAAACACGGGCTAGAGCATTCAAAAATAATTTGCATTGAATGCTCTAGCTCTTTTGTAAAATAGAAAAATCTCAATGAAAACAATAATAAGAGACAATTATCGGCCGGATAGACGGGGCATTGGATCTCGAAAATTGCCCTAAGATTTCGACTGTATGAGTGTGCTTGGCAACCGATCGGAGGAGTGCCACCATGTCTTTTCTCAGCAAATACAACCATATGGTCAAGGTCCGCACCGGCGACGGCCGTGATGTGCATTTGTTGAACAACCTGTTCTCCGGGGCATCCGACATCATCAGCGAAGAAGCCTTCGCCGCATTCCAGGGCGCCGAAGCGACAGGGACCATGGACCGCGGCCGGCTTTCGGAGTCGGCGGAAGACTATCTGCATGAACGTGGCCTGTTGTGGGCCGAGCCGAAGGCCGAAGAAGAGTTCATTCGGGCAGCGGCGCGGACCTATGCCGATCGCGATGGCATTGCGGCCGGCATCGGGGGTGGACAGTATGGTATCATCACCTCCCTGCACTGCAACTTGGCCTGTCCCTATTGCTTCCAGCGAACGAACGCCGACATCTGCGGTTTCTTCACCCCAAGATTGGTCGACCTCGCCCTGAAGGCGATCGAGACGAGCGAAGAGCCGGTTGCAAAGCAGCTAAACGGCAAGAGGACTCTGCCGAAAATCTCGATCACCGGCGGCGAGCCGTTGCTGCCCAATCGCCACAACTTGGAGACGCTGGATTACTTGATTGATCAACTGGTGCAGCGCGGTTGGCCGTTCAGCATCACAAGCAACGGGACCGAATTGGAACGGTTTGCCGCCACGCGGGCGAACCCCGATCAGTGTCGGAACCTGCAGGTCACCCTGGATGGTCCGCGGACCGTCCACGATGGCCGGCGCCATTATCGCGGCGGCAAACCATCCTTCGACAAGATTGCCGCTGGTGTCGATGCCGCCTTGTCGAGCGGATGGCAAATCACGTTACGCGTGAATCTGGATCTGCACAACGTGATCCATCTGCCTGAGCTGGCCGAATTCGTCGAAGAGCGCGGTTGGTGTGCCTATGAAAAGTTCTCCGCCTATGTGTCGCCGGTCACCGACCATGGCGCGCTCAATGGGGAAGAGGACTGGAGTGATGAAGCCGATCTCTTGGAAACGCTGCTGACCGTTGTCGATCAGGCGCCACAGGTGCGGCGCGTGTTTTCGATTCAGCACTTCCGCGGCTTCAATTATGTTGAGCACATCCTGGTCAAACGGACGCCCCGCTTCCCGGTCATCTGGCGTTGCGAGGCGGTCACGGGCATGTACATCTTCGATCCGAGCGGCGATGTGCACGTCTGTTTGGAGGCGGTCGGAAATCCGGCATGGCGCATCGGCCGCTATGATCCGGAGTTGTCGATCGACCAAACCGGGTTCAGGCGCTGGTCCGACCGCAACGTGCTGTCCATCGACCATTGCCGGGACTGCAAGGTCCGTTTCGTCTGCGCTGGCGGCTGTACGCTGGAGAGCTTTCACAAACCCAATGAAAAGTGCTGTATGCCGTTCCTTCGCGAAATGGAGATCGCTTGGCACTACTTCGCCAAGCACAGCCCGGAGCTGTTTCCTTGAGGTATCATGCCAACGGCCCCTAACGGTGACTCTGCGATGACTTGGTATTCCCTCATCCGGGCTTCTTGTGATTGTCTCACACCATATCTTGTGGGGAGTTCGAGATAT
>JANQJV010000168.1 GCA_028281465.1 Azospirillaceae bacterium | reverse complement strand
CGGCGAAATCGCATAGGCACACACTCAGAATCCGCCCTTCGTAAGTCGCTGAAACAACGCCCGAAATTGGGCCGTCTGCCTATCGAACGCGAACCCGGGACAAACCCCGACCAAGTTTGTTGAGCCAACGATGGCCGCGCCTCAACCCTTGCGCAGTGGACTTTGTGCAGCGCCGATGTGCGAGGCTTTTGCGCGGACCTGAACGATGTGCTGCATCCCAGCAAGGACCGGTGGCGTTTCGAACCCAGGCGCAGAAGGCTCAGCCAGAAGAAAGGAAAGGCGCTCTTTGCGCCACGGTGATGTTTGCCGCGGACGACACGCTGGCTATTTGCCGGATTGCGCCGGAAGGAAACGGTCGGGGCCCGGTGTGGGATCGACGTGGCGGTTCGAGAGTTTGGTGAACTCGCGGATCCGATTGAAATCCTTGAGAGCCGGATAGATTAGGGTCTCGTCGGTGTCGCCCGCGATATGGGCCCCCACGGACGGATCGGCTGTGGCCAGGTACTCCGCGACGTCCGGCACCTGCGGCCAGTCGGGCCGGTACGTGCGCATGTGGTTGGCAAAGGCTGAGAGAAACGGCGCCATGCTCCGGCTGTCCGGCGTCAGCCAGCCTTCGCGCTTGGCATTCGGCTCCGGCAATTCGGCCGGTGCGGCCGGTAAAACCAGATCCATGGCCGCTTTGTCGTTCGGCTGCAGCGAGAGGGTCAGCGCCTTCACGCGCATTTGCCCGGCACCGAATGGTTTGGCGCGTCCAATCAAATGGCGGTAACGCTTCTCGGTCGGGGCGCCATGGGTGAGCACCCAGAGCACGGCCCCCAATTCGGCGGCGCTCACATTGTGCAGGCGGATGTCGCCCTGGAAAGCGAGGGGGCGCCCCGGCTGGGCCGGCACCAGAAATCGCAGGCGCGACAGGATGCGCTCGGACACCTGCGTGCCGCTCGTCCGCAACCGCGTGATCTGATACCTTAGCCGCTTGCGGAGTGCCGTCTCGGCTTGTTGGGCGCGGTCGTTCGGGTAGCGTGCCAGGTACCGCTTGCGCCCGGCGAGCCGGGTATCCGACTCCTCGGACGAGTAGTCCTTGAAGCGTCCGGCCAGATAGAAAGGTGCGAAGGAAGCGCGGGGGACGCCCATGACGGTATCCAGGATTTCCGTTTCCGTGGCCGCCGTATCGGTCGACACTGTGGCGAAGCCCACGGCGATACGGCCGCGCCGAGCCAGATCCTGCGGGGCCGTGGCGGCCCGTCCGGTCAGCGTTTCGGCCGTAAACACGTCGTCTTTCTCGTAGACATAGCCGAACAGCGCCTCGACGAAATCGACCGCGAAGTCTTCCGCCCGTGCCACACGGGCCCGCCGATGCCGGGCGGACCGGTCGCGCATGTCGCCGACCGAGAATTTGTGCGCGATCTTGAAGAAACGGGTGAGACCGAACTGGAATTGCTCCCCATCGGTCGGATCGCCGATAAAGAACACCGGCAGCCGGCCATCCGGCAGCTCCAGGGACGGTGCCAGGACCTTCCACGATCCATCCGGCTCGCGCCGGTTCTTGGCCGGCCGCGTGTTGATGAGCGTGAACCGTTCCCAGGCCGCCGGCGGGACCGGGAACGGCTTGGCGTGCTCGTCATCAAGGAACACGTACTCGCGCTTTTTCTGTTGCCGACGCACTTTGTCAATTTGCTCCTGCTGACGTAAATCTTGCACTGACCGAGGAGGTGCTGGGGAACTATTTGAAAAGACGAAGGTGCCGCGAATCGGCCCGTTGTCGTCTACACGCAATTCACCGACCGAATTGTTGCTGGGCATCAAAATGAAACAGCCAACAGGTGCACTACCGAAATCCATCGCCGTCATGCCGCGTCGCTTTGGCACCACCTCGAACGGTACTCCGGCCATTTGGTAGCGCTTCTCTAGATTCGTCTTTAACCAAGCCAAACGCCACTCGTCATCATCGTGAAGGTTGCGGAACGGCAGGTCGACAATAGCGATGGTCTTCCAGTCCCGACAGGGAATGATTTCGTAACCATCGGCTCCGGCCCGGCGACGCAGCCAGCCAGCGCGTACATTTCTCCGCGCCAACAACGAATCGTCGTCACTGTCCGACTGTGATCTGCGAATGGATGGATGGTCGAAATCGCGCAGGCCATAGCGGTGGTGCGCATTGATCTGCCCCAGCCGACCACCGGCCACGATTTCCATGGCGGCGCGGAGGCAACCGCGCAGGGTGGCGCCTGGAATGGTGTATGGCCCGCCGGGTCCGAGCCGCATCGGGCCGGCGACGTCGACCGGTTGTTTCGCGCCGGCTTTTTCCGAGCGCTCTTCGCCCACCAACAGCGGGGTTTCCGCCTCCCAGGTCACCGAGAGGCGCGCGCACACGCCACCCGCCAGCGGTTCAGCCAGCGACGCCGTGCGGACATGATCTTCCGGCGGCACCACATGCTCGTTCAGGGCGACGAAGCGGAACGGCGACGTGAGCAGCGCGTTGTCGACCGTTGGCCGCGGTTTCCGCGTCGGCTCTTCGTCCTTGGTCGTTCCGGCAGATCCTTGTCCCAGTCGTTTCATGAATTCCGCTTCGAGGGCCTCGACCTCGGCATCAACATCCGCATCCAGATCGAAGAGCGCGTCGTGAAAGACCTCCAATATCTCCTCCGGCACCATCTTCAGCGTCGGGGTCTTTTTCAGCGCGTCTTCAAACGCGTGGCGGGCATTGGCGCGAGCGCGCTCCAGGGAATCGTTGCCTGCCATGTCAGTCTCCCGTGTCCAGGGTCGCGTCGAACCAGCCGAAGCCCTTGTTGGTGCCGTGGCCAAGCATCAGGCCGTGGCACGCCACGTCCTTGACCAGCGTGTCGGCCAATGCCCGGTCTTGATCACCGGGTTGGGCGGGACCGCCGCGATCCTGTAGCACCAGGACAAAACGCAACGAAACGCCGACGAAGCCGGCGGTATTGAACAGACCCGTGTCGAACGGCGCGCCGGAGAACCGGTCCAGCTTGACCGACGTCACGGTCCACGGCGTCGCCTCCGGCACGCGCAGGTCGGCCAAGGCAAAGAGGCCGCGGAAACCGGTGACACCGAACAGGCGTTCGCACGGCGTCAAAGCCCTTGCCGCTGCGGCGTCGGGACAGACCTTGTTGCGGTCGTCGCCGTCACCGAGGCCGTGGACCGCTTGCAGCCAAGCGGCCCGGGTCCGCAGCGCCCCCATGATCGACGATCCCAGCACGAGCGGACGTTTCTTGGTGATGCGTTGCGCCTTGAGCTGGGCCAGGGCCGGGTTGTTGCGATCGCGGCGACGCTGCTCGTTGCGTTCGTCCTCGTTGCCGGCGGGTGCATGGCTACTGTCGACGATCACGAACGGCCCTTGGCAGTGCAGGCGAACCTGCCAGCGTCGGGCGACGGTGCGGCCGGTTGTCGGGTGTGTTGTCAGAGCAAGTGGGGTTGGGGTCGCGCCCAAGCTGCCGTCCGGGCCGATCCCATGGCGCAGCACCTTAAGGGATGCCGGGTCCAACGTCACGGCACCCTGACCATCCGCCTGGCCCTTGCCCAGAGTCACACCATGCGCCATGCCGGCCAGGATCGGCGTCAGGGCCGCCAGGCGTTCGTCCAGTGTTTCCCGGTCGTCGGCCACCACCAGCAGACGCATGCGGAACCGGGCGCCCACCGGCACGATCTCTTGGAAGAACAGCTTGTTGTGGTCGGCGGTGCCGGTGTCCCGGTCGATGCGGGTTCGGGCGGCGACGAAGGCGCCGGGTCGGCGGTCGGCGAGCTTGGCGGCATAAGGGGCATCGCCCGCATGGCCACCGTTCGTCTGCACGGCGCCCCACACGAAGACGCCGCTGATATGGCCACCACCGTCTTGCTTGATATCGCCGAACAGCCGTTTCGCCTCATCGTCTGAGGCACATAGGCGGCGCATCCGGCCCTTCAGGCTCGACCCCGGGATGTAGGCCCGGTTGCGCCCATCGCGCTGGATCGTTGCCAGACCGGGCGTTGCGTTGGCGCCTTGAGGGCGATCAGGCACGTCGGTGTCGCCGCTGCCGAGCAAGCCGGTGTCGAAGTCACCGGTACCGATATGCAGCGGGCTTTGCACCACCAGGTCGCCTTCCAGACTCAGCCGGTGCGGGTGCAGGCCGAAGCGATGGTCAGGCATACTCCACCCCCCGGCTCAAGGCGGCATGATCGATGGCGTTGACGAGGATTTCGCCGTAGCCGTTCTCCGGCACGAACGGGCAGGTGCGCCAGGTCACTTGCGTCTTTGCCTCGAGTTTCGCTACGGGCAATCCGCTGGTCAGCAGCGCGGCAAGACGGTTCTGCAGATCACCCTGCAGCAGGAAAACCGAACCCGGTTCAGTCAACAGGAATGGGTAGTACTTGGTGGAACCATACAGACGGTGGCGCACCGCCAGATAGTGCCCGGCCAATCGCTGCGTGGCAAAGAAGTTGACCAGTTCGGCTCCCGCCTGGTCGCGCCAGTAACGAGCGTAGTGGTCGAATACAATTTCGGGTTCATCGGGCACATCGTCGCGGGCAAGCGCTCCCTGCATTTCTCGCTGCAGCGCTACCGGATCAAGCAAGACCGCGGGTGTCGCCAAGGTGACGGCCCACAAATCCGGGTAACCAGCGATCGGTGCTACCGAATTGCCGCGGCCGTCGTCATCGACTGGATGGAACGTTGCACAGGCGCCTGTGGAGCCGATGCCGTCAAGACCTTGCTCCAGGGCCGCCAACACCTGCCCGAAGACCGTCTCGTCGACTCCGTTGCGGCCGATGGCCAGTCGCCAGCCACGCAGCCCCAGCATTCCATCCTTCTGCTGATGCACATGCGATCGTGCGATGTCGACAAATAAATTGCCTTCGGCGGCGACATAATTCTCGCCGATTTCAGTATGCCCGCGCGGCAGTTTCTCCGGATCGTCATAATCGGGATAGCCGAGCCAAGTGGCAGCTTTGTCGATCCACGCCGATTTCCAATCAACCTGATACAATGGCGGGCGTTTGCGCTTGTCCAACTCCGTCGTCAGCATCGCGGCCTTTCGGCGATCCAGCATCAGCGCATCGGCGAAAGTCGGGTCGTCTCCTTCATCGGGTGGGCAAACGCCAATCAACGATAGCGGCATGGGCAGGTGCACCACATGGCCACTTTGGTTCTCTGGAAAAGCGTGGCCGAAGCGCAGGGCGGCAAAGGCGCTGCCGAACTGCGACCCCTGCGTCTCGGGGTTTTTTCCGGCGAGTTGCAGCCGCCTCGCCAGCGACCCTTTGAACACACCACCGGGAATGATGGCACTGCCCTCGAACACATTGCCTGCGGTTGGGCGTGCGTCCACCAGAATTGGCCGGTCAAAGGTGACCCTGAAACACCGCCGAGCGTCCAAGCAAGCCGGACCCGCGGGCAGAGCAAGCGGTAAGACCGAACCCTCGACCAGATGCACTGAGGCGGAGACGACCTCGCCAAAACCTGCGCTTTTACAGCCACCCACCGCCGGGATCAACTTGGCCGCCTTGTCGAACAGGCCGGCGAGCCAAGCGAACAAAGTCACCGCTTCTTCCTGCCGCGTCTCGGACTGGAAATGCGCCGGCTCTGCGAGCAAGATGATCGTGCCGGCGAACCGCACGTCGGCGCCCAGGGGCGCTACCAACTCCACCACTTGCAGCGCTCCGGATTTGACCGTGCCGGTCAAATCGTCGATGGCAATCCGCGTGATGGTGGCGGCATTCCGGTCCTGCTCCCTCCAGGGAGTGACTGTGAGATCGCTGAACAGGGCAGCGGCGCGCTCGGGCCGATCTTGCTCCTCGCCGGGTTTGACATCCTCCCGCTTGGCCGAGGCGCGTCCAAACAGACGGTACACTTCGTCATCGGTGATCAGGTTTTCCCCGGTTGCAGCGACCAGGGTGAAGAACGCCGCGCGCAGCAGGCCTTTGACCTGATCTTGCGGAATGATCGGCCGGCCGATGGCATCGCGCAACGCTCGGGCGTCGACACCTGCGGCAGCCGCCGCCAGCCCCTGCAGAATGAACGGGCTGCGCAAGACCAACTCAATCCGGAATTCAGCGCGATGGCTCATGGCGTTGTCTCCGCGTTGGGCGGCTGCCAATGCGGCAGATCCTCGCTTTCCTGAGCAAATGGCGCGGCAAAATCCCAGTACTGCGCGATCATGGCCAAGGACAGTGCGAGCGGACGGGGTAGATCCGGCTTCAGGGTGTATTTAGGGTCTGCCCAGAGGTTGGTATCGGCGTCTGTGATATCGCGCTCTCTGCCGGCATTGCTGCGGTACGCCAGGAGGGCGTCACGAACCGGCTGTTCAGGAGCGCCTGCGACAAACGCTGTTTGCGCTGTTGCCATATGGAGCAGCCGGTATACCTGGGAGCGCGGCAAGCCGCGGCGCAGCCTGGAATTCTGCCATTCGGCAAATCGTTGAATCAGGGGCGCGCGCCCACCGGCCTCGGTGCGAAACAGCGCCCCGGGCAAAGTAAAGGCGGCTGAGCGATCGTCTTCCGCTACCAGGCCGCTTCTGAGGCCGGGATAGAGCCGGCAGCGGTGCCGATCAAGCTGATCCTCTGGCACATCCGCGCTTTCGAACACCTCGATCTGTATCGCATCGACCAGATCACCCTTTTCGTTCCGCACCCTCTTGGCTCGATTGGCCAGATCTTCGGCCATCGCCTTGGATTGTCGGATCGGCGTCTTGCGGTCGCAGATTACCAGGCCTGCCGCATGGGTTAGTGGATAGAGCTCGCCTTCGTGCTTGGCTGGCCAACCGTTCGTCAGTGTGAAGAAACCCTCCACCAACCAAAACCCAAGCCAGGCAGGGGCAACGAAGAGAATCTCGTCGCCACCCCACAGGAGGGTTTCGAAACGCAGAGCGTGCTGCAGCCTTCCTCGCAGTTCTTTAGGAAAAGCGGCACGCTTTCTGATCTCCGGATCGTCGTTTTGCCACTGTGTTCGCAAGGCTGTCAGCAACGGACGCAGCAGGCTGTTTTTGCGCAGATTGCCGAGCTGCCTGGAGAACTCACAAAGCGCGGGCGGCCAAGGCACCAGGTTACCAGACCCAGCCATTTGTTCCCGGATCTTACCAAACTTGTTGCCATCAGCATAGAAGACGGCGATCTTGTTACGTACCTGTTCCGGCAAGCAGTGTGGCGCCTCGGACGCGATGTCTTGCAATGAGTCGGTGAAGCGAAGGCCGCCAAAGTCCTCGTTCAGCTCCCATCGATAAAATCCCTGTCGCAATTGGCGGCCAAAATGCCGCCGCGCCGCCACGGATTTGGACACCACAGCCGGGTCGCTTTTCCGCTCCTCCTCATCCTCTCCCGGCAGGGGGGTAATGCTGCCTCGCGGCATATCGATGGTGGTTTCGCCCGGCAGAATGCGGCTCACCGGATCGGGTAGTTCTCTAGCCGTTCCCGGGAACGGCAATACCACCGTCAGCGACCGCATCTGGCGTGCTCTATTGTGCGCTTCCGCCGCCGCCAATGCCTCTGCCACAGCCTCCTGTCCAGAACCCTTGAGCGGCACTCGGTCCAGCACGAACCGGAGATGGGCGAGCGGCAAACTGTCCTTCTTCTTTGCCGCGTCTTCATTTTGTCCCGTTTTTTTGATCGCCGCTTTAAGCGCATCAGGTTCGGCACCTTCCAGCAGTAGTGCACGCCGAAGAGCATGATCGAGCCGGTCCGCCGTTTCAGCGTCGCAAGAAATGTGGAATGCAGCTTGAGATGCTCCCATGTACAGCGGCTTGATCTGCCGCCGAAGATGTGCTTCAATAATTGCGCACATTCGAATTGGCGACCAAAGTAATGCTAAACTCCCACCCCGCACAATGGAGAGATCCGTAGTATCTGTTACTGTAGATGTGAAATTGACACCTTCCATTCGCATGACGTATTCTAACATAATATTACTCTCGCTCCGCTAGTTGAGCCGATGGGCGCCCTGTTACCTAATCAATGCCGATGATCTGAGGGCCATAATGTTATAATTCCCCTAGCCGGAATTCGAAGTCAATTGAAGCTAGAATGATTCTTTCGTCTAGGGAGGCGAAAAGCAAAATGACAATCATGAGCAACATCATGGCTCTTCGAGCAAAATACTCGCGACTTCTATCAGTATGCGTGTTGGTTCTTTGCGTGGATTGTTGACTGGGGGCAATGCTGCCGACAAACCAAATAATACAAAAGAGGATGCTTATTATCACTAAAGCAAGTCCAGGGAGGAAGTTGGAACCCGATACAATCGCACCGAAGTCGACTTGCTCAGATATGGCATTGAGGATCCAGTCCACATACTCGAGTGGCAAATAACTTTTCATGACAACCTCCGATGTTGGGCAGAAGGCCAATACAGACTGTCCACGTACTGCGGCTCAGACGGCATTGACTTCGAATGTCTTTTGCCAGGCTACTCGCTGTTGCGTACATAGGGTTGCGCGGCTATCGATTGCCGCTTAAGTCCGAAT
>JANQJV010000167.1 GCA_028281465.1 Azospirillaceae bacterium | reverse complement strand
CGGCGAAATCGCATAGGCACACACTCAGAATCCGCCCTTCGTAAGTCGCTGAAACAACGCCCGAAATTGGGCCGTCTGCCTATCGAACGCGAACCCGGGTCAAGCCGTCACCCCAGCCCAAACCAACCCAGACCGGCGGTCCTTCGAAATCTACCCAAATGTAATTCTACGCGCCACGAATCCGGACATGCATATTAAAATTACACAATTGTCTCCAAACCGGCGTCAAAATTCAGCTTGGGCCGGCGCAAAGGTCAGTTTTTAAGCATCTGGATCGGTCGTGACGTTCGGCTCCGCCGTTGCTCGTCAGGATGAGTCCGCCGCCCATCGCGGCCAAGGTCGGGCTTCGTCCCGCACAAACCGCCCCGACCGCCGATCCGGCTTGGCGGGATGTGGTTACGATTGACCGACTGAGGGTCGGATGGAATTTCGGCCCATGCCAATCGGCCCATGCCCGAGCACGGTGCAGGTCACCCATGTGACCGCGACCGTGACCGGCATTACAGGTTTCCTTGCGCTATAGTGCGGTCCCTTCAATCGACATCTGCGGATGACTTGGCCGGTGATTTCGGTGGCGCTCTGTCCGGGCGCCGTCCGGAGAGCTGCCCCCAGGTGGGCCGGCACCGGGACATTGATCGAATCGAAAGGATGGCACCCATGGCAATTCTCGGTTTCGCCCAAGGTCGCCGACGTTTCAGGGATCTGAGCGAGCAGGAGGTGCTGGCGCTGGCGATCTCCTCCGAAGAGGATGATGCCCGCATCTATCAGAGCTTTGCCGAACGCGTGCGGGCGGATTATCCGGGGACGGCGGAAATGCTTGATGGCATGGCGGCAGAGGAAAACCGGCATCGGCAACGCCTGATCGAGGCCCACCGACAGCGCTTCGGCGAGGTCATTCCCCTGGTGCGACGTGAACATGTCGCCGGCTACTACGCCCGCCACCCAGTGTGGCTAATACAAAACCTTGGTATCGAGCGCATCCGTACCGAGGTCGGCGACATGGAACGCACGGCACGCACCTTTTATCAGGTGGCTGCGCAGCGCACCCAGGACGCGCAGACGCGTAAGCTGCTGGGCGATCTGGCCGCCGCCGAGACCGGGCACGTGCGGCTGACCGAGGTGTTGTACGAGCGCCATCTGCCCGATGACGTCCGTGCTGAGGAAGACGCCCAGTCGCACCGGCAATTCGTGCTGACATGGATCCAGCCTGGACTGGCCGGGCTGATGGATGGCTCCGTGTCGACCCTGGCCCCGATCTTTGCTACCGCCTTCGCCACACAGGACACCTGGACCACTTTTCAGGTGGGATTTGCTGCTTCGGTCGGGGCGGGTATCTCCATGGGTTTCACTGAGGCCGCATCGGACGATGGCGAGGTGTCGGGCCGCGGTTCACCGCTCAAGCGAGGGTTTGCCTCGGGCATCATGACGGCGGTCGGCGGTCTTGGCCATGCGTTGCCCTACCTCATCCCGCAGTTCGATCTCGCCACCGGCATTGCGATCGCCTTGGTGTTCCTGGAGTTATGGGCGATCGTCTGGATTCAGAAACGCTATATGGATGTGCCGTTCCTGCGCGCGGCTCTGCAGGTGGTGCTGGGTGGTTCTCTTGTGCTTGCCGTGGGCGTGCTGATCGGCACGTCATGAAATACTCCAAGTTACAAAAAGTAAACTGGTTGATCTCCAGAACCACAGCCGTCACTTCTGGGGCAGTTCGAGATGCTGAGCCGGAGGTGAGCGCACCATGCAGACTGTTCTCTCGATCCTGGGAAAGGAGTGCAATCCTGTCGGCACGGGGCAGTACAACGATGCCTTGCTCGAAACGGCCGGTACGACGTTGAGGCCGCATCGCGACGTCGCGACCACATGTCACCCAGGGCACTTGCCGCCTGATCGGCCTCGCAGGTTAGTCGTCCGACACTCACGGAGATCACGGCTGTGAGCACGCGCCCCGAGATCCATCTGTATACCGCCGCCACCATGAATGGTTGGAAACCGGTGATCTTTTTAGAGGAAGCCGGCGTTGACTATGAGTTGACGCCAATCGACTTCGGCAAAAAGGAACAGACTGCGGATTGGTATGTGAAACTCAATCCCAACGGCCGTATTCCGACCATCGTGGACCGCGGCAACGAC
This sequence comes from Azospirillaceae bacterium, assembly GCA_028281465.1. Lineage (GTDB taxonomy): Bacteria > Pseudomonadota > Alphaproteobacteria > Azospirillales > Azospirillaceae > JANQJV01. The sequence continues at coordinate 11,698 of JANQJV010000167.1, read as the reverse complement.
GATTTCGTCGTCTTCGAATCCGGCGCCATTCTGTGGTACCTGGCAGAAAAATACGCGGTGTTCCTGCCCCAGGAATCGAAGGCACGGTCGCGCGTCCTGCAGTGGTTGATGTTTCAGATGGGCGGGGTCGGCCCGATGCTGGGGCAGGCCATGTATTTCCAGCGCATCGCTGCCCCGCAAGGTCACCAGGATGACTACGCGATCGAGCGCTACGTGCGTGAATCCCGGCGCTTGCTGGAGGTGATGAACCGGCAACTGGCCGACAAGGCGTACATTTCCGGCGATGACTACACGGTCGCCGATATGGCCTTGTATCCATGGGCCCGCTCATTCCCGTGGGCCAAGGTATCGGTTGATGGCCTCGACCACTTGCAGGCATGGTTCGCGCGACTAGACGCCCGTCCAGCGATCCAGCGTGCCTTGACTAAACCTAAGGCCTTCCCAGCCTTCTTCGGTCAAGGTGACATGGAAGCTGCCCAGGTGGCCAATGCGGCCCGGTTTAGAATTGAGCCGAACAAGTCGGCATAATCGCCAGGGGCACACTCGGGTCCAGGTCGCGAACACCCAGGATAGTTGGGCCGCCTGCGCAGTTCAGTCTCCCGGTGTCGCGGTCAACTGTGTGAGTATGGCTGCCATTCGGTCAGTCTTCGCGATTCCAAGGCCATGATGCGCGTTCAGGTTCTTTTCGCCCACCCGCGTAGCGACCGCTCCGAGGTCAATACTGCGTTGGCGGCAGCGGCACGGTCCCTGCCTTACGTGACCTTCGTCGACTTGTATGCCGAGTACCCGGACTTCGATATCGATGTCGATCGCGAACAGGACCGACTTTTGGGACATGACGTCGTCGTGTTCCAGCACCCGGTCTATTGGTATTCGTGCCCTGCTTTGCTGAAGGAGTGGCAGGATCTGGTTCTGGAACATGGGTTTGCCTATGGGTCGCAGGGGCGGGCGCTTACCGGTAAGATTTTGATGAATGTCGTCACCTGCGGTGCTCGACGGGAGACCTACGGTTACTCCGGGGCCAATGGGCATGAGTTGCGCGATTTCTTCCTACCGTTTGAGAAGACGGCGCATTTGTGTCGCATGCGTTGGCTGCCACCTTTCGCTGTCTTTGCCGCCGGTCATGCCTTGGAGGAAGGTCGCCTGGAAGGGCAGGTGGCGGCGTACCGGTGTCTGTTGACTGCCTTGGCTGAAAACCGGATCGATCTGGTCCGGGCCGAACGGGTCAACCTCCTGTCCGAAGATCTGGACCGTTTGATCTGGCCGGCTGCGCCGGCGGCCGAGGTGGCTTGATGGAACTCTTGGCTGGGGCGTTCATCTATCTGGTTTCGGCTGTGATTGCCGTTCCTTTGGCCCATCGCCTTGGGCTTGGATCGGTGCTCGGCTACCTCATTGCCGGTATTGTGATCGGCCCTGCCTTTGGCCTGGTCGGGGCGGAGACCGAAGAGGTCATGCACTTCGCCGAGTTTGGCGTCGTCATGATGCTGTTTCTGGTTGGCCTGGAGCTTCAACCGTTCATGCTTTGGCGCATGCGCGCGCAGTTGCTCGGCTTGGGTGGACTGCAGGTGGTCGCGACCGCCGTTCTACTGGCGCTGGCGGCCCTGCTGATCGGGTTGACCTGGCAGGCGTCGGTGGCCGTCGGCATGATTCTGGCGTTATCGTCCACCGCCATCGTGCTTCAGACCTTGAACGAAAAGGGCTGGATGAAGGCCCCGGCTGGCCGGTCGGCCTTCTCGGTGCTGTTGTTCCAAGATATCGCTGTCATCCCCATGCTGGCTCTGCTGCCGCTGCTGGCCATTGGCGATCCGACGCCCGCTCACCTCGGTGACCATGGGCATGCCAGCGGCATTGCGCACTGGCCCGAATGGGTGCAGGCGATTGCCATCCTTAGCGTGATCGCTGGTATCATTGCGGCCGGTCGGTTTCTGATCCGGCCTGTGTTCCGCTTCGTTGCCGAGGCGCGCCTGCGTGAGGTCTTCACCGCAGCGGCGCTTCTTCTTGTGGTCGGCATTGCACTGGCCATGGATGCCATTGGGCTGTCGCCTGCTCTCGGTACATTCCTAGCCGGGGTGGTGTTGTCCGACAGTGAATACCGGCATGAGCTGGAAAGCGACATCGCACCGTTCAAAGGTCTGCTGCTCGGCCTGTTCTTCATTTCGGTCGGGGCTGGCATCGATTTTGGCCTCTTGTTCGGTCAGCCGCTGCAGATTTTCGGGTTGGTGCTTGCCGTGATGGCAATCAAGTTGACCGTGCTGCTCGCGTTGGGCCGGGCATTCGGGCTACCGGGGAGCGACACCTGGCTGTTCGGTCTTGGGCTGGCGCAGGCCGGAGAATTCGCCTTCGTGCTGTTCGGCGTCGCGTTGACCGGTGGCGTGATCGTCTTGGCTGAAGCGCAGATGCTCACCGTGATCGTCACGGTGAGCATGTTGGCTACTCCGCTGCTATTCATCGTCTACGAACGGGTCATCGCGCCACGGGCCGCCGTGGGGGTGACGCGTGATGCCGACACGATAGAGGAGTGGGGGCCGGTGGTCATCGCCGGGGTCGGTCGGTTCGGCCAGATTGTCAGCCGGTTTTTGATTGCCAATGGGCAAAAGGTGATCGTGCTCGACCACGATCCGGCCCTGATCGAGATGTTGCGCAAATTCGGCCTCAAGACCTATTACGGGGATGCAACCCGGCCTGACCTTCTGCATGCCGCAGGGCTCGAACAGGCTCGGATTTTCGTGGCGGCACTGGACGATGCGGAGGCACAGACCCGGCTGGTTGCCCATGTGGCGCGCACCTATCCGTGCGTCCACATCATCGCCCGCGCGCATAACCGGCAACATGTCTACGAATTGTTGGAAGCCGGTGCACACGAGGTGGAACGGGAGATGTTCGAGTCCGCTCTATGCGCCGGGCGTCAAGCGTTGGTCGCTTTGGGAGCGCACCCGTTCCGCGCCCACCAGTTGGCGCGGGCCTTCCGGCGACATGATTTGCAGAGCCTGGAGATGCTGCACGAGGCCTGGAGCAACGGTGGTTTCGACCAACACTATGTGGCCGCCGCGCGCATGCGCTATGAGGAATTGGTGCGGCTCATGGGGTCCGATCGCTCCGATCGGCATGATACCTCGGACCGCGGCTGGACCCCGCCGCCCAAGGGAGACGCCGCTAGCTGAGGCAAGGGCCAGTCGAATCGTCGGTCACACCGCCAAAACATTGGATGGCAGCGGGATCGAGCGGCTCTTTGACGACACCTTGGGAGTGATCGGTCGGACGGCAACAAGCTCTGTCGCTTTGCTCGACCCTGGCCGGCGCAAAGCGAGCAAGGCAGGAGCCGCGGACTCCATGGTCCCGGTCAAGAGTGTTCGCCCATCGTTCCGTTTGCACACAGAAGGGACGGCCCGATGAGCAACCACCGGTCAGGCCGAGGTCCCTTCGCCCGGCCGTTGAACCCGCTCCCGTCGTGCCCTTGAGGTGCGAGGGTATTCACACATTTGGTATTGCTCCGAAGTTTGATCGGCGATTCCTTGTGTTCATCGGCAGCGCTAGGGGTGACCGATGGTCGGCGGTGGTGATCACCCAGGTGCCGTATGCGGTAAGCGCAGCGTGATGCGCGTGCCCTGGCCAGGCGTGCTCTCGATCGCCATAGTGCCACCGAGCCGGCGCACCTCTTTGTAGGTCGCCGGCAAACCCAGGGTCCGGCCGAATATCTGGGCGATGTCATCCGAGCCGTCGTGGCCAGGCCGCGTCAGCAAGAGCAAGCGGGTGGCATGATCCAGTTCGACCGCGTCCTCAGCTTTGATGATGCCGTGATGGATCGCTTTGGCCACGAGTGCCATATCATCTAGGCCGACACCATCATCCGTGATGGTCAGCCACACTGCCGGGCCGGCATCGGCGATATGGCACGCTATGCGCGCCTGGTCCGCCTTGCCAGCCTTGCGGCGCAGCTCCGGTGTTTCCACGCTGTGCTCGACGGCGAAGCGGAATACCTGCCATAGGCTGAGTACCACGGGTGCCAGGGCGACTGGGTCGACGGGAACGATGTCGCCATCCGGATCCACGTCGGCCACGTACTTGCCGGCCTGTCGAGCGAAGCCGACCACCCCATGCGTGATCCGCGCCAGCATGGTATTCAGCGGAACGCTACCCAAATCGGCCAAGGATGCCGATACCGTCTGAATCCCTCCGAGATCAACAGTCGACACCGCTTCGCGGCTCAGGTCTCGATGCCATTGCACCAAGGTGCTGCGGGCCACCAACACGGCACCGCCAGCAATCAGGGCGTGCCGCCCCAGGCAGGTCTCGACCGGCTCGATATCTTGGGCCAAGGCCATGCGCAATCCATCGGCATCCAAAGTGGCAATTGGCCAGGCGATCCGTTCTGGCGCCTGGGCGAGGGCTGTTTCGATGGTGACCAGGTACTCGGAAAGATGCCGGCATTCGAACAGGTCCGCCAAGCAACCCAAGTCGTCGAGATGCCGCTGCAGCGCCTGACGGCCAAGCGGGACGGTCGCCGCCATCACCTCATCCGCGAACTGGTGCACGTCCCGCACCAGGCATGCAAGCTGGGCCCCATCGCCAATGGCGGCTGCGATCCGGCGTCGGGCAGCTTCGGCGTGCAGAAGAGTATGTTCTGCCATGGCTTGCGCCGTGACATCGCCCAGGACAATAAAAGAACGGCCGTTTTCCTGTGACCAGGTCTGCACCGCATACCGATGCTTGCCGAGCACCAGATCGCTCGGAGCGTCGGGAGTTCCCGTTGCAGCGCCGGCCACCAGGGGGATCGACCGGACCGGTCGCCCCACCGGATCGATGCCAAGCGCAGACCGAAGTGGCGGAGGTAAGATGGCCTGCGTCACGTGGTCATGCTCCACGACCAGGGCGCCACTGCCGGTGGCGTCCAGTGCGGACGACAACAGGCCTTGCGTCTGCTTGTGGCGTTCGGTTTCTGTGGACAATGCACGATCCCGCTCGGTGGCACGATTCTCCAGAGTCTGAAGAGCTGTGGCCATGATTGAAATGTCGTCGCCCTTTGCGGCCATGCATCCGGGCGGAGCCGATGCCAATACCGAACGGGCCTGCCTAGCCACGGCCGAAACCCGTGCCAGAAAACTGCGGTCGAGCGCCACGGCAACGGCGAGACCGAGCGCGAGCGCCGTGGCACCGATAGCGCAGACAAAGGGAATAGCGGCAGTGGAACGCGTGGCAATGGCCCTCGACCGATCGGATACGACGTTACCAATGGTACTTACGAGTGTTTCTGATGCCGCCAACAAGCGTTGCGTCTGGTTTTGCAGCACCGAGAGACGCGACGTTTCCAGATACCGGGCCTGAATGGCGCGCTGCCGTGCTTCGGCGACCGCACGCGCACTCGCGAGAATAGCATCAATGCCGGTCGGGACTCTGCCGTTCGGCGGCACCAAGGTGGCTGCGGTGGCCTCGTTGGTTCCGAGAGCACGCCGGAGCCCGACCACATCCCGCGGATGCCGCGCTGCCGTTGCCGACAACGCAAGCCCGAGTGCCGTCCCGATGACCGGCGTCCAAACCCGGTCCGGGCCGATCTCCGGCATCGTCGCCAGCGCATCCGTGCGCCGCCCTGTTTCCTCGATCGTGGTGCCCACGGCCGCATCCCGTACGATCCGCGTGTCGGTGATCCGGACGATCTGATGCAGGTTTTCGCGCAGTGCCGGTAGATGCTCGGCTACGGCGGTGATCGGTGCGGCAGCAAATTTGGTATCCGTGAGGCGATATAAAGCCGTCTCGATGGCATCCAATCTTTCGGTGAGTGTACGGGCGACAGTGGCGCGGGCCTGGGCGTCGGGCGCGGTTGTTAGGCCCGGTAAATCGGCGAGCAGACGGCCAATGCGGGTCGAGACCGCATGCGCTTGGGTCAGAGCCGGTACGAGCTGGACCGTCAAGCTGTCGAGTGCCGCGGGCACGGGTAGCAACGCCGAGATCACCCCACCGGCCATGAGCATGGGCAGCACCACAAGCATGGCCAATCCAATCCGGGCTAGATTACCACTTTGGAATCCCGACCGTCTGGGGTCACGATCGACAGGCGATGCAGCTCCGAGGGGGCTCATTGTGGATGCGGTCATGGCGTTGCGGTTCGGTTGCCTTAGTGGGGATCAGGCGGCCGGGTCGGAAGGAATCTCCCCCGTGCAGACGCGGGCAACGATGCCATGGCTGAATCCAGTTTCTTTGCCACACTGGCCTGGACCATACCATCGGCGCGCTTCGCGATACCAGGATGGTGGCATGACCCTGGAAACACGCTGTCAAATACAATTCATGCGTGTTTCACGTCGGGGCCAGTCGTCGTCCATCACGCTGCCATGCGCACGAGCATAGGTGTGCCACACAGGCTAGGGGAGGAAAGTCGTGCAGGTGATTGTTTCAATGTTGGTTATTGCCAGCATTGGGTGGGCGGCGTCGCTTGCGTTGGCGTGCCCTGGGACGGTGCTGCCGGGTGGGCAATGTGACGCCGACCGAAATCTGGTTGCCGATCCAGTGACTGATTCGGCTCAGTGGCTCGATCCGGGGACGCTGGTTTTTTCCGATGTGGCCACTGTATCGCCGGTGTTGCAGATGGGCATCTATGCACCTCTGATGGCGCATTTGGCGGCGGCAGTGGGTCGGCCCGTGGTCCACTCAGTATCGCCCGACTACGCCGATCAGATCGCGCGGTTCAAGGACGGCTCGGTTCACATCACGAACCTGAATACCGGTAGCGTCGAACATGCCGTGGCCTGCCTGGGTTATGTGCCTCTGGTGCTACCGCATCTGGATGGCGAGCTCGTGGGCTACCGCATGCTCATCATCACGCCGCCTGGCATCGATCAGCCGTTTCCCGATGTGCTGCGTGGTCGGCAGATCGCGTTCACGAGCGAACGGTCAAACTCCGGATTCAAGGCGCCACGCGCGATCTTAAAGCAGCAGTTCGATCTCTTGTCAGATCGGGACTACACGGCGACCTTCTCGGGACGGCATGATAACTCGGTCATGGGCGTGGTCAGTGGCCTTTACGAAGCCGCAGCCGTCGCCGATGGCATCTTCTATCGCTTGGTCAACACCGGCTATGTCGATGAAGACGATGTCCAGATCGTCTACCGCTCACGCACCTTCCCGGTTTCACCATATGGTGTGTCACACCGCTTGAAACCGACCCTAGCCGAGGCTTTGCGTGCTGCCTTCCTGAGCTTTGACTTCTCCCCTTTGGCCGAGCAAATCGACTATCCGGCTGGCACCACATTGAGCGAGGTCGATTACGAAGCCGACTGGGCGGTCATGCGGGTCATCAGCGTGGCCAACGGAGCGACACCGGCCTGCGGTGGGATGTGACCCGCGTCGGCCGCACGCCCGTTTGGGGCCGGCCAAAGCGCGCGGATTCAGGACGGCCACGGCTCGACATCCAAGTTCGTTTGGTTCGTGACCGTGGTGGGGCGACCGGTTTTTTTCTCCGGCAATCGCCGCGACGCCAGCTATGACAGGCACTCTATCCGCTGTTCGTGTGCGGCCTGCTCCTAAACGAAGCCCCACCAGGAGATCGGCTTACCCCGAGCGTGTATGAACCCCACGCCTGCAACGGCCCACGCTTTCACTGGCCCACGCTTTCACTGGATTGAGCGATTGCTGTCGGTTGGGCCGGCAAACATCAGGACACCAGACGCTGCTCAATGGCCGCGTTGCGGATGGACTTCTGCAGTTTTTCGAATGCCCTGACTTCGATCTGGCGTACCCGCTCGCGACTGATGCCATATTGCTGTGACAAATCTTCCAATGTCGTCGGGTTGTCACGTAGGCGCCGTTCCATGAGGATGTGCCGTTCCCGGTCATTTAGAGTCTTCATGGCGTTGCGCAACAGTTTGCGCCGTTTGGACAACTCTTCGCTCTCGGCCAGACGGGTCTCCTGGCTTTCCGTCTCATCCACCAGCCAATCCTGCCATTCACCCTCGCTGTCGGCACGCAAGGGAGCGTTCAGCGAATGGTCCGGGCTGGCCAAACGTCGGTTCATGCTAATGACGTCGGCTTCCGGCACGTCCAAGGTCTCGGCGATATTGGCGACGTGCTCGGGCGGCAGGTCGCCTTCCTCGATCGCCTGCATCTGGCCCTTCAGCTTGCGTAAGTTGAAGAACAGCTTCTTCTGCGCCGCGGTGGTGCCCATTTTGACCAGCGACCAGGAGTGTAGGATGTATTCCTGGATGGCGGCCCGGATCCACCACATGGCATAGGTGGCAAGCCGGAATCCCCGGTCAGGATCGAAGCGCTTGACCGCCTGCATCATGCCGACGTTGCCTTCGGAGATCAGCTCCGACAGCGGCAAGCCGTAGCCGCGGTAGCCCATGGCGATCTTGGCGACCAGACGCAAGTGGCTGGTGACCAGCTTGTGTGCCGATTGCGTGTCGCCATGCTCTCGCCAGGCTTTGGCAAGCATGAATTCCTCGGTTGCTTCCAGCATAGGAAATTTACGGATTTCCTGCAGATAGCGGGTCAGATTGGATTCGGAGCTGATGACAGGCACGCTCGGCAAATGGGGCATGGGCTGATCCTCTCCTCACTCCTCAAGGCCGCCTGAACCGAGGCGAGCCTGGTGTCTAGCACGGTTTGATGTCAACGGCCGTATCCAGTTTGGGGCCGTGTCCAGTTTGGGGGACGCCCCCGCACCCAACCGTCCATCAATGTTTCCCCGATCCGCCGAGCGCGGCCTCCAGTCCATCAATCAGGTCCTGGAGGTCCGCTGGCGGCGGGGCATGAAACGTTAGAGCGGACTGTGAGCGCGGATGCACAAAGGTTAGGTTCCGCGCATGCAGTGCCTGCCGTGCAAAGCGCGCCAGAAGCGGCCGCACCGAATGATCTGCCGGTTCCCGGCGACGGTTCACCCGTGTCTTACCATACAGTGGGTCACCGACTACCGGATGCCCGATGTGCGCCAAATGCACCCGTATCTGATGCGTCCGCCCGGTCGCCAATCGGCATTCCAACAAAGCCACAGAACCACCATATATGCGGACTATCCTATACATTGTCAAAGAATTTTTGCCGCCATGGTGTACAACCGCCATGCGTTTCCGGTCTCGTGGGTCGCGGCCGATCGGTGCGTCGATGGCACCAGATGCCGGTGCCGGGACTCCCTCTACCACGGCGAGATAGGTGCGACGAAGCGTCCGGTCTTCGAACTGCCGCGCTAAACCCATATGTGCGGCATCGGTCTTGGCTGCAACCATCAACCCACTGGTATCCTTGTCCAGCCGGTGGACAATGCCGGGACGGCGCACGCCGCCGACGCCCGAAAGCGATGGGCCGCAATGGGCAAGCAAGGCGTTCACCAGCGTGCCGTTCGGGTTGCCGGCCGCTGGATGAACCACCATGCCCGGCGGCTTATTGATCACCAACAGATCCGCATCCTCGTAGACGATATCCAGCCCGATGGCCTGCGGCCGCAGGTCAGCCTCATCAGCCTGCGGCACAATCACGTCGAAAGTTTGGCCCGGTTTGACCGGCCGTGAGGGGTCCGATATCATCGCTCCGTCGGCTTGGACGAGGCCTCGGTGCAGCAAGACTTGCAGGCGTGTGCGCGACATCTGCGGGAACGCGCGGGACAAGGCTTTGTCGAGACGGATTGCCGCGAAATCGGATGGGACGGTCCAGCTTAGCTTTTTTGCCTTTTCCGCGGCCGCTCTGTCCTCTTCGTCCCATGCATCCGAATCATCCACGATCGTCAAACCCATCCTCTGGCACCTGGCAAAGGAACGTGCCCCGTGTTCATGGTTAAAATCGTACTCGGCGTTATCGGCATCATCATCGTCGCTGGCTTTATCTTCATTGGTGTTGAGGTCTACAAGCGTGCGATGGTGCCGGATTATGCCGAACTGCGCCGCTCGCCAGACAGCGGTGCGCGAGCGGAGACGGCCCTGAATGTGCCGGCTGGGGCCCGCATTGAGTCCCTCACAGTCGTCGGTTCGCGCCTAGCCTTCGTGGTGCGCCACCCCCAGGCGGGCGATTCCCTGTACGTCATGGATGCGTTGCGCGGTCGCATCATCGCTGTCGTGCGTCCTGCAGAAGCAGACACGGCAAGTGGGCCGGCGCTTGGAGTCGATCCATGAACTTCCGCAGCGACAACGTGGCCGGGGCCGATCCAGCCATCATGGCAGCTTTGACCGAAGCGAATGCCGGCAGTGCGTCGCCCTATGGCGACGACCCATGGACCCGACGCCTGACCGAAAGGGTGGCCGAAGTATTCGAGATCAAGGCAGCCGTGTTTCCGGTCGCCACTGGTTCGGCGGCCAACGCGCTTGCCTTGTCGGTTCTGACCCGGCCATACGGAGCTGTATACTGCCATGATGACAGCCACATCAATACCGACGAATGCGGCGCACCCGAGCTGTTCACCGGAGGTGCCAAGCTGATTCCGCTGACCGGGGTCGGGGCCAAGGTGGCGCCGGATATCCTGGATGCGGCACTTGCCAAAGCCAAGCCGGGCTTTGTGCATCGGGTTCAGCCGGCGGTGGTGAGCCTAACCCAGGCGACCGAAGCCGGCCGGGTGTACCGGCCAGACGAGGTGGCAGCAGTCTGCGCCGTGGCCAGGCGGCACGGCCTGGCCGTGCACATGGACGGCGCCCGCTTCGCCAATGCTGTCGTCCGGCTTGGATGCACGCCGGCCGACCTGACCTGGCGTGCCGGCGTGGACGTGCTGTGCCTTGGAGCGACGAAGAACGGCACGTGGTGTGCCGAGGCCGTGATTTTCTTCGACCCGGCCCGCGCCGCCGATTTCGCCTACCGGCGCAAGCGTGGCGGGCATTTGCTGTCGAAGATGCGCTTCATCTCGGCACAACTGGATGCCTATCTCGAGAATGACCATTGGCTCACGCTCGCCCGGCACGCCAACGCTATGGCCGACCGGCTGGCCGCCGGTCTGATCGATCTGGTCGACGGCGCCGCCTTGGCTGACCCAGTGGAAGCAAACGAGGTCTTCATCCGCTTGCCGCAGACATTGACTCAGAGGCTCCTCGATGCCGGCGTTGGCTTCTACCCCTGGGACGGAGAGGTGGTTCGCCTCGTGACCTGTTTCGCCACGACAGACGCCGAGGTGGACGAGTTTTTGGACTTGGTACGGCGGGTGTGCTGATGGGGCGTGATCACCGCCTGTGTGAGTGGGGGCGATTGTGCGACCAAGCCTGTCACGTTGATGGCCGTTTTTTGGGCGCAATCGTCCCGACAGGCCCCGGGGCGGCCAGTTGCCGTGATGACGGGCAAACCCCGTCCGCACGGCAGATTGTTACCGTGGCGTAGGACGAGCCGAAGATCGAGAATCTATCGCCGGTCGGCCGGAGGCCGGTGGGAAATCGAGACCGTTCATGGCCTCGGGGCTACGTTGATTTTGGAGTAGATGCCCTTGGTTCGACCCCTGCGCGACCTCTATGAGGACACTGCGTTCGGCGCGTGCGCGATCTCAACCGAATTTCCTCGACCGGATTCACCTAATTCATTGATTTCAGTGCAAAAATCAGAATTTGGCAATCACCATCTAACTACAAACGCAATTTCACGTCTGTAATACCCATGGCCCGCATTGATGACAGGTTCGGTTTCGGCGCTGAACGAGGAGCGGCGGCATCCCTGCCGGCTGGACCGCCGCCATCTTGGCGGCCGGCTGCTGGGCGTGGTCCGGGCCGGCTGGAAGCCGGCGGTCCAGCCGGCAAGGATGCCG
>JANQJV010000147.1 GCA_028281465.1 Azospirillaceae bacterium | reverse complement strand
TGGATTGCTGCTTCAAGGCGCGCGCAATGTAGCCGTCTACAAAGTCCGTAACGCTCGCGATGACAAAGATGCTGACCGCGATCCATCGCCCCATGTCGCCTGCAATGAAGAATGTGCCAACGAGCACCGGCACCAGCGCAATGCGTGCGTAGGTGAGGATGTTCGGAAGAGTCCATGCAACGGACTCGGTACGCGAAGGAGCTGCAGGTTCTGTCGTCATGGGCGGATCATATACGAGGCGTAGGGCAGCGGGGAGGGGCAGAGTGGCAACGCTGCCTTCCTATTTTGCCCCCTCGTGGAAGTGGTCGTAGATCGCCCGAGCCACAGATGTGGATATTCCCTCCACGGACTCAAGGTCAGCCAGCCCGGCGGCTGCGACAGCTCTGGCGGATCCGAAATGATTGAGGAGTGCCCGTTTTCGCTTTGGGCCGATTGAGGCAATGCCATCCAGCATTGATTTACCGATGGCTTTCTTGCGCCGGGCGCGATGGCTGCCAATGGCAAATCGGTGAGCTTCGTCACGGAGCCGTTGCAAGTAATAAAGAACAGGGCTTTTCGGTTCCATCATGAAGGGGGCACGGCCGGTCATGAAAAACCGCTCACGTCCCGCATCCCGTTCGGGCCCTTTGGCAATGCCGACAAGCGTCACCCGGTCGATACCAAGCTCATCAAACACGGATTGGACGATCGACAACTGGCCTGCACCCCCATCAATCAGAACAAGGTCTGGCCACTCCGGCGGTGCATGCTTGTTGCTGTCCGTTTCAGTGCTTTGCCCGTCGGCGCCGTCCTTGTCTGCGGTGTCCCCATCTGCATTGTCGAAGGCTGCCTGATCCTTCACCAGACGCGAAAACCGGCGCGTCAGTACCTCACGCATCATGGCGTAGTCATCGCCTGGTTCCGTGTCGGGATTCTTGATGTTGAACTTGCGGTACTGGTTCTTGCGGAACCCTTCGGGTCCTGCCACGACCATGCCGCCCACAGCATTTGTGCCGGAGATGTGGCTGTTGTCATAGATCTCAATCCGCTCAGGCGAGGAATCCATGCCAAAGGCCTCCGCCAGGCCGGCGTGCAGCCTGGTCTGCGTTGAAGACTCGGCAAGGCGTCGCCCAAGCGCTTCACGGGCATTGTCGAAGGCGTATTGCACCAGCTCGCGCTTCTCTCCACGCACTGGTTTTCCAACCGCCACCTTTCGGCCGCGCCGGATTGTGAGCGCTTCAGCCAGCAGGTCGGCGTTTTCGATTGTTTCATTCAGGAGTACCAGACGCGGGGCTGGGCGTTCCTCATAGAACTGCGCCAGAAATCCATCGAGGATCTCAGATGTTTCCATGTCCTTGTCATGCTTGGGGAAGTAAGCACGGTTGCCCCAGTTCTGCCCGGCTCGGAAGAAGAAGACCTGAACGCAGGCCTGGCCGCCTTCCGCATGAATGGCGAACACATCCGCTTCCTCTACGGTTTGCGGATTGATGCCCTGATGTGACTGGATATGGCTGAGCGCACGCAACCGGTCCCGATAGATCGCCGCTTTTTCGAAATCCAGTTCTTCAGCAGCATGCTCCATCTGGTGTGCCATCCGCTCACGGATTTTCTTGCTCTTGCCAGTCAGGAACGCGTCTGCCTCAGCCACGAGTGCCGCATAGTCCTGCGTAGTGATCTCGCCGGTGCACGGTGCTGCACATCTCTTGATCTGATAGAGCAAGCACGGGCGCGTGCGGGCGTCATAGACAGAGTCCGAACATGACCGCAGCAGGAAGGCTTTTTGCAGCGCATTGAGTGTCCGGTTGACGGCCCCGGCTGATGCGAAGGGGCCGAAATAGTCTCCCTTGCGGCTGCGTGCGCCGCGATGCTTGAGGATCTGGGGCACCTCATGATCACGGGCGATGAGGATGTAGGGAAACGACTTGTCGTCGCGCAGTTGCACATTGTAACGCGGTCGCAGCTGCTTGATGAGGTTGGCCTCGAGCAGCAGGGCTTCGGTCTCGCTCTCCGTCACCACGAATTCCATTGCGGTGGTCGCGGCAATCATCCGGGCGATGCGGTTGGTGTGGCCAATGAGCCGGCTGTAGCTGGTGACGCGTTTTTTGAGATTGCGAGCCTTGCCCACATACAAGACGTCGCCGTCAGCCCCAAACATGCGGTACACGCCAGGCGTATGGGGCAGGCGGGTAACGTAGTCCGCGATCAGGTCTGCTCCTGTCAGCGGTGGGGCTGCGGACTCTTCTCCAGGGGCGGGTGCTTTGGTTTGTGGCGCATCGCTCATGCTCATGAATATGCACCCGTAGCAGTGAAATAGAAGATTGAAGGATAACGAATCCGTTTTTGAGACCTGTGGATAAGTCTGTAGACAACCCTGTGGCTTGCTTGTCCGATGGGCAATTGCTTCATTTTGGGTCCATGGGGTCACACCCCACTCTTTTGTGCCCAAATGATTGAATTCGCTGCATATATTTTCGGTGCCGGGCGGATACCTTTGGACGTGGCAGTCACGCTGGGCGCGCACTATCGCTCCTGATCCGCACTTTGTGCGCATGTGCAAAACGACAGCTTTGTCGCCCAGGCGACAGGCCAGGCACTTCACGTGAGATTACCGCTCAAGTTTTGATCAAAAAACCATTGAGCCTAGTTTTCAGGCGTTAGGCCTGTGGCAAGGGGCGCAGGCGTTCAATTTCAATTCCCACGCTGTGGGCTTCTTCTATGGCATTCAGCTTTTCGATGCGGACGCGGGCAGCCAGTACCCGGTCGTCGGTAAAGCAGTCTTCCGCAATGCTCTCCGCCAGTGTTTCCACCAGCCGGACATGCCCCTGCGCGACCAGATCCTTGATGTTGTTCACCACGCGCTCGTAGCAGACGACATTGGCTAGGCTGTCATTCAGGGTTTCATCACCTTCGGTGACCGTGAGGTCCACATTGACAATGATCGGCTGAGCACGGCCTTCCTCGTGGCGGTGGACGCCGATATGGGCATCCAGGCGCAGATCGCGGACAAAGACATGGCGAGTCAGCCGTGCGGCATCCGCAATGCGAAGCGGCGTTACGTTTCCTGAAGGTGCAGGGCTGGTCATGTTGTCAGCCATCGGGGCTATTCCTTAACCGTCGCGTCCGGGGTTTCCCAGGCGAGATGTTGTCCACCGTCGAGGGCAAGCATTTGCCCCGTCATCGACGGGGTTTCAAGGATAAAGCGCACCGCGCGATGAAACTCAGCTATGTCCGGACCGCGTCCAAGGGGGACGGCCTGTTCCTGGGTGGCAAAATCCTCGGGCATCTGGCGCTCATTGGCAAGTGTGGGCCCCGGCCCGATGCCGTTCACCCGGATGCGCGGCGCCAGGGCCTGCGCGAGGGTCTGGGTTGCGGTCCAAAGGGCGGATTTTGACAGGGTATAGGACAGAAAGCGTGGATTGAGCCGCCAGACCCGCTGGTCAATCACATTGATGATGTTGCCTTGCGTGCCCTGCGGTAGCTGCCGCGCAAAAGCCTGGGCCAGCAGCACCGGCGTACGCAGGTTGATCGCCATATGGGCGTCGAAGCTTTCGGCCGTCACCGAGGTTGCATCATCGTCTTCGAACAGGGCGGCGCAGTTGATAAGCAGGCTGGCGGGGCCTAGCTCGGCGTGGACTGCTGCCATGATTGTGTCAGCGGCGTCAGCATGTGCGAGATCGCACCCGATTGGGGCGGCAGTACCGCCTGAAGATGTGATGTGTGAGGCCAGAGCCTGCGCCGCGTCAGCCGATGTGCCGTAGTGTATGGCAACCGCCCAACCGTCTGACGCGAGCCCTTCCACCAGAGCCTTGCCGATGCGCCTGGCACCGCCGGTAACGATGGCTGTTCTGCGGGTCATGACATGTGGAACACGGTGACGGCCAAGAGCGCGCCGTGCCCACCCGGCCAAGGCCACCGAAAACTAATGGGTGGGCATGCTTCGCATGCCCACCCTACAGTTCTTTTCGATCTGCCAACTTTTCGGGATCACGCTCCTAGTGCGATCGGCGCAGCAGCGCGACAAAAAAGCCATCGGTGCCGGTCCGTCGCGGCGTCATCAGCAGGCCTTCGGGGCTGACAAGGGCCGCTTCGCAGAACGCCGCGGCACGCGCGCCGAGCACGGCGACGGCCTCCCCCGGCGATATCGGGGCAAACTCCTGGTGGCACGCGAGAAAGGCTCGCACCTGATCACCGTTCTCCTCGGCGAGCAGCGAGCAGGTGACATAGGCGATGCGCCCGCCCGGTTTGACGAGCCCTGCCGCGCGCCCCAGCAGCTCGGCCTGCTCCTTGATGCGCTCGGCAAGGGCACCCGGCCGTACGCGCCATTTGGCGTCGGGATTGCGCCGCCAGGTTCCTGTGCCCGTGCAAGGCGCATCGATCAGCACGAGGTCGGCGCGACCAGCCTGGTCCGCGAGCGCATCGATATGGGGCCGCGGCGTGCGGACCTGCACATTGCGCGCGCCGGCGCGGGAAAGCCGCGCATGGATCGGCGCAAGCCGGCGCAAGTCGAGGTCGCTGGCATAGATTTGCCCACGGTTGGCCATGAGCGCGGCGAGCGCAAGCGTCTTGCCGCCGGCACCGGCGCAAAGGTCGATCACCTGCTCTCCCGGCTGTGCTCCGGCCAGCAGCGCGGCGAGTTGCGAGCCTTCATCCTGGACCTCGACATGTCCCTTAATATAGGCCGGCTCGGCGTGAACCGGCGGGCTCTTGGCGTCCGCCGGCAACATGATACGCAAGCCCGCGGGCGACCATTGCGTGTGCTCGGGCGTCAGATGCGCAAGCTCCGCGGCCGCCTTGTCGCGGTCGGCTTTCAGCATATTGACCCTGAGGTCGAGGGGCGCACGCCGCGCGAGTGCCGCCCCCTCCGCTGCACGATCCTCGCCGAACATCCGCGCCAAAGGAGGATCGAGCCATTCGGGATAGTCACCGAGCACATGAGGCGGCGCGCCGGCGAGCGAATGCTCGGCAAGCGCCGTCTGCTCGGCGTGGCTGAGCGCAGGGGGAGCGAAACGTCCCCTGGTAAGGCATGCGATCGCCGCCGCCTCGAGGCCGCGCTCAAGCCGCAGCGTTCCGAGCGCGACTGCACGCGCCGTCGCCTCCCCCATCAGGAACGCCGCCGATCCCTTGCGGCGCAACGCATCATAGACGAGGCCCGCGATCGCAGCCCGGTCGCTCGATCCGGCAAAACGGTGGGCGAGACCCCAGTCTTTGAGCGCATCGGGTGCCGGGCGACGGCGCGCCTCGATATCGGCGAGAATGTCGATCGCGGCAGAGAGACGGGCGGCAGGCGTCATAGGTCGCTCTAACAGAACACCTCATCCTGAGGAGCCGACCGAAGGTCAGCGTCTCGAAGGATGCATGGTTCGAGACGCGCCGCTTCGCTGCGCTCCTCACCACGAGGGTGGTTCGAGAGATGTAGGGTGGGCAAAGGCGCGCTCAAAGCGCGCCGTGCCCACCATCCGAGGTTCGCAAGGTACCCATTCGGCAGAAATGGTGGCAGCATTTTCGGTGGGCATGCTCCGCATGCCCACCCTACGATTCTCCTCACCACGAGGGTGGTTCGAGAGATGTAGGGTGGGCAAAGGCGCGCCCAAAGCGGCGCCGTGCCCACCGTCCGAGGTTCGCAAGGTGCCCATTCGGCAGAAATGATGGCAGCATTTTCGGTGGGCATGCTCTGCATGCCCACCCTACGATTCTTATCCGAAAAGCAAGCAGCAAGCACCAAGCGGCGAGCAGAACCAATAGCCATGCCTGCCACCGCCGAGGTGAAGCCGCGGACTCCGTCTCACAGAACTGCGCGCGGCACGCGCACGCTCACACCCGCGTTGGGTAGTTCGGGCTTTCGCGGGTGATCGTCACGTCGTGGACATGGCTTTCGCGCACCCCTGCTCCCGAAATACGCACGAACACGGCCTTCTCGTGCATC
>JANQJV010000040.1 GCA_028281465.1 Azospirillaceae bacterium | reverse complement strand
ACGCCCAGCAGCCGGCCGCCAAGATGGCGGCGGTCCAGCCGGCAGGGATGCCGGCGCTCCTGGTTCAGCGCCGAAACCGAACCTGTCATCAATGCGGGCCATCGGTATCAGGCATCGGATCTAGGAACTTTCCGCCTGGCTTGGCCGGCCGGATCGACCCCAAGCCGTGGCGAAAGTTTCGTGGCCTTGGTCGAGGGCTTGCAGACTGCACTCTGGAACCTGGGCAGTGTGCGGTGGGAGCATCATACCCGTGCCGGGCCGGCTCCACAGCGATCCCCTGCCCTTGGTCTTGTGCCCGGACATCGTGCCACCAACACAGAATTGGCATGGTCAACGCCGATGCGAACCAACCCTGTCCACACACCGCCGTGGCTATCCCCTGGCATTTTGGTGCGGAGCGAAGAGTCTAAGAAAAAAAAGATCCTATTTGTTTGCTGGTACCCAAATGCCAAATAGACAGCGCCGTTGGGTGGCTGGCATAGTCCAGCCACATAGTACAACCAAGCGATCACATCATGGCGTACACTCAGGTGAGTCTTCGCGACGGTTTTGACGAGGCGTGCCAAGGGCGGCCGTTGGAACGCCACCGTCTGGAACGGACGGTGCGACTGCTAGCCCCGGAACACGAGACGGCCTGCCAACTTTATGTGGGTTTCGCGATGACGTCGCTGCCGCACAGAAAGCTGAAAGACGATCGCGGGGTATGGCAGCGGCAGAGCGGTTGTTTCCCTCTGGTGGCGGAAACCGGCTTCTTGCCGGATGTGGATGGCGTGGCGCGGCCGTTCAGCGTACCCTATGGGCCGCGTGTCCGGCCAAGTCTGTTCTATCTGCAAAGCGTGGCGCAGCGGATCGGCACGCGGATCATGTCTTTTGGGGCAGAGCATGCACGAATGGCTCGGCCGCAGGGCGTGCCGTCTGACCGTGGGATGGCAGGCCGAAAAAGGTCGGCGGGACTTCCAGCGCGCTGCATCGTCAGGGCCATGCTCATGATGCCACCGCCTGCCGATCCGCGGCAGGCCAGAGATGGTTTTTTGAGGTTGCTACGAAAACGTGCTATTGAGAGCTTTCTGGCACTTGACGACGCTGAAAGTTCTTTTTGTTATGATGGGATAGGCAATTGGTGATGGACAATGTGAAACTTCCAGTGATGAAGGCCTCTATTCAACCTGTGCGAAGCCAGAACGGGTGGCAAATCCGTTCCGCCGGCACCTGAACGCGACGAAGACAATTGGCAAACCATGCGAGATATGGCAGGCGACATGATTGAAGCGCAACATAGGCACCCAGAATTTCCAGACTATGTTGCTGTGGGTGCGCAACTGGCGACCCCGGTCATAAAGAATGGCGTCGCCATCTTTGTCGATAGTCAGAGCTATGCCGCGGATTTCGGCTTCCAATGGCTGATGTTCAAAAAGACCCAGCTTGACAGCCACTCTGGTCTGGACATCTCCGAACGACGTCTGTTTCAAGCGCTCAAGCTTGCTCCCGATGCGCTTCGAGGCAAGCTGGTCCTTGAGGTCGGCTGCGGCGCAGGCAGATTTACCGAGATCCTGCTCAAATATGGCGCCCGGGTCGACAGCCTGGATCTTTCCGAAGCGGTGTTCGCAAACGCCGATAACTATCCACCTTCGTCGCACCATCGAATTACTCAGGCAGATTTTTTTTCCAGTCCCATTCCATTCGAAGCGTATGATATCGTCTTATGCCTCGGTGTTGTCCAGCATACACCGGACAGTGGGCGCTGCATCGAGTTGCTGGTACGGCATGCCAATCCCGGTGGGCTCGTCGTGTTTGATCACTATCGGAAATCATATCGTTCCGGTAGCTTCCTGCGCCCAAGCGCATGGGTTGCGAGAAAGTTGATCCTGGCGATGCCGGAGGAGAAGCGGTTCGCTACAGTTGAACGCCTCTACAAATGGCTCTATCCTGTCCATCGGATGGCCGGTCGCAGCATGATCCTATCGAAAATGCTTCGACGGATATCTCCAATTCTGACCCATCATCAGCGTCTCCCGCTTTTGTCAGATGATATGTTTTTTGTGTGGGGTTTGCTTGACACCCATGATAGCTTGACCGATGTCTATAAATCTCTCAAGACGAAGGAAGAGATTGAGGATATTGTACGATCTACCAAGGTTACCTCGTACGACGTCTGGTATGGCGGAAATGGGATCATCTGCCGTTGTCAAAAGTAGATTAGATCCTCTGACAAGTGGGCGCCGTCCTCCTGCGTCCATGCGCCATTGGTGCGGCAGGACCGCTTGCAACGCCTCACGGGGGCGGGCGAACCGCCGATCTGGTCCAGGAACTTCAGCAAGCCAAGCGCGAACGCGGCCTCGCGGCCTCTTGGACAAACTCGATAAACACGATCTGGTGGTCCTCGACGACGTCTCTTACGTGCGCCGCGATCAAGCCGAAACCAGCGCCTGTTCGAGCTGATCGCGCTCCGCACTGAGCGGCGCAGCCTCATGATCACCGCCAACCAACGTCGTGCGGCAGAAAAACGAACAGGTGTCAGCACCGATCCAGTCTGTCATGAGACCGAAGGTGAAGGGGAGCCCGGTCGTTGTCACCCAGTGACAACTATAATAGCACCCTGGTATGCTTGAAAATTCACATTCAAAAAAACGTCGTCACGCGACAATTATTCCGATGGCCCGCATCGACGACAGGTTCGGTTTTGGCGCTGAACCAGGAGCGCCGGCATCCGTGCCGGCTGGACCGCTGCCATCTTGGCGGCCGGCTGCTGGGCGTGGTCCGGGCCGGCTGGACGCCGGCGGTCCAGCCGGCAAGGATGCCGGCGCT
>JANQJV010000420.1 GCA_028281465.1 Azospirillaceae bacterium | reverse complement strand
CGGGGATGAAACAGTCCAGTTTTCCGAGCGCATATATAGCAGCGAAGTTTGCTTTTGCTACTATATTTGGACACGCCAAGCTTAGTTTCTTGTTAGATGGCTGTCGGTTCGGCAGGCCATCACCGCCTAGGCAAGACGCCCCATTGGTTGCAGGACACCGCGCAGGGGCGCGGTCATGTTTCTCCAGTGCGAATGTTGTTCAGAAACGTGATCATCTCGTGGTCCAGATGATCGGACATAGCCTTGATCTGTTGCACCAAAGTCAGAAGCTGGGAGGCGGTGTCGCCATTCTGCCGAGCCGATTCAGCAGCTTCGGCAATGATGGTGCTGACCTGTGCCGTGCGTGTGGCCGCCAGTTGGATATTGCGGTTGATTTCTCCGGTTGCCGCACTTTGTTGGCCCACGGCTGACGCCGATTGATTGGCGGCGGCGCTGACATCCTCGATCGCCGTTGCGATACTGCGAATGGCTTCCAAGGCACGGCCCGATACACCCTGAATCTCAGCCACCTGGGTGTCAATGTCACCTGTCGCCCGTCCGGTTTGCGACGCAAGATTTTTAACTTCGGAAGCCACGACGGCGAAACCTTTGCCGGCGTCTCCGGCGCGCGCCGCCTCAATCGTGGCATTGAGGGCCAGAAGGTTGGTCTGACCCGCAATGTTGTTGATCAACTGCCCGATTTCACCAATCTTCTGAGCCGAGCCAGCAAGGGTCTCGACCGTGCTGTTCGTGCTGCGGGCGTCGGCGACCGCCTCCGCCGATTTGTTTGCTGCCAGGTCGGATTGCTCGCCCAAGGCCTTGATCGAGACCGAAAGCTCTTCTGCTGCCGCAGCCACCGCCTGCACATTCTCGGTGGCTTCCGCAGCCGCTGATGCGCCCGCACGACTCTTTTCCGCCGATTGGTGCGCAACGGTCGACATCTGTTGCGCCAAAGCTTCGAGCTGCTTCGATCCTTCAGCCAATTGTATCAGTATTCCCTGTACATTCTTCCTATATACATCGGCAAAGGACACGTACTCGGTTATATCTTTCCAGTTTAGCATCGCGCCAACATAATCCCTCTTGTCATCCAGTACGGCCGTGACATGATTCTCAATGACAATCCCTGCCACATTGAAACGTTCGATATAGGGGAGTTTCTGGGGGTTGGAGATGATCTTTCCGACGATTTCTGGGTTCTTGTGGAACGTCTGGACATCGCATCCCACCACCTGATCCGGCGGCGTATCAAGACCGTGCCCACGCATTTTCGTTAGGATCGATTCCGCTGCTTCGTTGACATAGGTGACCTCCAAGGAGGTGGGGTCGCAGACCATCACCGCTGACGGCTGTTTGTGGATCATTTGGAACAGCCGGGACGATTTCACGACAACACCGCGAAGAATTTCAAGGGCTTGCGCCATTTGTCCTACTTCGTCGGTGCGATCTATCGCCGGAATTGTCAGATCCTGATCGCCTTTTGCCAGACGGTCCATGGCCTCGGTCATGGCGTTGATCGGTCCTGAGATCGTGCGGGACAGGAGGATGCCGATGAGGATGATCGCCAAACAGATGGCTGTTCCGGCCACAATGGCTGCATCGCGCATGGCGACGATCGGTCGGTTGACTTCTGCGCTGTCAATTTCGGCCAGAATGGCCCAGGTTGCCGTCTCGAACTGCAGGCTCTGATAAGCCGAAAGAACCGCTACACCCCGGTGATCGACGGTGAAGATGCTGCCGTTTTCACCAGCCAAGGCTCGGTCGAATGCGTCGGTTCGAACCTCCGTTACCAGGATTGTGGAGGTTTCGGAGAATCGAGACTCCGATCGCATCAGGCCATCCGTGCCAACGATGTGGGTTTCTCCCGTCTCTCCCATGCCTGCCGATTGCTGCATGATGGTGTTGATGCGGCCGATTGGCATTTGAAAGGCGAGAACGCCGAGGAAACGGCCGCCATCGTCCAGGACCGGTCCACCGATGAAACTGGCCGGAGCGTCGTGGCTTGGCGCGTAGGGCCGGAAATCGAAAAACTTGACCGTCCCCCGCGTCGGATCGTCGCGCACTGCACGAAACACTCTTGCCAAATCGGTGTTGGACCATCGGCCAGTTTGCAGATTTGTTGCAAAATCCAACTCTTTGAATACAGTATA
Source organism: Azospirillaceae bacterium (assembly GCA_028281465.1). Lineage (GTDB taxonomy): Bacteria > Pseudomonadota > Alphaproteobacteria > Azospirillales > Azospirillaceae > JANQJV01. Next base: position 10,858 of record JANQJV010000420.1, on the reverse strand, counting down.
CAATAGGGTGCCGTCGGCGCCGATCAAGAATATATCATAGTATTCGCGCTCTCTCAGAAGCTTTCTGAACCAGGGGTGAATTTTGGCGTGCGCTTGGCTGTACAATGATCCATCACTGGCAGTATCCAGTTTTTCTTTTTCTCCGGTAGGATAAGGGTTCTCATAAATGTAGTGACGTTGGAGGGTGGTCTCCGGTTCAGCCAGGTCCATCCAGGCGGAAATCAGCGCAGGGACAGCCTGGCGCACGACGTCATTCTCGCTGAGAATGAGCAGATCCTCCCGAATGGATGATAGATAGCTGCTGAGCTGCGTGGCGCGATCCTCGCGAACGGCCTCAAGCTTGTCGAAGGCGGCCTGGTGGAGGGCGTCTTCGGCCTGGCGATAGCCAATGGTACCGGTCACCAGTGCGGTCAGGACGGCTAAGCCGGCAATGACAGCGGGAAGCTTGGTCGATAAGCGGAGTCTCAATCCGAGCATGGGAGCCCTCTGGCGAAAACAATCGTATAAAACCGGAAGCGCGACCGCTGCATATCATGAATCGGTGCGGATGCAAGTGTCAATCGTGATCGCCGGATCATTTGCGTAGTGTGGGGTCAGGCTTCAATCTACAGTTTATCAATATATCATTACTTGAAATGGTCCAGTGAATTCAGATAAGCTAAAATTCTCTGGTGTTGGCGCAGGCGGGGGGTGGAATTCGTCTCATTTGTTACCGAATGATCATCGACTGACACCAATCTCCGCCAAGTCAGTGGCCGGATTTGAGCACGTTCTCCGATACCCGTCGATGCGGAAGAACAGAAGCCTCAAGGTGTCCTCTTTTTAGCGGCGCCGGCTATGGGCCTTGCGTGTACTGGTGCCGTTGTCGTCGGTTTCGCAGGCAACGATCCGACAGCCCGCAGGGCAGTGTTTCCGAAGGGTGCGTCTCTAGTGTGAGGAGAGGATGTCACTCTGGTGACAGGCGTTCGTCTGCTCGACCTTTTCGGCATCTGATGGCGATCCAACCATTAGGTGGCTCAAACGTGAACGATCCACGGGAATGGGTGGCCTGATACCAGGATTGGCATGTTTGTGCCGGAGTGACTTGGGGGACGATGGACTGAAGCCAAGGCGCCTGACCAGCTGCTGTTCTCTGACCGTGTGTTTATGGCGCCGCCATACCCCTTGTCTTGTTGGTACGGGGTCCTGGCGTCTCCGGCAGCAGGACTTTTGCGGAGAACGGGCAGGCTGGAGCCACTCCCCGACAGATAGATCCAATCTGCGACGATGATTTGCCGCAAAACAAGGGGCCTACAGCGTTTTCCGCAAACCACGGTGAGCGGCGCAAACGCCGTCGATTCAGGTCCTTGAACCTGCCACCGTGGCAGATTGGGGCGACGCCAGCACTCGGTCTGGCCGCCGCCACGGTGATCTGCCCGCTGGCCAAAGCGTCGGGGCGTTTGGCTAGCCTCTTGTTGTCGTCAGCTAACAAAACTGCATTTGGATACCGGTGTGCGGGTGTCCATGTTGCGGCCACGGTTAATGTGATCGTCGATCTCGGCCGCGGCACCTATCATGCGACCATAGAGAAAGATGGTGAAGGCGGCACGCTCCAGGTCCCGCTCATTCAGCCGACCGGATTTGAAATCCTTCCACAGCAAAGCCAACAGCAAGGACGCGATGACAGCATCAATGTTCACGCAGAATACGTAGGGGGATGCACCGCATTCATAGAGCGCTTGTACCAACGCCAGATAGTATTGATGGAAGATGTTGTAGTCGCCACGTTCGGCCATGAAGGCAGCGATGAAGCGCTCGCGCGGGTCGTGGTTGACCGGCTTGTTCCTGAACACCGGATGGTGTACGCCCGGCAGCGCGCGTGGGCCATCGAGGCCAAGCTCCTTCGCTCTTGTCTTATCCTGTTTATAGGTTTCGGCAAAACCGCGCGCCAGTCCCTTGAGGTCGATACCATGGTCTGGGTTGGCTGGATCGGTCAGGCCGGTGTTCTTGAACGTCTCCAAAAGGAAATCCATGCCCTCGTAGCCGTTGCCGCCGTGCGAGTAGCCGGTGTGGGTGAGGAACCCAACCATCGCCTTGTTGATCTGGACCCGCTCTGGTGTTTGCGGGCCATCAGCGGAGACGGCGCCCTTGGCTCCTTGCGCGGAGATTGCCCCCGGGCCATTCGAGATCAGAAGCCCAATCAAAACCTGGAGGGGCCGGGCTTCGGCCTCGGTTGGCTTCTTGCCCGTCATGGCCAAGAATGCGAAATCGGTCACGGTCCAAGCACTGAATCGCTCCTCGCGCGAGACACCCCACAGCGACCCGCGCTTGTGGCGTTCACCGGGAATGGTCGCGCCAATCAAGACTCCATAGAGCCGTAGATACCAGGGGAGCGTGCCTGCGGTCAGGCGCGAGATACGCTTGCGCAACAATGGCCGCCATGCGATGGACGTCGCAATGGCAGCCAGCACGCCGTCACGGCTAGGCCGGCCCCCCCAGCTTTCCAACAAGGTCAGGAAAACCGAGCGGCCGCCGCGCCGACGCACGGCTTGGATCATGGCTGACGGCCGCTCGGAAGGATCATCCGGGTCCGCCATGAACAACGCCTTGGTGGCTTCATCGATGGCGACGCCGCTATGGTCGAAGGCCTCATCCCGAGGATCGGTCAGGCCTGAATGGGCGAACAGTTCGATCAAGCGATGGGTCGCTGCCAAAGCGCGTTCCATCCGTTTCGGCCCCACAATACTGGCACTGGCCGCCATGACCGCATTAGGCGCATTACCGGCATCGCGAGCGGCATCTGCGGCGACCAAAATCGGGTCGCCGACCAGGTTGATCTCACCGGCCACGGCGACATCCAAGAGGATGCGGTCGTTTTCGTCGGCGATTTCGTGCACCAGCGGCAGGGCGAAATTGGCCTCAAGCGGCAGCTTTGCCAGGTCAAGCACCGAATACCCATGCACGCTGGTGATTTGGGTTTGCGCATCCATTCGGGTGGCGCCCGAGCAGTCTTTCATGGACTGCCGGGGCATGGTTCGGCCGATTTGGCGCTTCAAAATCGCGATCTGATCATTATACGGTGCCAACGCCTCGACCGGCTGATGGTCCAGGTGCGGCGGCAGGCCGAGCCCTTGATTGTTGGCGAACCAGCATTTCAGCGATAAATCACCGATAGGATCGAAGTCCGGGTCAATGCCGTTCTGCCGCATCACGGCGGTCAGTGCGAGCGGGATGTGGGCAATATTCACAACCACAGCCCCTTTGGGCGAAACCACCGGGGTGTCTGGCGTGAAAATCTGGTCGACGCCCAGGGCTTCTTTGAACCAACCCTCTTTGGCTTCGGCATCATCGCCATGGCCCGCCATGGCGCCGGCGTGTCCCACCGCGCGTGTCAGTCGTGCTTTCCAGCGGCCAACCACGCAGGCCACCACCGGCTTGGTGAAATCGACGGTTTGTTCGTAATATCCACCGGGTTCGACGTAAAGCACTGCCGCCTTGGAGCGGGTGTCGTTGGTCAGGGCATGGGCGAACTCGCGCACGGCGAAATGGATGTAAACGTCTTTGCCGCTGGAAATCAGTGTGGTGGTGCCCCAGCCGGCCATGCCCAGATATTGGGCGATCGTTGTGGTGAAGTTGCCGGAGTTGGAGTAGACGGCCACCGATCCGCGGCGTAAAGACTCCTCGGGGTGGTCTCCGCCGAGCGCACCACCGATCCGGATCTGGTTCCAGGAATCAGCAACCCCAAGGCAGTTGGCGCCGAACAGATCAATCCCGTTGCTCTGGCCGATGGCGCGGATTTCCCGAGAGTCGTGAACCGACACCTTCTCTGTAATGATGATGACTTTGCGGAGCTCCGGGTTGACCCGAACCAACTCGGCAACCCCATCGCGAACCCCGGCCGGCGGCAAGTAAACCACACCGGTATTGAAGCTATGGCCGGCGTCAAGTCCCTCGCGCACACTGTCAAACACCGGGATGTCACCGATGGCGGTGGGCAGGACGTCGCCGCGCCGCCCTGGTGAGGTTCCGAAGACGATGTTGCCACGCGAGAAGGCATGGCTAACCGGTGTGACTTGCCGGGATTCTTTGCCCAGGATGTTGAGAACGCAGACCCGGTCGCCCGGTGTCGCGATTTGGGCGAGCGAACCAATGCCGACAAAGTAAGGAAATGCCGAGATGCCCGTCTTATACATTGCTTGGTTCCCCCTCGCTCACCGACCGTCCTCGATGCCCAGCATCCTGGCAATCTCCTGACGTCCACCGTCTTTCATCCAGCGTTCGACCGCTTGAGCATAGTTGACGACTTCGCTGATCGCGGAATCGAAACCGAACATCCGGTAGGGTAATCGCAAGGCGTCCAAGGTTTCGGCAAAAGCGCCCATTCCGCGGATCAGATTCGGTCCGCCGCGGCCGATAACCACGTAAAGCGGCGTGGGGCCGTGTTGGCTGAAGTGATCGCGCAGCGCGTCGGCCATGGCACGGCAAGTCTCAAAGATATCCGTGTTGTTTGCTTTGCCGCCGATGATAAACAGCACATTCGTTTGTTTGAGCCAATGCTTGTAACAGATTCTGGCAACCTCGCGCATTTTTTCGTAAGGTGGATTGCCGCCAAAGTCTGAAGAAATAATGGCATCCTGACCCAAGACTTCCGAAACCAGCGAATTGGCACCGCCGCCGAACGTCGGCGCCAGGATGGTGCCGTTGGGATTGATGACATACACGTCGCTCTGACCCTGGTAGGTGCGCAGCCGGTTGATTTCCAACTCGAAATCCGACACGTCCGAGGCAAACACGCGGTCGGGGAGATCAAGCCGTTGCCAGCGGGGGTCATCCTGGTCGAATCCGCCTTTGAAATCACAAGCAATCGGAATCAAACGACCGTTCGGTCCTGGCGACATCCGGATTGGATTCAGTTCCAGCGTGGTCATTCCATAGTGGTGGAAGAGTTCCCAAAGCTTGGGAAGCTGCTGCACAAGGGGAGAGATGATTTCCAGCGGTGCGCCGATGTCTTCCAGTGCGTTGGCGACCACAAACGCCTTAAGGCCTGTCAGCGCCTCAAACGGAATGTGGGCAATATGGGCCTTGTTCACGTCCTCGATGGCAACACCACCGTGATGGGTGAGTGTCATGGTCGGGGCTCGAAAGACGGTGGAGTCGGTAATCGAGAAGTAAACTTCGTGGTCTGCCGGCACGGCCCCTTCGAACGTGACGCCCTGCGCCTTGGCGTAAGCGTGACCATGCTGGTGCTCGGCGAAAAAGAGACGCTCCTTTTCTCTCAGCGCGGTCTTCAGGTCGCTGGCCCGACCGATGAGCCCAGCTTTTCCCTTCTTGCCGACTCCGCCTCGGAAGACCGGTTTGACGAACACGGAGCCGTAGCGGTCGATCAACGCCTGAATCTGCTGCTCGTCGGCCTCCGGCCCCAGCACCTCGGCTGTCGGAAAGCCCACGTATCCCAGTAGCTTCGCTCCGTGGAGCATTCCGGTGATGTGCATTGGGGTGGTTGACTCCGTGACTGGCCTGTCTTCTTAAAACATATCCCTGGAACCAAACCAAACTCAAGCTGTGACGTCATCCAGCAATTCGCTCCAAACGGCCATGACCAGACCGTTTAGGCATCTCGAACGGACTTGGTGTTCTCGACCAAGAGGTGTGCCAAGTCGTCAGACACTGGCCGACGCGGCCATTTGGCAGGATGACGATATCTGTCGACGACGACAAACGTCTTGCCATTCATGACCAGCCGTTCATAAGCAATGGCATGCTGATGGTGGAGGTAGGCCAGCATACCCATGATCGTCGGGCCAAACGGTGAACCGGGCGGCATGTCAGTCGACGCTTCGCCGCGAATCCGACGGTTGCAGTCGGTCCAACGCGCGCCGAAACTCTGCACGCGTGTCACCAGCGGCCGTACCGACGGCAGGTCGATAGGGTCGTAGGCTTGCCGAACCGGCTGGCGATCCGGCCAAACGCCGGGTCACCCCCGGGCCGTCCCGCCTCTTGCGCGGCGTCTTCTCCCGCGGTTGGCCGGTTCTTCTTTCACCACGAGACGGCGGAACACCCCCGTTGTCCGACGTCTTCGGCGGCGATTTGCCCTGACTGAGCGGCGTCTCCAAGCGGCCATACGGGACGGGGCGCCAACGCGAGTGCCGTCCCGTCCCGGCCCGGTGTGGTCGAAGACCGTCGTCGCCGATGATGCACGGACGGGAGAAGTCATACCAACGGCCCGGACCACGCCCAGCAGCCGGCCGCCAAGATGGCGGCGGTCCAGCCGGCAGGGATGCCGGCGCTCCGCGTTCAGCGCCGAAACCGAACCTGTCGTCAAGGCGGGCCATGGGTATCAGACCCTGCGATAGGAGCGAAGAAGCCGACGAACAGGGCCGGGCGACCGGCGGCGGAGCGAAGGGCAACCCGGCCGGCGCTCAGCAATGGGCGTCCCTACCGCGATCAACTAAGAAAGAGAATATAGCTAAAACTCATGATAAATTGACACCCAAATACAATTAAGCCAATTGGCGTGAATCGGCTCGTGATAAGACAGTAATGGCAGAAAAATATTATCGATATACTTCAAGGGGCGTGTTATGGAATCATTGGTGATGCATGAAATCTGCTGCCAGGCAAGGTCCGGTCAGGTTTTCGCGACTTGGCGCCTCAGTTCGTTTGGGCATTGACTTGGCTAGGGCCATAAAATACAACCAGGTACGGTCGTCGCGTGAATGCCGACGGGAGTTTGGCCAATGCTGCAAGAGATTGTCACGAAACTCAGACGCCGGGCGCGCGCAAAAAGATCAGAATTGTTCCAGGAGCATTTCTCCATTACGCCATCTACCAGTATTCTTGACCTTGGCGGGGGCAATGGTGAGTATATCTGCGCGGTAACGAAAGGTGTTGGTACCATCACGGTTGCAGACATCAGCCCGGAAAGTCTAGAGTCAGCGAGGCGGCGCGGACTAGGAACTGTTCAACTCGGCACTGGAACCAGACTTCCTTTCGCTGATAGAGAGTTCGATATTGTATTCTGTTCATCTGTCATTGAGCATGTGACAGGGCCGAAGCATGAGGCTATCAATAATGATAATGGTAGTGAGTTTGATCGCATCGGTCGCCGCTGGCAAGCGCATTTCGCAGACGAAGTGCGCAGAATTGGGGCTTCGTATTTCGTCCAGACGCCATATAAGTTTTTTCTCGTGGAGAGTCATACGTGGCTGCCATTCGTTATTGTGCTTCTACCTCGCCCGTGGTTGTTGCGCCTTATTCGCTGGACCAATGGTTTTTGGCCCAAGAAAAACTTGCCGGATTGGCGACTGCTCACCATTAGAGAATTGAAGGATTTGTTCCCAGAAGCACAAATACAGGTGGAGCGGTTTCTGGGTATGCCAAAGTCAATCATCGCCGTGTCAAGTGCTGGTGCACCGAATCATTCGGCCTGAGTCATGACTCAGGATGTTGGTTCTGGTGTGGGCTGCGGCAGGCCTTTGAGTGCGCTATCTTTCCGGTTATTCCGCCGTCGCCAGAGCCGGCCGACAGCGCCGCAACGCGTTGGCCATGGCCCTTATCGCTGATCGTCAGGCCGAACAATTCGTGCATCAACATGACCAACCGTTCATACGACAGTCCGTATCACGGCGCTTGCGCAAGGACATTTCTCCGGGCGTTTGGAGGATTCGGTCTGAGAGGGCGGCGATTGTCGGCGCCGTCGTTTCCGGCATGGGCCTCTGTGCCGGCAGTTTCGCCGTCATGATGCCCCACAGGACTGACGCCACGCGTGCGGGCACTGCGGCCCGCCGATGGGCAGTCGAACTGGGTTCTGAGTCTTGCGAACATCGAGGGTAACGTTGCACCGGGTGATTGTTTCTTGGTTTGGAAGGTGACCGATTGTACGTGGGATAATTTTAGTCGGATTGAGGGGCATTTTGGCTCACCTTGGCGCGCGGAGACCGCTTAAGAGGTTTGATTTGCTCGAGATGCCTTCGTCGCATGCGTCCGTCGGCCTCCTGGCTTTGCCAGTATCCTTCACGCCGCCAGCTTGCGCCACAAGGTGTGTGCCGGCGCGGTGCCCGTTACCTCTTCGAGTCCATGGCTGGCTTGTCCGACATGGGCGGCCTGATATCCCAATTCCGTGATCTTGCCTGTCGGAGACTATTCATAGACGGCGCACAAAACGCCGCCCTTTCCTATCTCGACCATCTCGGCGCACAGGGAGTCCGGTCGGCTGAAATCCCGACGTACGGGTATTTACCCTTATAGTCCAATCCGCCCGAGATGTGGCGTATACTGGTCGATTTTCTGCGTGACGTGGACGCTGATTGAACAGCCCTCCCGCCGGCGCGACCCGAGCGTTCGAATTCAAATGATGCTGGCGGAGCGGGAACCGGCCCGCTACGCTCTCTCCCTTATCATGTCGGGCCCTTATCATGTCGGGCCCTTATCATGTCGGGCCCTTATCATGTCGGGTCGTTATCGTTATGCACTTTGCAGACGCTAGCCATAGTTGGGAGGAGTTTATGGAGTTTCTGGCGGCACTCTTTGGCGTCATCGGTGATTTGACATGGGGGTGGGCTCTCATTCCGATCCTGGTCGTCCTCGGCGTCTTCATCACATTGCTCACCGGTTTCGTGCAGTTCGAGTTCTTCGGCCGCATGTTCCGGGTGCTTTCCTCCAAGAGCCAGACCGGTGATCCGAACGCCATCTCGGCGCGGGAAGCCCTGCTGGTGTCGGTCGGCGGCCGGGTTGGCGGCGGCAACATTGCCGGGGTGGCCGTCGCCATCACACTCGGTGGACCAGGGGCGGTGTTTTGGATGTGGGCGATCGCCCTCGTCGGCATGGCGACGAGCCTGGTGGAATGCTCATTGGCGCAGTTGTTCAAACGTCGGGAGCCCGATGGGCTGTTCCGGGGCGGGCCAGCTCGGTCGATCGTTCACGGTCTGGGCCATAGGTTCAAATGGTTGGCCGTGCTCTACGCTCTCTGCCTGATCGCAGCCTTCGCCTTCGGCTTCAATGCCTTCCAGGGCAACACGGTGGCCGGCGCAGCCCAGGAAAGCCTTGGCATCGATCGTCTCTACACCGGCCTCTTGCTGGCGGCGATCGCCGGATTCATCGTTTTCGGCGGTATTCGTCGGATCGCCAAGGCGGCGGATGTCATTGTGCCGATCATGGCTCTTGCCTATATCGTGATGGCACTTGTGATTATTCTCATGAACATTGGCTCGGTGCCGGGTGTGATCGCCGATATCGTCGCCAATGCCTTCGGGTTTGAAGAAGCGGTCGGCGGCGGTATGGGCGCGGCCATCGCCCAAGGCTTGCGCCGCGGCTTGTTCTCCAATGAAGCCGGCCTAGGGTCGGCACCGAATGTGGCGGCGACGGCGGATGTCCGCCACCCGATCAGCCAAGGCATCACCCAATCTTTCTCGGTATTTATTGACACGATGCTGATCTGTTCGTGCACGGCCCTCGTCATCTTGCTCGGTGACGTTTATCAACCCGGGGCGCAGGGAATCGATGGGATCGTGTTAACTCAACAGTCGTTGGCCTCCCATCTTGGCGGCTGGACCAGTTACTTCCTCACCTTCATCATCCTGCTGTTCGCCTTCAGCTCGATCATCTACAATTATTATCTGGGCGAGAATGCCCTCACGGTGATGACCGATAGCAAGGCCGTCCGGCAGGTCATGCGGCTGGTCGTTATTGGCATCGTTTTCCTCGGAGCGGTCGCACCCGGGGCGACGTCGGTGTTCTTCTTCTCCGATCCGATGATGGGCATTCTGGCCCTGGTCAACCTGATCGCCATTATGATGCTGCTGCCGATCTGCCTGCGGCTTCTGCACGACTTCCGCAAACAACTCCAAGCGGGCGTGGCTCGCCCGGTTCTCAACCCGGACGACTACGCCGATCTGGACATCGACCGCACCGCCTGGACTGGAAAGGTGACCTGACCGTTCCGACTGGGGCAGCACCTCCCAGCCGCGCGAGGGGCCAGGGGCGTTCGGCCGCGCCTGGTCCCATCGGCGTCAGAGCTCTGGGGTGGCTGGGTGGCTAGATTGCAGGGGCGGGCTTGGTACGCTCATCCACGGGCATATGGTTTCTTTCCGGCTGGCTGATGCACGCTTTTTTTCACTCTGGACGGTCACTCTGTTGACCATCTGGTGTCGGCAAGCAGAGCAACCGCATCTGGAATTATCTTGACCGAGTCGGTTTGGGCGGTTGCCCATGGAGCTGGGATCGATTTGCCGCCCGTGATGATCACGGGCGGGCGCACCAAATGTGGAGTTCGAGGGTGTTGAGGGCCTCGTCAGGGCAATGGTAAACGTGAACACGTCATTGCCGCACCGATTTCCTCTTCATCGCTACCGGCCAGATCCCGCAGAATCCGCCGGATGCTTCACGATCTTTATGCAGCGCATTTCCGAAGGCCTGCTGGGTGTCGTGCCCATCAATGCAAAGACGATGCACCGGTCCCACGACAAGGCGTCCGGCCCGTCGTCGCTGCACTTGTTCAGCGCCTGGGTCTGCGGCCAGGTCGGCGTTGACGAAAAACCAAGTTATACCCAAGGCCCGCATCGATGACACGGTCTGTTTCCGCGCTGAACGAGGAGCGCCGGCATCCCTGCCGGCTGGACCGCCGCCATCTTGGCGGCCGGCGGCTGGGCGTGGTCCGGGCCGGCTGGAAGCCGGCGCTCCGAAACAGGGCGGTCCGAGGACCGGTCAGTGTTTCGGGCCGTTGGTATAAGTTCCACACCGTGCTACCGCCCGTCCCGCAGAGGATGAACCTGTGGGCGGGTCGTGGCCACATCCCGGAGCGCCGACGCCCCGTCGCCCCAGCCCGTCAACCCGGCACCGCGGCGGGAACACCGGACACCGTCCGCCGTCCGCGGAGTTGTGG
>JANQJV010000368.1 GCA_028281465.1 Azospirillaceae bacterium | reverse complement strand
GACATCAGGCGTCTCGGCGGTGTTTGTCGGGGCAATTGTGTCGAACGTTCCGGCAAACCGATGGGCCGGTGCCCGCAGTCGCCCCGACCAACGCCTGCCCCACCGGACTTACCGCAGTTCGTAGGTCGTGGCTGTTTCGCGCCGCCGTGGGCGTCGGCGGACCGGGCCGACAGGGTGTCGGCGCTCCTGGGAAGGCGCTCCGGGGAAGCCCCTGGGAGCGCCGACGCCCACGTCGGCACGGCACGGGCCTATGGGACCCGCGCCTGTCGCCGCGCACCGGAGCTTCGGTTCTACGATGCCGGCCCATCCGGTGGGGGCTGTTTGGGGAGGTATTTTTCCAGCAGCTTGACGACGGCGTCGATCCTGCCGAAGCCGGCGAGCAGAGCGGCGACGCCGGCGATCGGGCCGAGCAGGTGCCCGACCATGGCGGCAATGCCGATGACCACCGTCGGTTTGCTCATGGCCTCCAGCCCGTCCACGGAGCCGCGGATGATCTTCGGCTTGGCCCGGGCCCAGACCTTTTGCGTCGTATCGGTCACCTCGCGCGCCAGGGCATTGGCGATGGCAAAGCGCAGCACCGGCGACAGGAAGTTGCGCACCACCAGCGCATAGTCGGCGATGCGCTTGTGTTGGACCGCGGCGGGCGCCTCGGCCGCCGCGGTCGCCGTCATGGTCGCCAAAGCCTCAGCGGCGCTGTGGTCGATGACCGTATCGGCCGCCCGGGCCGCTTGGGTCACCGCATTCAGGCCCCGCTGCACCCGCGGTGCATCGGCCGGATCAAGCGCAAGCGCGGCGCGTTCCACCTCGATCTCGCGCAATTCAGGGTAACAGGCCTGTAGGTCCCGCGTGGTTTCCGATAGATCCAGCAGCATGGCGGCGGCATCCGCCGGCAACTCGCTGCTCGGATCGCCGTAGATCACCGCATCGGCCAACACGGCCCGGGCTTGCGACAGCAGCACGCCGGGGCGCAGGGCCGTCGCCTCCTGGGGGAGCGTGCCGAGTAATCGGTCGATCGTCCTGCAAACACGTGGGTCGGCATTGCTGCGCGCCAGCCGTTCGGCCAGGTCCGCGGCCTTCTCACGGACCGCCGCCAGCAGGTCTTGCGCTATTGCGGCTTGGCGTGACGCGGGGGCCGGTGGTTCCGCAGCGATTTTGTCGTCCTGCCAACCGAACCGATAGGCGGCGGGGCCTTGCTGCGGCGCATGGTCCGCGACCGCTTCCATGTCGGCAGCAAGCGCCAGGTCGGCAGGCGGCGTTTCGGCCAGCCACTGCGCGATGTCGGCATTGACCGCCTTGGCGCCGCGCTTCCACCATTCATTCGGCTGGGTCGCAATGCGGTGCGACAGCGCCGGCCCAAAGAAATCATGCGGCTCGGTATTGGGACCCATGGGGACCAGGGCCTCATACCAGGCGATCCAGGGGGCAAAGCCGTGGTCGCGGGCGGTGTCACTGGCTTTGAACTGGTCCCAAAGCTGCCACAAGCGGCGCAGGCCTTCATCCGAGCGCGTGCCTGTGGACACGTCGCTGAACGGCCATAGTGGCTGGGCCACCAGCTTTTGCGCTTGGGTTTGGGGTTCACCGGTGCCGGCCGTCAGCAGCCACTGGCAGTCCCAAGACACGGATACCCATAGATCAGCAGCGGCGGCGTCGGCGGCGTCGGCGGCGTCGGCGGCGTCGGCGGCGGCGTCGGCGGCGTAGGCGGCGGCGTCGGCGTCGGCGGCGTAGGCGGCGTAGGCGGCGTCGGCGGCGGCGGCGGCGTAGGCGGCGGCGTAGGCGGCGGCGTAGGCGGCGGCGTAGGCGGCGTAGGCGGCAGACCTCAGAGACTTATCGCCCGGCTGCAGTGTCACACGCAAGGATATACTGAGAGCACGGAACACCGCCAGACTGACGTCTTCCCGGTTTCGACGGGCGCGTTGCATGAGGGGAACAACGCGCAACGCAGCCCGCACGGCGATGGCCCGCAACCAGTCCCGCGGTTTGCCTTTTAGCCATGCCCGCAGTTCTTTCCGCGAGGTGATATTCAACCGTTCAGCCATCGGCTAATCGTTGGTTCGTGGCCAAAACGTCGCTCCGGTGTCGGCATCGTCCACCCTGCGTAACAGCCCCACCGCGTCCGCAAGGCGTTTGAAGCCCTTCAAATAGGCGGTCAGGCCTGCAATGGGGCGTGCAAGCTTTCGGATCAGGCCCTGGACCGCTTGGACAACCTCCGATCGATGCATCGCCATCCCGGCACCGGATGCGTCATCATCGGAGCGTTCGGTCGGGGCCGGCAAGGCTTCCGGTTTGCGCCCGGCCGCAAGGCTGAACACGCCGAGGAACAGGATTGGTGACAGGATGCTGCGCATCACCAAGGCCAATTCGCCGATGCGCAACAGCCGTTCCGTTGGCGGCACCTCTGCCTCGGTCCGTGCCACCATGGTGGACGCGGCGTCGACGGTCTCAGGCGTGACGACCTCATAGGCGTCGCCAATCAGCTCGGCGGTCAGCGTCAGGCCCATCTGGATCGTCGGCGCATAGTCGGGGCCGATCTCCTGCGCCACCCGTTCGGCTTCCATCGCCCGGATTTCGGCAAAGCAGCTCAGCAGGTCGCGCGCGGATTTCGCCAGCGCCAGCAGTCTGGCGGCGTGGTCCGGTGCCAAGTCGTTGATCGGCTTGGCGTAGATGTGCGCGTCCGCCTCCACGGCGCGCACCTGGGCCAGCAGCAGTCCCGGCCGCAGGGCGGACAGGGTATCCGGCAGCAAGGTCAGCAGGCCGTCGACCGTGTCCACCACCCGCTGCGGGCTGGCTTGGTTGCTGCGCGCCAGGCTCTGCTGCAGCTCCTGGGCGGCCTGCCGCACCCGGGCCAGCGTCTCCGCCGCGAGGGCCGCATCGCTCGGCACCGCATCCGGCGGCTTGGGTGTGAGCCTGGCGTCGCGCCAATGGAATTGAAACGCCGCCGGCCCCTGCCCCGCCAGTGCCTGCAACGTGGCGTCGATCTCCGCTTGTGTGATGGGGGCCGGCACCCGGGCCGGAGGTGCTGCCGTCGGCGCGGCGGTGTTCTGCCGGATGGCGGCGACCACGTCCTCGAACGGCTGGTCCAGGATGTCCGAAACCGTGCGCACCGCATCGCGCACACGCAGGCGCCAGTCCGTGAACCCCTGATCCTTGGGCACGACGACGATGATCGGCTCACCGTCCACATCGTAGCTGTAAATGCCGATCCGGCCGTCCTGGGCTTCCCGGTCCAGCCGCCACCCGGCCTGCGGCAGATAGTCGGCCAGTTGCACCGGTGTCGGCAGCGTCGTGTCCATGGGTCAGCCCCCAATCGTGTTGAGCCGGCGCATCAGGTCCAGCAACCGCTCCGGCGTCAGCACGTTCTCCGCCGGGATGTGGATGCGTCTGCTGGACCTGCCAACCGCCATCGGCAGGACCAGCGGATCAACCCAGAACACGCCGCTTCTCACCAAAAGGCGTGTCTTGCCGTTCCAAACCGAGCGTCCATCCAACCGCTGCAGAAAGACCACGAGCAAGATGATTGGATTGGTTTCGTTCTGCGATCGTTCCAGAAGATAGTCGTGCGTTTTCGCATCCAGATCGTATCGATACCCTTGAGCGCTGACTCCGATGCGTTCCGTGCTCTTGGCCTGAAAATCCAGGCCAAGCCCCGCGCGCAGTCGCCGTTCACGGCGCGAGCGAATCTCCCGAAACGTCCCGTCCACCCCCATGTCCCGGTTCGGCTTGTCAACCCCGAGCCCGGCTTCTGCCGCCAGGAGATCAATGGCCGCCAGGCTCACGGCTTCCTTGCGATGGTTTTCCGACAGCATGGCTGCAAGATACCAGACAGCGGGCAACCAAGAACATCAATTTCCTGTTCAGGCACACGGCAAGAGTGTCTCAGTATATTATTGCTGTGTTTAGGCGGACCTTCCCTCGACCGACCTCGCCTAAGACCAACAAACGATCGGATTGACTCATGGGACTATTCTCGTAGGGCGTGCTTCAGCGCGCCTCGTGCAGCCAGAAAAGCACCGGACCCTAACAAGAAACTGACGGTGCCGTTGGGCACAAATGGGTCCATGCGGGGAGGCCTTTGTGGGAGCGCCGACGCCTCGTCGGCCTCGTGTGCACGCCGGTGCGGGGGCCGCATCAAGGCATCGCCTGAACAGCTTTGGGAAGCTTTGAACGGCCG
>JANQJV010000351.1 GCA_028281465.1 Azospirillaceae bacterium | reverse complement strand
TGCCGCCGGACTTCGAGGCCACGTATCGCCGGCATCTGCTCACGGCCTATGAGCAGGACCTGCGGATCATGCCGGGGGTCCGCGCCGTGCTGGACACGCTCGCGGTCGACGTCTCCCTCGCCACCAGCTCCAGTGCGGCGCGGCTCAAACGGTCCTTGGAGCTGGTCGGCCTGGACCGCGTCTTCGCCGGGCGAACCACCACGGCCTCGGAGGTTGCCCGCGGCAAACCGGCGCCCGATCTGTTTTTGCGCGCGGCGGAGAAACACGGTGTTGCGCCCGCCCGGTGTTTGGTGGTCGAAGACAGCGTCATCGGCATCGCCGCCGCCCAGGCGGCCGGCATGACGGTGTGGCGTTTCACGGGCGGCTCCCATCTCGCCGGCCGCGACCCCGGACCCGGCCCGGAGCCGCGGCCCGATGCCAGTCTTGCTGCATTCTCCGACTTCTTTCGGCTTGGACCGCATCTGCGCCGGCCATAGGACACGCACCATGACCCCGACCCGGTCCGGCGACCCGGATGTGACGCCGCAGGACGAGGCGGCCCGCGCCGCATGGCTCTATTATGTCGCCGGCAAGACCCAAGACCAGATTGCCAGGGAGTTGGGCATTTCCCGACAGCGGGCGCAGCGGTTGGTGTCCCGTGCCGTGGCCGAAGGGCTGATCCATGTGCGGCTCGAACACCGGGTCTCGGCCTGCCTGGCCTTGGAGGATCGGTTGGTCGACCGCTTTAGCCTGGCGCTGTGCCGGGTGGCGCCGGGGCTGGGGGAGGGGGGTGATCCGGTCCGTGCCATCGCGCCGACGGCGGCCGCCGAGCTGGAACGCATCCTATCGGCGGACCGGCCGCTCGTTCTGGCTCTGGGGACCGGCCGCTCTCTGCGCGCGGCGATCGAGGAACTGCGTCCCTTGCCGTGTGAACACCACCGCATCGTCTCGCTGATCGGCAATATCGCGCCGGACGGCTCGGCGTCTTTTTTCGATGTGATCATGCGCATCGCCGACAAGGTGCGCGCGCCGCATTTCCCCATGCCCCTGCCGGTGATCGCCGCCTCGCCGGAGGAACGAACCCTGTTCCATACCCTGGCGCCGGTGCAGCGCACCCGGGCTTTGGCACGCCAGGCGGAGATGACCTTTGTCGGTGTTGGCCAGATGACGGACTCCGCACCGCTGGTGCAGGACGGGTTCCTGACCCGCGATGGGTTGCGCACCATGCAGGCAGCGGGGGCCGAGGGCGAAATCTGCGGCTGGATCTATGACGATTCCGGCCGTTACCTGGAAACCGGTTCCAACCTGTGCGTCACCGGCGTCCGGGTCGAACCGCCGGGCGACAACACGGTGGTGGCCGTGGCCGCCGGACCGGAAAAGCTGCGCGCCCTGCGGGCCGCGCTCGCCGGCCGACTCATCAACGGCTTGATCACCGATGAACCCACGGCACGGGCCCTTCTGGCCTGATCCGAAGCGCCGCCGGCGCGCCAAACCGTCACATTCCGTCTTGACAGCCCCCGCATTGTCGTGAGCAACTACTCTTGATCTGAGAAAATGCTCAGGCAGAGTGGGAGGAAAACCATGCCGTCTCTGACCCGCGCGCTGCTCGGCGCGTGCGCCCTTGGGGTGTTCTCGACCGGGATGCTGTCGGCCGCCGCCGTCGCGGAAACCATCACCATCGCCACGGTCAACAATGGCGACATGATCCGCATGCAGGGTCTGACCGAGGATTTCACCGCCAAGCATCCCGGCATCGCGCTGGAATGGGTGACGCTGGAGGAGAACGTCCTGCGCCAGCGCGTCACCACCGACATCGCCACCAAAGGCGGCCAATACGACGTCATGACCATCGGCACCTACGAAGTGCCGATCTGGGGCCGGCAGGGCTGGCTGGTCAGCCTGAACGACTTGCCGGACAGCTACGACATCGACGACATCCTGCCGGCCATCCGCGGCGGCCTGACCGTCGACGGCCATCTCTACGCCGCACCGTTCTACGGCGAAAGCTCCATGGTCATGTACCGCACCGACCTGATGCAAGCGGCCGGCCTGGAGATGCCCGAGGCGCCGACGTGGGACTTCATCGCCCAAGCCGCCCGCGCCATGACCGACAAGGACAACGAGGTCTACGGCATCTGCCTGCGCGGCAAGGCTGGCTGGGGCGAGAACATGGCGTTCCTCACCGCCACCGCCAACAGCTTCGGCGCCCGCTGGTTCGACATGGACTGGCGCCCGCAGTTCGACAGCGAGGCCTGGGCCACCACCCTGACCTTCTATCTCGATCTGATGGCGGATGCCGGCCCGCCCGGTGCTTCGTCCAACGGCTTCAACGAAAACCTGGCGCTGTTCCAGACCGGTAAGTGCGGCATGTGGATCGATGCCACGGTGGCGGCCTCCTTTGTGACCAACCCTGCGGAGTCAACCGTGGCCGATAAGGTCGGCTTTGCCCTGGCCCCGGACAACGGCCTGGGCAAACGCGGCAACTGGCTGTGGGCCTGGTCCTTGGCGATTCCGGCGGGCACGCAGAAGGAAGCGGCCGCCAAGGCGTTCATCGCCTGGGCCACGTCCAAGGAGTATCTGGACCTGGTGGCCGAGAGCGAAGGCTGGGCCAACGTGCCGCCGGGCACCCGGACCTCGCTGTACGAAAATCCGAACTATGCCCAAGTGCCGTTCGCCCGGATCACGCTCGACAGCATCAACTCCGCCGATCCGACCAGCCCGACCGTCGATCCGGTGCCCTACGTCGGCGTGCAGTTCGTCGCCATTCCGGAGTTCCAGGGGCTGGCCACGGCGGTGGGCCAGCAGTTCTCAGCGGCCCTGGCCGGCACCATTCCGGCGGAACAGGCCTTGGCCACGGCCCAGACCCTGGCGGAGCGTGAGATGCGCCGCGCCGGCTACACCCGGTAACCGCCGCTGCCGCGGGTCGATGCCACGCCGGCGCCGACCCGCGCGTGCCCTCCAGGCCAGGGGAGTGGGCCATGGCCACGCGACACGCCCGGACGGCGGCGCGCATCATGATCTCGCCGGCAGTGCTGCTGCTGCTCGGCTGGATGCTCGTGCCGCTGTCGATGACCGTCTATTTCTCCTTCCTGCGCTACAATCTGCTGATGCCGGGCATGGAGGAATGGACCGGATGGCTGAACTACGAGTTCTTCCTCACTGACCCGGCGTTTTTTGACGCCATTGGCAATACCCTGATGCTGGTGGGCGGCGTGCTGCTCATCACCATCGTCGGCGGTGTGTTGCTGGCGCTGTTGCTGGACCAGCCGTTCTGGGGCCAGGGCGTCGTCCGGGTCCTGGTGATCGCGCCGTTCTTCGTCATGCCCACGGTGTCGGCGCTGGTCTGGAAGAACATGTTCATGAATCCGGTGAGCGGGCTGTTTGCCCATGCCGCCAAGGCGGTCGGCCTCGCACCGTTCGACTTCCTGGCCCATGCCCCCTTGCTTTCGATCATTCTCATCGTCGCCTGGCAGTGGCTGCCGTTCGCCACGCTGATCCTGTTGACCGCGCTGCAGTCTTTGGACAGCGAACAGCTCGAAGCGGCCGAGATGGATGGGGCCAATCCACTGAACCGCTTCGTGTTCATCATGCTGCCGCATCTGGCCCGGGCCATCACCGTGGTGATTTTGATCCAGACGATCTTTTTGCTGTCGATCTTCGCCGAAATCCTGGTGACCACCAACGGCGGCCCCGGAACGGCGTCCACCAACCTGACCTTCCTGGTCTATGCGCAATCGCTTCTGCAGTTCGACGTCGGTGGCGGCTCCGCCGGCGGCGTGATCGCGATCATCCTGGCCAACATCGTGGCGATCTTCCTCATGCGGATGATCGGCAAGAATCTGGAGACCTGAGCCATGGCGCGCGCCGTCTCCGTCCGCCGCAAGGCCGTCGTCACCCTGGTTGCCTGGACGGTCGGCCTGGCGATCTTCTTCCCGATCCTGTGGACGATCCTGACCAGCTTCAAGACCGAGGCCCAGGCGATCGCCTCGCCGCCTTTGTTCTTCGGCTTTGACTGGACGCTGGAGAACTACGCCACGGTCCAGGAACGCTCGGACTATTTCCGGCATTTCTGGAATTCGGTGGTGATCTCCTTCGGCTCGACTCTGCTCGGCCTGCTCATCGCGATTCCGGCGGCCTGGTCCATGGCCTTCGTGCCGGGCCGGCGCACCAAGGATGTCCTGATGTGGATGCTGTCCACCAAGATGCTGCCGCCGGTGGGCGTGTTGATCCCGATCTATCTGATCTTCCGCGATACCGGGTTGCTGGATACACGGCTGGGTCTGGTGATCGTGCTCACTTTGATCAACCTGCCGATCATCATCTGGATGCTGTTCACGTATTTCAAGGAAATCCCCGGCGAAATCCTCGAGGCGGCGCGCATGGACGGGGCCGATCTGCGCTCGGAAATCCTGTATGTGCTCACCCCCATGGCCGTGCCCGGCATTGCCTCCACCCTGCTGCTCAACGTCATCCTGGCCTGGAACGAAGCGTTCTGGACCTTGAATCTGACCGCCGCCCAGGCGGCACCGCTGACGGCGTTCATCGCCAGCTATTCGAGCCCGGAGGGGCTGTTCTACGCCAAACTCAGCGCTGCCTCGACCCTGGCGATCGCGCCGATCCTGGTCCTGGGTTGGTTCAGCCAGAAGCAGTTGGTGCGCGGGCTGACCTTCGGCGCCGTGAAGTGAGAGGCCGACATGGGACAGATCGTTCTCAAGCAGATCACCAAGAGCTTTGGCACGGTTCATGTGATCCCGTGTCTCGATCTGGAGATCGACGATGGGGAATTCGTTGTCTTCGTCGGCCCTTCGGGATGCGGCAAATCCACCTTGCTGCGGCTGATCGCCGGCCTGGAGGACGTCAGTTCCGGACACATCGAGATCGATGGGCGCGACGCCACGGCGGTGCCGCCGGCCAAACGCGGTTTGGCCATGGTGTTCCAGTCCTACGCGCTCTATCCGCACATGTCGGTGCGCAACAACATTGCGTTTCCGCTGCGCATGGCCGGGCTGGACAAGGCAGCCCGCAGCGCCAGAGTCGAGGCGGCGGCCAAGATCCTCAATCTCACCGACTATTTGGACCGGCGGCCGGGACAACTGTCCGGTGGCCAGCGCCAACGCGTCGCCATCGGCCGGGCCATCGTGCGCGAGCCGGCCGCCTTCCTGTTCGACGAACCACTGTCCAACCTGGATGCCGCCTTGCGCGTCAGCATGCGCCAGGAGATCACCGAGCTGCACCAAAGCCTCAAGACCACCATGATCTACGTCACCCACGACCAGGTCGAAGCCATGACCATGGCCGATAAGATCGTGGTGCTGAATGCCGGGCGCATCGAGCAGGTCGGCACGCCGCTGGCGCTGTACGCCACACCAGCCAACGTCTTCGTCGCCGGCTTCATCGGCAGCCCGCGCATGAATCTGATCGATGGGGCCGAGGCGGCCAGACACGGGGCGGCCACGCTCGGCATCCGCCCCGAACACCTGGCGCTGTCGCGCGACGACGGTGCCTGGAAGGGCGTGGTCGGGCTGTCCGAACACCTCGGCTCCGACACCTTCTTCCGCGTCACCGTCGACGGTGTCGGGTCGCTGACCGTGCGCCAGAGCGGCGAGGTCGACGTCAAGCGCGGGGACACGGTGTTCCTGACCCCCTCGGCGCCCCACCTGCATCGCTTCGCGGCCACAGGGGAGGCGATGCGATGAGCCGGCTCGCCGGAAAATCCGCTCTGATCACCGGAGCGGCCCGCGGCATTGGCCGCGCTTTTGCCGCAGCCTATGTGGCCGAAGGCGCCACGGTGGCGCTCGGCGACATCAACCTCGACGGCGCCCGGGCCGCCGCCGAGGCGATCGGCCCGGGTACCTACGCCCTGCCGCTCGACGTCACCGACCAGGTCTCGATCGATGCCGCGGTCGACGCCGTCGAAGCGCGCACCGGCGGGCTCGACATCCTGATCAACAACGCCGCCGTGTTCGATCTGGCGCCCATCGCCGACATCACCCGGGAGAGCTATGAGCGTCTGTTCGCCATCAACGTGGCCGGCACCCTGTTCACCCTGCAGGCGGCGGCCCGCGCCATGATCCGGCGCGGCCGGGGCGGCAAGATCATCAACATGGCCAGCCAGGCCGGTCGCCGCGGCGAGAGCCTGGTCGCCGTTTACTGCGCCACCAAGGCCGCCGTGATCAGCCTGACCCAATCTGCGGGCCTAAACCTGATCAAACACCGGATAAACGTCAACGCCATCGCCCCCGGCGTGGTCGACGGAGACCATTGGGACGGCGTCGATGCCTTGTTCGCCAAGCAAGAAGGCCTGGTCCCGGGCGAAAAGAAAGCCCAGGTCGGTGCCGCCGTCCCGTTCGGCCGCATGGGCACGGCCGCCGATCTCACCGGGATGGCGGTGTTTTTGGCCTCCACCGAGGCCGATTACATCGTCGCCCAGACCTACAACGTCGATGGCGGCAATTGGATGAGCTGACCCATGCGTCTCGCCGTCAAGACTTTGGGCCGGCTCGATCCGCGCATTGCCGTGCCGCGCACGGACCGCGCGGCCCAACGCCCCGGCATCCTGCACATCGGCCTCGGCAACTTCCACCGCGCCCATCAGGCGATCGCCATCGACGACCTGATGGCAGAAGGGCAGGCCCTGGACTGGGCGATCCTGGGCGCCGGCGTCATGCCGTCCGACGCCGCCATGCGCCGGGACCTGCAGGGGCAGGACTGGCTGTACACGGTGGTGGAACAAGACGCGGCACAGGAGGCCGTCCGCGTCGTCGGGGCCATGGCCGGCTTCGTGCCGGTTGCCGACGACCACGGCCCGCTGCTGCAGGCCCTGCGCGATCCGGCCATCCGCATCGTGTCGCTCACCGTGACGGAAGGCGGTTATTTCATGGCCGCCGGGTCCGATGCGCTGGATGCCGAGCACCCGGCGATCATTGCCGACATCGCGGCACCGGACCGGCCCCGAACCGTGTTCGGCGTCCTGGTCGCCGCCCTGCGGCACCGGCGAGCGGCCGGCGAGCGGCCGTTCACGGTGATGTCGTGCGACAACGTTCCGCACAACGGTGATGTGACGCGCTCGGTGGCGCAGGGGATCGCGGCGGGGCAGGACCCGGGCCTGGCGGCGTGGATCGCCGACACGGTCACCTTTCCCAATGCCATGGTGGACCGCATCACCCCGGCGACGACGGATGCAAGACGGGCCCATCTGCGCCAGGCCTATGGGCTTGAGGACGCCCGTCCGGTGTTCTGCGAACCCTTCCGGCAATGGGTGCTGGAAGACCGCTTCACCGCCGGACGGCCGCCGTTGGAGGCGGCCGGGGTGACCTTCGTCGACGATGTCACGCCCTACGAGACGATGAAGATCCGGATTCTGAACGGCGGTCATGCGCTGATCGCCTATCCGGCCGGATTGCTCGGCATCACCTTCGTGCACGACGCCATGGCCCACCCGCTGATCGCCGCGTTCCTCGACCGGGTGGAGCGCGAGGAGATCCTTCCCGTGGTGCCGCCGGTGCCGGGCACATCGCTTGGCGCCTATCATACGCTGATCCGCGACCGGTTCGCCAATCCGCGCGTGGAGGACACGGTGCGCCGTCTTTGTCTCGACGGCTCCAACCGGCAACCGAAGTTCATCGTGCCCTCGATCCGGGACAATTTGGCGACGGGCGGACCGATTGACGGCCTCGCCCTGGCCAGCGCGCTGTGGTGCCGCTATTGCGCCGGGCGGGACGAGGCCGGCGGGGAGATCGCCCCGAACGATCCCAACTGGGACCGTTTGACACGGCAGGCAGCCGCGGCACGCGAGACCCCGGCGGTCTGGTTGGACATGGCCGACGTCTACGGCGACCTCGCCGCATCCGACCGGTTTCGCAGCCGCTTCGGGACGGCCTTGACTGCCCTCTACGAGCAGGGCACCGAAGCGGTATTGCACGCCTATCTCGGTGGTCGGACGGGATGACTTGTACCTGACGCGCGCACCTACACCGGCTTGGCTGCGATGATGAACACGGCCTTGTTCTTGCCCGGCTGCCAGTGGTCGGCGATGGTGAAGCCGGCCCCGGTCAGGCTATCGGTCAGGTCCCGGCCGCTGAACGCTTTGACCAGGGGAAACAGTCGCAAGAACCGGCCGACGGGCAGGATCATGCGGATCGGCAGCGCCATGTCGCTGATGCAGGCGGTGCTGCTCACGAACAGGCCGCCCGGCTTGAGCATGCGGTGCACCTTGGCGATCACGGCCTCCTTGTCCGAGAGCAAATGCAGGATGCTGAGGCCGAGCACCACGTCATAGCTCTGGTCGGCGACCTGGAGGTCGTCGATGCCGGCGCATTCGAAACTGATGTTGGTGACACCCGCCGCCGCCGCCTTGCCCTGGGCGATCTCGATCATCTTGGCCGAGAAATCGATGGCTCGGATGTGCCGCACATACGGTGCATGGACCAGGGCGGTCGAGCCGGTGCCGCAGCCGAACTCCAATACGTCCATGTCCGGGTGCAGATGGCTGCGCGTCATCTCCAGCTTCTTCTGGTAGGCGACTTCATCGGCCACCGGCATTCTGGCGTAGCGGCTGGCCATCCGGTCCCAGAACCGGCTCGGCTGTGACGTCATCGTCTTGTCTTCATTCCATGGGCGATGCATCCGACATACCGGTCAGACACCGTCGCCGTCCATGGCCATGACACGCTCGATCGCCCGACGCACGGCATCCAGCGAGATCGGTTTGACGAGGTAGCCGTTGGGCGCATGCTGGGCCGCACCAGCCACAGCCTTTTCGCTCGAATCGGCGGTGATCATGATCACCGGTGTCGACGCCAGCTCCGGAACGCTGGATCTGCGGAGCTTGGCGAGGTAGGTCAGGCCACCGACCGGCAGCATGTGCAGATCACAAAACACCATACGCGGCCGCAGACGCGCCGTCGCCACGAGACCCTCGCGACCGTCCGGCGCCTCGACCACCTCGCGGATACTCAACTGTCTCAGCAGGTTGCGCAGCAGCGTGCGCATGGTCGCGTCATCGTCGATGATCAGCACCTTGAGATTCGCCCAGTGCATGCAGGCTTCCCCTCGAACGCCACTCCCCTGTATCAAGGAGACGGAGCATGTGGCCAGACCCTACCCCAAGCCGATCGCCCCGGTCGACCGCCAGCGGCCCGGTGGCCAGGAATGCCGCCGGACGGCGACAGCAGTCAGGAGTGTGCCATGCTTGGCGTCGTCTTCACCGAGTTCATGGACATGGTCGAGGACCGGTTTTCGGCGGATATGGTCGATGACATCATCGACGACGCTGCGGTGTCGTCCGGAGGGGCCTATACGGCCGTGGGTCGCTACGACCATAAGGAGATGGTGGCCCTGGTGGCCGCGTTAAGCCGCCACTCCGGGCTTGCCGTGGACGATCTCATCCACGCCTTCGGTCATCATTTGTTTGGCCGGTTTGTGGAACGGTACCCGGTGTTCTTCTCGGAGGTGCACTCTCCGGTCGATTTCCTCATGTCGGTGGAGACGCACATCCACACCGAGGTACGCAAGTTGTATCCAGACGCCGAACTACCCTCGATAAAATCTCAACCGATCGGCGCGACGCAGATCGAGGTGGAATACGCCTCGGTCCGCCCGTTCGGCATCCTCGCCCAAGGTCTGATCGAAGGCGCCATGCGGCATTTCGAAACACCGTGCCGGATTCACCGAGAGATTCTTGAAACCGGCGCCAAGAACCGGGTTCGCTTCGTCATCGACATGTCGTGACATGGGCCGATGTCGGACATCGAGCGCTATAAGAAACGGCTCAACCGCGAACGCCAGGCCCGACTGGAAGCCGAGCGCCTGCTCGAAGAAAAGAGCCGGATGCTTTATGAGGCGAACGAAGCCCTCAAACACACGCTCGACGACCTGGAACGACGCGTCGCCGACCGCACGATGGAGCTGGCCCGCTTCTCCTACATCGTCGACCAGAGCCCGGCCACCATCATCATCACGGACCTCGACGGCGTCGTCGAGTATGTCAACACCGCCTTCTGCGAACGCACTGGCTACCGCCGCGGCCAGGTGGTCGGTCAGCATTCCCGGCTGTTCCGGGCCCGCAACACCACCCCCGACACCTATCGGGAGCTTTGGACGACCGTGTCCAGCGGCCAAACCTGGCGCGGCGAGTTTTTGACCGAGACCGTCTCGGGTGACCAATTCTGGGAATCCGCTGTCATTTCGCCGATCCGGACCAGCGATGGCACCATCGTCAACTACGTGGCGATCAAAGAGGACATCACCGAACGCAAGGCCTTCGAGCGCGACCTGCGCCTGGCCAAGGAGGAGGCCGAGCAAGCGGCCAAGGCGAAAGCCGTCTTCCTGGCCACCATGAGCCATGAGATCCGCACGCCCATGAACGGCGTGTTGTCCATGGCCAACCTGTTGAGCCAATCGGTATTGCCCGACGATGAGACGAGCCTGGTCTCGGTGATTCAACAATCGGCCACGGCTCTGCTTACCATCATCGACGATATCCTCGACTTCTCCAAGATCGAGGCCGGACGGCTTTCAATCGAAACCATCGAGATGTCGCTATCGGAGACGGTGGAGAGCGTGGGAGATCTATTGTGCCTGCGCGCCGAGGAGAAAGGTCTGGAGTTCGTCATCGACCTGGGTACGGCGATCCCGGACCGGGTGCACGGCGATCCGACGCGCATCCGCCAGATCCTGTACAATCTCACAAGCAACGCGATCAAATTCACGGATACCGGCTCGGTCAAGATCGCCGTGTGCGACGCGACCGGATCGCCACAACCACCGCCGGATGGGGATGCTGCGGCCAGCCCACCACCGCGTCTGCTGCGCTTCTCCGTCGCCGACACCGGGATCGGCCTTACACCAGATCAGGCCTCGCGTTTGTTCCGACCATTCCTGCAAGGCGACGGCTCGACCGCGCGAAAATATGGCGGCACCGGCCTCGGCCTATCCATCTGCAAGGCGCTGTGCGATCTGATGCACGGCCACATCGCCGTGGACAGCGAGCCGGAACGCGGCTCGACCTTCTGGTTCGACATCCCGCTCCACATGGTTCCGCCACCGGTGCCGCCAACGCCGGAGATCGACATCTCCGATATCGCCGTCGTGGCAATCGGCCACGCCCCATCCACGATGAAAACCTTAAGTGCCTATCTTCGTCCCGGCATCGTTAAAGACTTCCGGTGCTTCACCACGGCTGGGGAAGCATTGGAGACGGTCTGGTCGTCCCCGTCCGAGACGATCAAGGCCGATGTCTTTCTGATCAGCGCCGATGCGGTCGACGCCGATCTGGAACGGATGAAGCAGTTCCTGGTCGAGATGGGACACAGCCCCGCCTTTATCCTTACCAGTTCGCGCGCCTTCATCTCCTCCCTGCGCGAAGCCTCGCGACTCGGCTTCCTGTCGGTTCTGTCCTACCCGATCCGGCGCTGCCGACTGTGGCACGTCATCGCCGCCGCCATGAACCGCGGCGAATGGGAGCCGCGCGCGCGTCTGACGGCCGACCGACGCCCAAGCTATTGCCCGCCGTCGATCGACGACGCGCACGCGGCCGGGGCCACGGTGCTCGTGGCGGAGGACAACCGAACCAACCAAATCGTCATGCAGCGGTTGCTGGAACGGGTTGGCTTCGCGCACGACATGGCTGAGAACGGCCGCGACGCGCTCCGATTGTATGATGCCGGGCCAGACCGCTACGGCGTGTTGCTGACCGATTTCCATATGCCTGACGTCGACGGCTTCGCCTTGACCCGGCAAGTGCGGGCGCGCGAGGGGGTCCAAGGGCGAGCGCGTCTGCCGATCGTCGCGGTGACGGCGGACGCTTTCGTCGGCATGGAGGAACGCTGTCTGCTGGCCGACATGGACGGCTATATCAGCAAGCCGATCGACCTGGACACGCTTGCGCGCACCCTCGAACGCTGGGTGCCGCAAGGCCTCGGTCTACGACGCACGGCCGAACTGAACGGGGACATGACCGCCACTGCCGGCGCTCCGGCATCGGCGGACCGGCTGGACCCGGAGGTCTTCTCGCCAACCCGGCTGACCGAGGCCTGCGGCAGCTTCAACGATGCGGCATGCCGCGTACTGCGTAGCTTCCTGGCAAGGACCGACGACCTGCTGACCGACCTGGAAGCAGCCGCCCCCGCGGATCGGCTCGACGACATCGCGGCAATGGCGCATTCGATCAAGGGATCGGCACGCAACATCGGCGCAGAACGGCTCGGCCAGGTGGCGGCGGATCTGCAGACGGCGGCCGAACAGGCCGACCGCGACATGGTGGAGATTCTGGTCGAAGGCCTGATCATCAGCACCGACGAGTTGAAGGCGGCCGTGGCGCCACTACTCGCATAAGCGGTGCTTATGGACGGCATGAACGGATCTCGTTTGGCGTTCCGTGCGATGGTTGGCAGACTGCATCATACCTCGCCTTGCTGCCGGCCATTGACAAAGGACCGTCCTTGCTGCCACCGACCGTCTCCACCTTGCGCCCGGCCAAGCCGTCCGACGCTACCGCCATCGCCGCTATTCATGCCGATGGACTGCGGACCGGCCATGCCTCGTTCCGCCGTGACCCATACGGCTGGACCGAATGGCAAACCGCCTTCGGCACCACCTGTGCCCTGGTGGCCGAGCGTGAGGGCACGGTGATCGGCTGGGCCGGTGTGGCGGCGGCCTCGGATCGGTGCGTTTATGCCGGCGTGGGCGAGGTTAGCGTTTACGTTTCCGCAGCGGCCTGGGGGCAGGGGATCGGACGGCACTTGCTGGTTGGTCTGATCGCCACCGCCGAAGCGGCCGGATACTGGACTTTGGTGGCGCAGATGTTTCCAGAGAATCGGGCCAGCCAAGCGCTCCACGCCACCGCCGGATTCCGCCGCGTCGGTGTACGCGAGCGCCTCGGGCGCATGGGCTACGGCCCCTATATTGGCACTTGGCGCGACGTCATCCTGATGGAAAGGCGCAGCAACACCGTCGGCAACGGGTGACCACGCCAGCCGCGCTCCAGACCCAACCTATTTTCTTCCATGTGGCCAAGGCCCCGCCGAGTCTTGCACGGGATATCCAAAAAAGAATGGAGCTTCAAAGGATTGCAAGGTGTCTGCGAGAGGTTCGAGGAATGGCTCGCGAGCCAGATTATGATACCAACGGCCCGAAACAGAGACCGGTCCTCGGGCCGCCCTGTTTCGGAGCGCCGAAACCGAACAGGTCGTCAATGCGGGCCATGGGTATGAACCCGGAAAACGCCGACTGGAGCGGGT
Source organism: Azospirillaceae bacterium (assembly GCA_028281465.1). Lineage (GTDB taxonomy): Bacteria > Pseudomonadota > Alphaproteobacteria > Azospirillales > Azospirillaceae > JANQJV01. The sequence continues at coordinate 2,084 of JANQJV010000351.1, read as the reverse complement.
GGTCGCCCTATGCCGTTGTTGCCGGCTGATGGACCAAACGGACCCCACTCGTCAGCCAAGCCCACGGTCCGTCAGCCCAGGCCCAATACATCGGCCAGGGTCTCGGCGACGCGGTCGACGTCGGTGTCCGCCATATGCGCGAACAGGGGCAAGGATAGGGTCCGCCGGTAATACGCCTCCGCGCCTGGCAAGCTGCGCGGTGTGACGTGTTCCCGGTAATAGGGTTGGCGGTGCAGTGGAATGTAATGCACCTGGGTGCCGATGCCGCGGTCGCGCAACCGCCGCATCACCAAGGCACGATCGAGTCCCAGCTCGTCGAATTCGATCAGCACGCCATACAGATGCCAGGCCGGCATCATCTCCGACAGGCGGGTGATCGGTCGCACCTGCGGTGCCAGAGGCTGCAACAGAGAGTCGTAGCGCTCGGCCAAGGCACGGCGCCGGGCAACGAACGTCTGCAGCTTGCCAAGCTGACTCAGGGCAAGGGCGGCGTGGATATCACTCAAACGATGGTTCAACCCCGGGCCCGGCACCTCATAGTACCACGGATTGGGATGGCCGCGCGGGTCCAGTGCTTGGTCGGCATAGCGGAAATCCCGCCGCTCCAAGTTGTGGTTGCGCAGCCGGCGCACCCGGTCCGCGATGACATCCGATGCCGTCGTCATCACCCCACCTTCTCCCGCGGCAATGGTCTTGACCGGGTGCAGCGAGAAGGTCGTGATATCGGCATGCGCGCAGGCTCCCACCGGCGCGCCATAGGCTTCGCCGCCCACGGCATGGCAGGCGTCCTCCAACACGGCCACGCCCTGGATCCGCGCCAAGGCCTTGATGGTGGGTAGATCCGGACATTGCCCGGCCAAATCCACCGGCAACACGGCCTTGGTCCGTTCCGCATGGCCCAAGGCACTGACAAAGCCCTCCGCCGTCATCAGACCGGTGTCCGGATCAACATCGGCGAAATGCACCTCGGCGCCGGCCAATGCGACGGCATTGGCCGTTGCAACGAAGGTAATGGCCGGCACAATGGCGGTGTCACCGGGCCCAAGGCCGAGGGCCAGCACAGCCAAATGAAGGGCCGAGGTGCCGGAGCTGACGGCCACGGCGTGGGGGGCGCCCACGGCTCGGGCGAATGCTTCCTCGAAGCGTTCGCACATCGGCCCCGTGGTCAGAAAGTCGCTGCGCAGAACGGCGACCACGGCTGCGATGTCATCGTCGTCGATGGTCTGGCGCCCATAGGGCAGGAATGCCGGCATGATCTGGGACCCACTCACCGGTCGGACAGAGCGAGGCGAAGGCCAAGCAGCCCGAACGCGGCGGCAAAGCCACGCCGGAACCACTGCAAAACCCCGGGACGCGACAGCACCGCCGTCCGGGTGAGCGAAGCGCAGGCGCCGTAGCCAACGAAGACGGCGAAAGTCAAACCCATGAAGACGACCGCCAAGCCGAGCATCGCCGCCGTCTTGTCGGCGCTGTCGGCGCGGACGAATTGCGGCAAGAAGGCAAGAAAGAACAAAGACAACTTCGGATTGAGGATGTTCAACAAAAACCCATCAATCACAATCTTTGTCGGCGACTGGGCCGATCGCTGCGCAGAAACCTGCAGCGTGCCCCCCTCGCGCAGCACCCCCCAAGCCATGTAAAAGAGATAGGCCACGCCAAGGATCTTAACGATCTGGAAGGTAAGCGCACTGGTGTGCAACAAGGCAGCCAAACCGATGATGCTCGCGGCGATGTGGGGAACGATGCCGAAGGTACAACCGAGGGATGCCAAAACGCTTGCCCGCCATCCCTTGCCGAGACCAATCGCGAGCGTATAAAGCACACCGGTTCCAGGTAAAAGGATAACGACTATTGATGTAGTCAAAAATTCCCAACTCACGGGACGTTCCTTTCCTGTTCCTATTGAATTGAGAGAACCAAAGCCTGCCCGGCGCGTCAACCGGAAATCCTGTGGTCGGCAAGACCAACGGCCCGAAACAATGACTGGTCCTCGGGCCGCCCTGTTTCGGAGCGCCGGCATCCTTGCCGGCTGGACCGCCGGCTGCCAGCCGGCCCGGACCACGGCCCAGCAGCTGGCCGCCAAG
>JANQJV010000346.1 GCA_028281465.1 Azospirillaceae bacterium | reverse complement strand
GGAGCGCCGGCATCCGTGCCGGCTGGACCGCCGCCATCTTGGCGGCCGGCTGCTGGGCGTGGTCCGGGCCGGCTGGAAGCCGGCGCTCCGAAACAGGGCGGGCCGGCATTCCCATGGACACCGTCAAAGGAGTGCGGAATCGTCCTGCTCCTTGTACCGCGGCTTCATTGTCTCGACCGCCCGGACGGGTGGCAGCGCGGCCACCACCTGGACCAGCGCTTCGGTCGCCGTCTCAAGCTGCGCGGCGGCCCGCAGCATCGATGGCCGGTCACCATCCCGGCACACCGTTTCGAGAGCTTTTGCGGCTTCGAATGCCACGGTGGCGCCGATGTTGCCCAGGCTACCACACAAGCCATGGGCCAATCGGCCGGCCCCCTCCACATCGCCGGCCGCCAACGCCGCACGGACGGACGCCATGTCCGCCGGCAGGGTCTTGGCCGTGACCTCCATCATCCGGCGCAGCCGCACCTGATCACCCAGAAAGCGCGCCGTCCCGAGAGCCACGTCGAAGCCGGGGAGGGTGTCGGGGAGCGAGCTGTCGTTGGTGATCGGTGCGACCGGGGTGTCCGCCTTGCCCCTTGTCTCAGCCCTCGGCCACCGATGCTCCGGCGGCACGACCGCGTGGCGCGCCAAGGTCGCATAAAGCCGGGCCGGGTCGACCGGCTTGGAGAGGTGATCGACCATACCGGCCTCCAGGCACCGCACGCGCTCCGCCGGCGAGGCATGGGCGGTCAGGGCAATGATCGGAAGGTCACGCCGACCCAGCTCCTGCCGGATGCGCCGTGTCGCCTCGATCCCGTCCATCTCTGGCATTTGAATATCCATTAAGACGGCATCGAAATGGCTGTTTGCTGCCGTTCGAAGGCGTTCCACCGCGTGCAGGCCGGACAGGGCAAACACCACCTCGACCCCCATCCGTTGAAGCAATCCCTGTGCCACACTGCGGTTGACCGGGTTGTCTTCGGCCACCAGCACGCGCAACCCGTTCAGAACCGAAACCGGCACCGACGGATCCGGGGCGGACAGCACCGTCTCCTCAACCTGCGGCAGCAGAAACCGGGCGGTGAACCAAAACGTCGAACCCTGTCCCGGCGCACTGGTCACCCCAATGCTGCCCCCCATCAATTCGGTCAGGGATTTGGCGATGGACAGCCCGAGGCCCGTTCCGCCGAAGCGCCGGGTGGTCGAAACATCGGCCTGCCGGAAGGCCTCGAACAACGAGTCAACCTGGGTTTCATCCATGCCGATGCCGGTGTCGACCACCTCGAAGCGGAACATGGCCGCGCCGGCGGCGGTGTTCTCATGGCGCACGGAGAGCCGGATTTCGCCAGTGTGAGTGAATTTCGCAGCGTTGGCGCCGAGATTGATCAGCACCTGCGACAACCGCAGCGGATCGCCCATCAGGACCGGCGGTAAATCCGGCTCGACCGATAGATGCAGGGTGACGGCGTCCGCGCGGACGCGCGGTCCAATGGCCGCCACCACCTGGCGCAACACCTCGTCCAGCGCGAACGGGATTTGCTCCAAGTCCATGCGCCCGGCTTCAATCTTGGAAACATCCAGAATGTCGTTGGCGATGCCGAGCAGAAGGTGCCCGGCGGCCTCGACCTGACCCAGCGCTTCCTGCTGATCGGGTGGGAGCGCGGTCTGCCGAACCAGATGGGTGAGGTTGACGATGGCGTTCAGCGGTGTCCGGATCTCATGGCTCATATTGGCCAAGAACGCCGACCGGGCCCGGGTCGCCGCCTCCGCCTGGCGCTGCGCCGCCTTCAACGCCGTCACATCATATTGCGTGACCAGCGTGTCGCCATTGCCCAGGGGAATGTCACGAATGATGAGCACGCCCCCGTCGGCGAGTGCCAGTTCGGTTTGCGAGGCGGCTCGATCGTGGCGGCCCGGATTGAGTCGCTTGTCGAGGAAATCCCGCGTGCGCTGGTCCGACGTGAGGAAAAGGCCCCGGTTGAGGTTGAATCGGGTGATCTCGGCGGCGGACCGGCCTTCAATTTGCGTGTTTGGCGGATAGTGGAACAAGTCCCGGTGATACCGGTTGACCCAGCGAACGATGCGGTCGGGGCCCAGCAGGGTGACACCGATGTTGACGTTGTCGACCACGGCCCCGAGGGTGCCCAGCGCCTGATCCGTATCAGCCCGCGCCTGCGCTGCCTCCCTGGTCACCTGCCGCAGGTCGTCAGCCTGCCGTGCGATGGTTGCCGCATCCTCCTCGCGTTGCAGCTCAAGCGCCGCGATGGTTGCCCGAGCCGCGCGCAGGCGCCACGCCCGACGTCGCTCTTGAACGACCGCGACAACCAGGCAGACCAGCGCCACCACCAAGCTGAACCAGGATGCGGCCGTCGCCATATCGACCGCTTCGACCTGCGCCCGTGCAGCCGGCGCCAGGAGCGCCGACACCAAGACCAAACCCAAACCAAGAAACCGCCTTCCCAATCCCGCCACGGTCCCGACGCCCCAACTCGTGAAATGATCCGAACCCTAAATGGGGCCGACGCGATGAGCGAGGACGAGATGCATTAAAACCGTGAGGCTGGATGAACGGACGATTGGAATCTGACACGCCCAATTGGCAAGGCATCGCACCTGTGACACCGTAGCGCGCAGGTGAACAGCCAATCCGGTCCCCCAATGCTGAAGGTCGGACGTGGCGGCGCACCGACAAATGCCAGATCCTGTTTGGCGCGTTCGATCCCATCGTGGCCCGTCGCCGCACCAAACATCCGCCCGCAGCATGGCCGCTGATCGGCCACGGCGTCACCCTCCCCAACGCCGCCGCTTTCGTCTGTCTCGAACCAGTATCGGAGTGCAGGCAGCCGGCGGCTTGGGTCGCGACAAAAAGCCGTGCTTTGCTCCGTCACCACGGGCCGGCCGGCCAAGAAAACCAGGACCTTGGCGCGCTCCCCGCCGGCATTGATCTGATGTACCGATTGATACCCATGGCCCGCATTGACGACAGGTTCGGTTTCGGCGCTGAACGAGAAGCGCCGGCATCCCTGCCGGCTGGACGCCGGCGGTCCAGCCGGCCCGGACCACGCCCAGCAGCCGGCCGCCAAG
>JANQJV010000320.1 GCA_028281465.1 Azospirillaceae bacterium | reverse complement strand
CCGGGGATGAAACAGTCCAGTTTTCCGAGCGCATATATAGCAGCGAAGTTTGCTTTTGCTACTATATTTGGACACGCCAAGCTTAGTTTCTTGTTAGCTCTTTCCTTTTGTCGCATTTTCGAACCGCCGAACCGCATACACTTCGGCTGAAAATGCTTCAGCGGAACAAATCGTCGTCGCTGATTGCATCCATCCGCTCGGACTCTGCTCCGGTGGCATCTGGGGCCGAAGTGATTTCCTTACTGAACATGAATGCCGAGTCCGTACCGGCAGTGAGACTGGCAGCGAGCACGACCGGCAATCGCTGCGTGACGCCAGGATTGTCTCCGAGCTGGCCTGCGTCTGTCCAGAGTGGTTGTGGTATCGTATAGCCACAATATGTGGGAATTTGTGTCCGTTATTCATTTTTACTTCATACCATTAACCGAGAGTTTCTTTGTTAAATGTTCAGAATCATGCAATGATCGATATGGGCATGCATGTAGAATAGTATTATTGAAACAATAAATTATTATTCAATGCATGTGGATCTATTCTATTTCACGGGCCTGCAAAATATTGTATAATATCAATGCCTTGGGATTGATGGCTGGTGTCGACGGTCCAGTTCTGTAGTCAGTCTACAATCACTCATGTCGTATTATGAATATTACCCTGAATCGGATTGACATGACTGTGTGACCATGGTCTTGTCATTCGGCGATCAGAGCAAACCAGAAGAAGATGAAGTAAAATTATTGATCGCTCTGCAACAGCACGCTGATTGTTTAATCAGGTGCATGGGAAACGGAGTTCGCAATGAGTAAACTTGGAACTTATGTTTTTGTGGGCATGTCGTTCAAATCCAGCGCCAGCACCCAGAGCGTTTTCGCGACGTTGGGGACCAATGGTGCCAACACCATGGCGGTCGCCACAGAGGCGGACACCGGATATCAGACCACCTCGCTCGCCTTCACCAGCCCAACACCGGAACCGTCCATCGACGTCGTGTTGTCCGGTCTGCTAACCCTGACGATGACCGAGGAACGTGAAGTATCATTCGTCGTTTCCTGTGGTCGGGACTACCCTACCGGCGGGTACATTACATTGGTCAGTAATGAAGTAATACCTGTAGTCAATCTTGGGCCGGTGCAGGTATCCACACCGCAATTCACCACCAGTACTCGGGTGACCTTGCCGAAGGATTATTCGGCCACGCTGTTGCTAAAGCTGAATTTCACCGGCGGTGAAATGCCGAGCACAGGAGCAACGATCACCGTTAATCCATCGGTCATCGAAGAAAATCCAGACACACGAGTTCCAAGTATGATTAAAATTGGGCAACAGACAATCGCATTCTGATATCGAGAATGCAGCTATTTTGTTTGCCTGAAGCGTACGGTGCGGAGCGGATGCGCTGGAGCAGGGGAACTCTCCAAACCGCCACGTTGCCGTCAAGGAAACCAGCAGGAGGAGCACGACCATGGCGACTTGGGATGACGTCTATTTTCGCAACAATCTGAGCGATCCTGGCACCTATCCGCAGAGTGGCTCGAGCAACTGTCCGGATATCTTGCCCTGGGGGCCGGAGCCGCAAGCGGACCCAGTCAATTTCTTCACTAATACCTACGACCAGAACTTCAATCGTGCCCTAACACCAAATGTTCGCAATTATATTTATCTGCGGGCCAAAAATATCGGATCGAAATCTCAAAGTGGTCATGTCAATCTTTATTGGTCGCAGGCGTCTTTGCTGCTGTACCCATCTTATTGGACAAAAAACTCGCTGCACAATGAGAGCGGTAATCAAGATATCAGTTTCAGTGGGTTGGCTCAGAACGCGATCTTCGTGACCGAAGAGCCGTACATCTGGACGCCAAGCCAGATCTCCAATGATCACTATTGCATGGTCTCCCGCGTCGTCACACCGGACAATCCCAATCCGTTGCCCACGGAATCGGAGATCAGCGATGTCGGCGGATTGGCCAACTATGTGGGCCAACATCCTAATGTCGGCTGGCGCAACATTGCTCTAGGCGATGCCACCGGCGTGATCGAGAACACGCTGGCGTTCTCGCAGGGGACCCAGGCGGGCACGACCCACATCATGATCAGCGTGCAAAATGCGCCTGGTGGATCGCAGGTGGCGTTCAGCACCTCCAAGACGGGCCCCGAACCCCCCATCGTGCTTAGCAAGACCACGGTACCCGAAGACAATCCGAACTTCCAAGCCGGCATATACAGTGAAGTTCCAGCTAATTTCAATGCTGAGATCGCCTATCAGTATTATTCCAATGGGAAGCCTCCGACCGGTGATTTCAGTGTCAAACTGACGTACTTCACCTTCGGCACTCAAGATACATTCTCTTCTCAGGTCTATGAGAAATCCATCGATATTCGGCGGCTTCCGTTAAGTTTCAACGATATCGATCGCATGCGTGTGACATACGGCAATGATATCCCCGTGGCTTTCCTGCTCGGCCAGCACACCACGGTCGACAGCGGCGTCGGCTTCGTCGCGAACGCCATGGCGTGATCACCGGCGCGGCCGGAACGAGCAACTGGTCTGCTGTCTGTTCCCGCCGCGCTACGCCGAATGAGCTGGAAATGGGCAAAGGCACATTATTTTTAATACATGATTCCTGTATAGTAGATACAATCATGATAAATATGGGTGATAAGAAGGAAAACGGTATCTTAGTTATCTTCATTAGATGTGGCGGTGTTGCGAAAATGGGCATCGCGTTCGAGTGCGATGATCCGGGATCGAAACTCAAACTGGACACTCAAGCCTTTGTCTTTGTCACGATCCACACGGCGTTTCCGCGGCTCTTCGACCAGGGCATGCCGCGTCGGCACCGGCCACTTGGGATCGCCAAGATCGACCGGCTGCAGATCTGTCTCGGCCGGCAGGAACCGGTCGCCGTCTCGATCGGCCAAAGGACTGTGGTTGACACCGGTATCGGCGCGCTGCGGCACGCCACTGTTTGAACCAAAAACGAACAGACGGGTACCGACCCGAAGGGTGCCCAAACCGAATGACTTTGCAGAGGAGCGCGCCCCATGGCCCAGCGCCAATTCAAGGATGTCCGGATGGTTACGTGCCAAGGCACAGTGATCGCTTTGGCTCGCCAGACAACGCAGACCACGTGCGACACGCTTTGGTACAACATCCTGGATTTGGATACGGCATCGAGCAATGATGCCCTGGATTGGAGCGGGTTCGTCGAACTCGCCTTTCCGACCGCGTTACGCCCGGCGGGCATGGCTTTGGTCGATGCTGATGTGACCATGATGACCGGTGTCGGAACGGCGGATGCACCGTTTGCGGCATTTGGCGACGCGACATACGTCCACATCTTCCGCCAGAGCAACGCTGGCACCCTGTGGTACAACCGGTTCCGGTTGCAGCGCGAGGCAACCGACGGCGAGGGTGAGGCGCCGTTGGTGCTGAATCCGGCCTGGGAGGTGCGGTTCCGCAATTCCGGGCGTTTCGCGTATGCTGACGGCACGCGCGACCCGCAGAGCAGTTTGGATGCCGATGGCGAGCCGTTTCCTGAGCCGATTTACGATCTGACCTTTGTCACGGGGGTGGAGAGCGGTCGCTTCGCCGTCACCGCCACGGAGTCCCCGGCCATCGGTGGGCGCATTTGGCACATCTTTACCACCACCGCAACAAGTGCCGTGGTGAAACATTACGCCGTTCCGTCGACCGATGCCGCACCGTTCGATCTCTCGGCGACGCCGCTTCAAGCCGATTACAGCATCGCACCGACCGATACGATCACGTTGCAGGACAAGGACGGCAATGCGCTCGCTGCGACGGCCGGACCGGCAGCCTTGTTGTATGCCCGGCGTGAACGTCGCACCGGGTCGGACGGCCAAACCATGCTGAAACGCGAATTGCGGGTGATGCTGGCGCAGCCGGTCGACAAAGCCGAAAGCCCCGCTGGCACTGCGCTCGTCGACTTCGGTGTCGCGACCCAGGGTACCCTGGCCCAGCCGCCGGCCACTTTACCCCTGACTGATTTGAACCAGGCCAACTACAGCCTGACGTTCCGTGCCGGCAATCTGGTGAGCTTGCCCAATGTGGGGGGTAGCCTGAACGTGACGGGCAGCTTCGGCATCGATCTTTGGGTGCGGCCGATGGCCGATCAACCGGCCCGCGTTCAGGTCATCGGCGACGACCAGAGCGCCAACGCGCGCGGACCCTATCTGGACCTGGTCGAGGGCGGCCGGGTCGCCGTGGGCTTCGGCACCGGATCGGCCGTGGTTGAGGCGAGTACGGACGGCCTGGTCGTACCGGCCAACAACTGGACCCATCTGGTGGCGACCTTCACGGCCGACGGCGGCGGGGGCAGTTTTTCGCTCACCGTCAATGGCGACAGCACGCCGCTATCCAATGCGACCGCCACGGCCAAACCGAATGGGCCGATCACGCGTATGGGGAGGGCCAGTGGTGGCTTCCTCGGTCAGCTCGATCAAGTGTCGATCAGCATCGACGGCGCGGTCGCTGGTACTTGGCCATTGGATGATGTGGACTACACCGCTGACCCACCGACCACGCCAGACACCCACACCGGCGCAGCCAATCCTGGTACGGTCGAGGGTGCTACGCTGGTCGCCGCGGCGACGCCGCTGCAGACCGACAGCGGTGGGTCCATCGTGGTGGACGACGATGGGCTGACCGTGGAATCGGGCTTGGCTGCATTCGTGAAAACCACCCAGACGCAAGGCTTGCTGGCCGGGTCCGATGGTCTGGTTCATCTCTACCAATGCGGCACCGATGGTGCCTTCACCGTGGCCCAGTTCAGCACCGCCACGGCGCGCGCCACCTTCCAGTCATTCTGGCAGGCTGTCGCCAGCGGCGACGGCGGAACCGAGGAAACCGGGCCGGTCAGTTATGTTTCGCGGCGCGCCGGCACCATGATGAACGGCGCCACCATCACCATCGGCCCCGCTTCGGATTCTGGCGACGCTAGCCTGTGCGACATCACCATCGAAACCACCGAAGGCAAGACCACGGAGACTTGGAAAGGTGTCCCGCGGCGGCTGGACGCGTTCGTGCCGACGGTGTCGGGGCGGGCGGTCGCCCAGCCGTCGGACCCGGGCCTGGGTGGGGGCGGCGCGATTTTCTTCGACTACGACGGCGTGTACTCCCAGGCACGCGTGCCCGTGGGGGACGCTAGCTGGGCGGCTTCTGTGGTGATGATTGGTCTGATGGCGTCGGATTGCCCGCTGATCCAGGTCGCGATCACCGCCGAGACCGGCAGCGTCGCTCTGACGCTGACCTATCAGCCGGCGCTGTGGGCGTCCGGCACGGCCGTGCCGTTCCTGCAGCGCTGGACCGGGGTTCCAGCGACGTCGCAAAAAATGGTGCAGGTCTTGGCCGGCACACTGGAGACCTACGACTATGCGCCGACTGACGGCTACGGCACGTCGGGCGAGCAGCACATTTGGACCCTGACGCCGCCGGGCCAAGGCCGGGGCAGCCCCAGCATGCTGTTTCTGGGCAAGGAAGGGGTCGTCGATGTTACGTTGAAGGTGGAAGATGGCTCGACGGTGGACCTGGCCAAGGTGACGTGGGGTGCCACGATCAGCAGCACCGGCAAATCTGCCGTGTTCGACGATGCGCCGCGGGCTCTGGCGCCGCTGGCGGCAGTGCTGAACGGTACGGCCACGGGCTATGACTATGGCAGTCTGGCGTCCGGTGATCGGTCGGACCTTAATGCCAATCTTATGGTCTTGAGCAACAGCCCCTCGGCGACGGCGGTCAACCGGAACGCCGATCCCTTGCCGCTGGGCAATATGCTGGCCGGCGCTTCGCTCCTGCGCGCCTACCAGTCCGGCGGCGAGCAGCGCGATCTGGTGGTCACGGCACCGATCACCAAGACAGCGGGCTTCTTTCAGTCGGCGGTGGTTCAAGGTGCCACCCTGCGCGATACCCCATCCAATCCCCTGCGTTTGGGGTCCACCCTGTTGGGTGTGTCGGCAAGTCGTCCCAGCAACGGTGCCGTCGCGCTGGTACAGGACACCACTGCTCTGACCGACGGCACCGCCAATCTGGTGGTGCAAGGGACCAACGGTGGTTGGATGCGCGTGCCGCCCCCCTTCGCGCTTGACCTAGCCGGGGCGACCACCGTGACCTGGGATATGAACGCGCCCTTGGCGCCGTCCCTGGCCCCGTCGGGCAATCTCAGTATTGAGGGCTGGCTGCGCCAGCCGCTGACCAATGCGCCGATCGTCGGCACCAAGGACCGTGTTTTGACCTATGTCCGCTCCGGCACGCCGGCGTTTCCGGATCGAACATTCCGTTGGATGATCGGTACCGAAGCGTCCGCAACGCTCAAGCTGACGCCCACGACGCGCATCTTCCAGGGCGTCGACATGCCGACCAAGAGTGGCAGCATGGAGTGGCGTATCGGCGTGCTGGGTGGCTATACCGGCTTCATCGGCAGCCTGAATGATCTCGGCACCGGCACCACGGTCTTCAAAGTGCGGCTGAAATCGGACAATACGGTGTCGGTGCTGAACGGCAGTGGCACCGAGGTGATCGGTTGGTCGACGGCGCTCGCCCCAGGCTTGTGGCATTACGTCGGCGTGACCTTTGCGGTCGACGACACCACCATGACGGTCAAGCTGTCGGTCGACGGTGGGACGCCGGTTTCCGGCAGCATTACCGGATTGGCGCCGGACATCCGCTTGGGTCAAGGTTTTTTCGGCGATCCGAGCCAGGGTCAGAACGCCGCGTTGATCAACGAAGGATCGTTGTGGCGTCGCGCACTCAGCGATGCCGAAGTGATGGAGTCAGCGGCCCGGCCACTGCCTGATACCTCGCCGGACCTTGGGGCCCGCTATGTGTTCACGGAGGGCAGCGGGCGCACCGTTGCCAACATCGCCAGCAGCGGCCCGACGCTCGATGTCACCATCTCCGTCGACGGCGATCCGGTCTGGCAGTCCAACGGCCTGTACCGGCGTCCCATGGTGGCGGTCGCGGACCGCGCCATGGCTGCGATCAGCAGCGCGCTGCTTGGTTGGACCCATTTTGCCCTGCGCTATACCATCGGCAATGCCCTGCGCACCCAGCTCGAGTGGTGGGCCGATGCCGGCACCTCGAGTGTCCTCAGCCCAGGCGCCGAATTGAGCCTGGAAGCTTGGGTGGCGCCGGATGCTGGCAATGCCAACCCCAATCCCCAAGGCCTGATCGCTCGGCAAGGCTCCTATACCTTGCAGCGCGAGGCCAACGGCACGATCACCTTTGTCGTGACCACCAATCAGGGCGATTTCAGCGTCACCACCGACCTGACCGATGCTGGTACGGTGGCGGCAGGCGCCGTGCGTCACGTCGCAGCGACCGCCTATACCGGAACGGTGCAGCCGACCTCCGGATACCAGGATGAGTTGTTCATCAAATATCAGATCACGTTGAAAGTCTATATCGACGGTGCCCTGGCCAAGACCTTCGACAAGGCAGATCTCAGCGACACGGTGACACTCACCTCCACGAGCAATCCATTCTACATGGGTCGAAACGCCAAAGGCGATTTGACCTTCACGGGGGCCTTGTCCCAGGTTCGGGTTTGGCAAACCGTTTTGACGCCGGGCCAGGTGCAGACCGCCTACCAGACCCGCTGGGTGCCCGCGGACCGGAATGGCCTCGTGTCGTTCTGGCCGTTCACCGAGATGACCGGCAAGTTGGCGGCGGACGTTCAGAAAGTTGCCAATGCCACGCTGACCAGCAACGAGATGTGGTTGTACCAGGACGAGACCGGTCGGATCGTCTTGATGGTGCAAGGCGAAACGGTGGAATTGACCGAAATCGCCGTCGATGCCATGGGTGGTTACGGCACCACCGACCGGTTCATTTTGTCCGAACCGGTCAGTGCGACCGTGGTCGGCTACAGCGGCCAGATCGACGATCTGCGGCTATGGGACGTGGTATTGACGACCGAGCAGGTCACCGACAGCATGTTCCGGCTGTTGTCAGGGGCCGAAGATCATCTGGCCGGTTACTGGCGCTTCGACAACGGGTCCGGCACTGTGATCACCGATTTCACTGGCCGTGGCAACACGGGTACCGTCACCGGCGCGGCCGCCGACGTTTGGCTGACCGATGGGGCGCCGGTCAGCAACGAGGCACCCCAGGTGCTGAATGTGCTCGGTGGTCTACCCAACCGATACAATCGCACGATCACGGGCACGCCGACCTCGGTGGAGTACGCCGATGTGCAGACGGACTCGGTCGGTACTCTATTCAGTGTGATGAAGCGGGCCTACATGGCGCCCGTCGTCGGTCCGGAACCCAATGCGCTGCTGAACATCAGCGGTTTCAAGGTGGGGGATTTGGATACGGTGCACATCGGCCAGGTGCAGACCCGACCCAACTTGATCGGCTACATGGAAGGCGCGCCGCCGATCCCAAGCGAGAACCAGACCGCGCCGTACTATCTTGCGATCAGCAGCTATTTCAAATACGTCGGCATCACGAAGGTGGCGCTGGAGCAATCCCAGGGTTTGACCTACGCGTTCCAGGCAAATGAGAGCCAGGATTACGCGATCGGCGTCTCGGCCAAGATCGGCCTGGCCTTCGAGATGACCGCTGGCACCTCGGCCGGCATCGGCGCCGAGGTGCAGGTCGAGCCGGTTAAAACCAAGGTTAAGGGCTGGTTCGGCGATGGCTTCACGTTCAAATGGGGGGGTGGCGAGACGGCGGCATTCGCCATCGGCACCACACGGGTGCTGGGCGACAGCTTGGGGCCGGCCGGTGTTTGGGAAGCCGAAGATGCGGTCTTCAATCCCACGGTCGGGCGCCGCTTCGTGACCGACAGCGTCGGCTACGCTCTGGTCAAGTCACTCACCGCGGATCTGTATTCCAGCCAGCTCAAGGGGTCCGATACGACGGTGAAACTGACCGTGATCCCGTCGGAGGATATCCCACCGGATGTCAACCTGATCGATTTTCCGCTCAACCCTGCCTATGTCCAGACGAGTTCGTTGGACGGCAAGATCGGCCTGAAGGAATTGCCGGAGCAAACACCCAGCTTCTTCCGCCCGGTCGAGGCCTATGCCCTCAAGCGCGAGGCCGAACGAGTTGAAGCGGAGGCGGCCAGCTTCTATGACGGCTTCGATGTTAACACCTATCGTGCCAGCCGCTTCTCCAGCGAAACTGGTCTAGAAAAGTTCAAGAGCGAGGCGGTTGCCGGTGATCCCACCTATGATTGGTCAAACGATGTCACCAAGCGCTCCATTGTTAACACCTATGTTTGGACGGCGGGTGGCGGCTACCACAGCGAAGAGACCCAGCTCGCCAACAGCTACGCAGAGACGTATACCGGTCTGACTGTCTCGGAAGGCAACATCAACACCGGCTTCGAATTCGAAGCCCCTGGGGTGTTCGGTGGGGCCGACGCCACCTTCGACACCACGGTGACGGTGGCGGCCGAGAAGTCGCGCTCTCGCGAGCGTGGCTTCAGCCTGACCGCGTCGGTGGATGCCGACGGTTGGCTTAACAAACCGATCGTCACCGGTGGCAGCTTCGCCGGTTTCGAAGACAGCGCGGCGCCCGGCAAGGTGGATGGCTATCGCTTCATGGCCATGTTCCTGCCACCGAGCCAGCAGGCCTTCGACACCTTCTTCGCCCAGGTGGTCGATCCGGTGTGGCTGGCGCAGTCGGACAGCCCCAGCGCTGCCGCCTTGCGCGAAGCCAGCGTGGCCGAAAACGGATCGTGGCGGGTGCTTTATCGGACGACCTACGTCTCCCGGGTGCCGCCTAGTTTCCAATCCTCACCAACGACCGAAGATTCACCGGACATCGACCCGCCGCCGCGCATCGCGTCGGTCTCCTGGCTGACCCGCATCGTGGAGGGCGAACTGGTCGCGGCCGGTCATGCGGCCGACCCCACGCCGGAGAATATTGGTGCCGCGCTTCTGGAGGCCTTTGGGACTGATGCGGGTGCCCCGGGTGAGCTCGGCACCTTGGTACCGTGGTGGGCGTCTTTCCTGACGGCGGCCGAAGATCTGCAGAACGACGCCGCCGAGCAGAACTACGTCATTCGCACCGACGCCTTGGATTGGATGATCAGCCGTTGGGACGCATTGGAGGCCGAGTCCGGCGCGATCCGCACCATGGCGAAGCTTGCGGCCCGGCTGGATCCGGCACGGTAATACCAACGGCCCGCATTGACGACACGGTCGGTTTCGGCGTTGAACGAGGAGCGCCGGCATCCCTGCCGGCTGGACCGCCGCCATCTTGGCGGCCGGCCGCTGGGCGGGGTCCGGGCCGGCTGGAAGCCGGCGGTCCAGCCGGCAAGGAGGCCGGCGCTCCGAAACAGGGCCGCCCGAGGACTGGTCAGTGTTTCGGGCCGTTGCTCTGACTCGGCGTGGCCACAGATTGCCTTCGCGCCGATGGTGCTGGCAGGCGCAGCGGCGTCAAGGCCTTGCCGCCAGGCGACGGGGCAACCGGTTCGCCGTCCGACATGCAATAAAACACAGACCGAGAGCGTGTCCGCGCTTCTGGCAAGGGCGGACACGCTTTAGGCGGCACATGGCGGGTCAGCCACGTACGGACTCCATGGCTCCGGCGCGACCGGGCCGGCCGACTGCCAGATCACCTTGATCTGGCCCGAGCGCTCGAACCGTCCGACAAAGGACGGCCGATGCAGATGGTGATTTCGCTGGTCAAAGAAGACCCGCTTGCCGGTCAGGCCGGTCATGCCGGCACCATCCAACGCGCGCTTGACCGCGGTCGCTTGCAGGCTGCCCACCCGTTCGACCGCCTCGCACCAAAGGCTGAAGGCGAGGTAGTGGGCTTCGAACGGATCGTTGAGCACGGCGGCCGGATCGCCGGCATAGTCGCGCCATTGCCGGAGCATCTGCGTGTTTTCCCGGCTCGGCACGGTCATGAAATAGTTCCAGGCAGTCAGATGGCCGGTCAGATAGTCCGCACCAATGGTCGCCATTTCCGATTCGCCAATGGAGAACGACAACACCGGTGCACTGTCCGGTGTCATTCCTTGGGCGGCAAGCTCACGAAAAAAGTAGACATTGGCATCGCCGTTGATGGTCGACACAATCGCCGTTTTCTGGCCGCCCGCGAACCGGCGGATGTCGCGGATCACCGGCCCCCAATCGGCATGGCTGAACGGCGTGAGTGCCAGGTGGATGTCGCGCCGGGCAACGCCGCGCTCTTGCAGATAAGCCATCAGAATGCGATTGGTGATCTGCGGATAGATGTAGTCGGTCCCGACCAGGTAGAAGCGGCGATGGCCGCCGCCCACGGCACTCATCAGATAGTCGATCCCCGGCAGCGCCTGTTGGTTCGGCGTGGCCCCGGCGTAGTAGACGAAGGGGGATTCCTCCTGCCCTTCGTACTGGGTTGGATAGAACAACAGGGTTTGTTCCTGCTCGACGATGGGCAGGACAGCCTTGCGCGAGCTGGAGGTCCAGCACCCGAAAATCGCCGACACCCCGGACTGTTGGATCATGGTCCGGGCATGCTGCGCGTAGAGCGCCCAGTCGGACCGGGTGTTGGCAATGACCGGCACCAGCGGCTGACCGAGCACGCCGCCGTGGGTCCGATTTCTCTCGCGGATCAGCATGAGGAGCGCATCCTTCAGCGGCCGCTCGCTCATGCGCATGGTGCCGGACAGCGAGTGCAGAATGCCGACCCGCACCCCACCGCCGCTCATGTCCGCAAGGAACTGGCCGACATGGGCATCCAACGCTTCCGATTGGCTCTTCAGGCCGGCGACGGCAAGCTGCATGCGTTCCGCGACCTCCTGCATGCCGCTGAGACGGTGCGCCACTTCAGTGGCATGGCTGGAGACCTCCCGAGCGTGCTCCAATGATCGGCGCATGCTGCTGTCGATGTCATCGGTGGCTGCCGTCTGCTGCTCCACCAAGCTGGCGGCGTCGGTCGCTTGGGCAGCACTGTCATGCATGACGCTGGTAACCGACTGCGCTTCGGCAACCGTCATCTGGACCGCACTTTGAATAGCGCCCAAGCGATCCTCAATGTCGTGGGTCGCGGTCGCTGTCTGGGTTGCCAGGGATTTGACTTCATTGGCAACCACGCCAAACCCCAGCCCGAGGTTGCCGGCACGCGCCGCCTCGATATTGGCATTGAGCGCCAGGAGGTTGGTCTGACCAGCGATCCGGTTGACCAGCGCGACGAACTCGCCAACCTGATCCGCCAACCCGGCCAGCCGGCTCATCGACGCCAGCATGGCTTCGAACCGGCTCGACGCTTGCCCGACCGAACTGGTCGCGCGGGTCAGATAGCCGTTGGCGTGCCGCGCGCCATCGGCCAGCTGGCGGCTGGCCGCAGCCACACGATTGAACTCGTCGGCCATGCTCGAGGCGGAATCGGCGACACCGGAACTACGGTCGCGAGAGCCTTCCACTTCCCCGGAGAGCGCCGTCGCGGCCTCGGCGAGGTGCGCCGAAGCGGCGGCCACATCTCCGATCACCTGCCGGACTCTGCTTTCAAAACGCTGGCTGAAGGTCTCCAGAGCGGCATTCTGGAAGTCGGCGGCTTCCTTGTCGGCCTGCACCTCCGCCCCCAGCGCGTCGGCCTGGATCGCCGACTGGCGCAGCGCTTCCAGATCCCGGGCCAATTTGCCCAACCCATCGGGCCGCTCCTGAAACGGCAGGATGACGTGAATGTCGCCGTCCGCCAGTGCGGCGGTGGAGGACTGAAGCTGGCGCACCGGCCGGCTGGCCAGCCAACCGGCCAAGCCGGCGGCCAGACCCGCCGCGAGGCCGACCACGGCGGCTGCCATGGGCCAATCGGCATCGACCATGGCAAACAGTGCGGCGGCGGTGGGCAATGTCAGGATCACCATCACCAGCCAGTGGAACCGGTCCAAGGCTGCGCGACACGGGGCAACCATCGCTTTCGGGATCATCGCCGGCCATCCTTTCAAGAAACAAGATGTAAAGAAAAGAAATAACAAGACATATCAGTGCATTTCGGCACCTCTTTTTAAAAATTGATCTGTATGGTATTCGTAAAATACCATTTGTATGGCGTGAAGCCCCCCGGCGTATGAGCGGATTTGGTATGAGACGAACCGGTGCCTCCTTCGTCGGAAAATGCTCAAGGCGGGTCACCTCCGTTTCCGCGCAGCCTGTTGGCGAGCGTCACCGGATGGCGACTGGCCGACAAGCACCATCCGGCCTCGATGCACGGGGGCCATGTCGATGCTCTCGGTCACCCTGCCGATCTTCGGCGGCGTTGCCCGCTACGCCTCTGCCAAGCAATCGCCGGACCATTTTGCCGATACCGCGGGACCTGCCGGTGCACGGCCGAGAAATCCGCCGCAAACCCAAGCCGTGTTATGTGGGGATCGCGTTCGACCGACATCGCCAGCCCCCGGCTGGTTCGGGCAGATCACACTAATTGTTTGAATTATATAGAGAACGCACGCCGTGCCAGAGCCGGCGAGGCGGTTGGCAAGCGCCCTGCCCGTCTGGTGATCGAAGACAAGAGCAGATCTCAATAAAGGTGTATGATCTGCCTTCCAATCGTTCACTTGCATGTTTCATGGTCATGACACGGGTGAAGTCTAAAATACCGTATATTTATGCGCATCGATGGCGCAGGCGATGCTGTTTCTATCCAGTGAGTTTGTGTTGTGGCCGCTCTGCCTTTCGTCTTTGGTTGACGAAGGACACGAGAACGATCCTGACTTCAGCCACTGGACGAAGGCCTGGCGGGCCGCTGGTCGGTGCCATCCTTGGTGTTCGATCAACACCCGTCCGAGCACCAGCGCCATCTCCGTATTATCGGTCACCTGCCCCGGTCGCAGCGTGAGCCAGCCCCCCATATGGGCTCACTTAAGGGTCTATGCGGCAGATTGGCAGATTGCTTTCTACGTCGGCGTGGCGGGTCACAAAGAGATCGGATGACGTCGTGGGCGCGTTCTCTGAGCGAAGCCAAAGTCACAAGATTGGCGGCGATCAACGAGACCAGCTTGACCACCTCACCGAAGCGATGGCCCACCTGAGCTACCCCCTGCAGGCGCTGGTTTATCTCTTCCACCTCGCCGACGCCCTCCGTTACACTGGCGACTGATTTCTTCTGCACCTGCCGGCCAATTTCATCAATAGATCTGGACAAATTCCTGTGCCACAGCGGCAGCGAGCGTCACGGTCCCAGTCGCATTCCGCAAGGTTTCGGCAACCGAAACCGGTTTTTGATCGAAGCGTTCTGCCGCAGTTTGGTAACACGCGCTGACATGTGCCTTGCCATGGATCTGCGGTACCAGCCCGTCGCAGGATAATACCAACGGCCCGAAACACTGACCGGTCCTCGGGCCGCCCTGTTTCGGAGCGCCGGCCTCCTTGCCGGCTGGACCGCCGGCGTCCAGCCGGCCCGGACCACGCCCAGC
>JANQJV010000301.1 GCA_028281465.1 Azospirillaceae bacterium | reverse complement strand
CCGCCCCGCTTCGCCGCCTTCGCCAATGGGGTTGGCATCCACGCCGATGACTATGACGACACCCAGCTCGCCGTGGCCGCGGACCGGGTCTATGGACTGCTCACGCATCCGACCGCGCCCTGCCTGCCGGCCGCCTATGCCGAGGCGGAAGCGCGCCGCCTGAGCGGCAAGGACCTGTTGACCGCCTATCTTGTCGGCGTCGACGTCGAGTGCAAAGTCGCCGAAGCGATTTCGCCGCGGCACTACCAACACGGCTTCCACGCCACCGCCACGTGCGGCACGATGGCCGCCGCGGCCGCTTGCGGTCGGCTGCGCGGCTTTGATGTGGAAACCCTGCTGCGCGCGCTCGCCATGGCGGCCAGCCAAAGCGCCGGTTTGCGCGAGAACTTCGGCACCATGACCAAGCCGTTTCACGCCGGCCGGTCGTCGGAAAGCGGCGTGGTCGCGTGCGACTTCGCCGGTGCCGGCTGGACCGCCACGGACCGCATTCTGGAATCGCCGCGCGGCTTCTTCCAGGCCCATGGCGGCGGCTACGATCTGGACGCCATCGCCGGCAAGCTGGGCAATCCGTGGACCTTCGCCGACCCCGGCGTCTCCATCAAGCCGCACCCGTCGGGGTCGTTGACGCATCCGGGCATGACCGAGATGCTGGCCTTGATCCAGGCCAACGACCTCAAGCCCGAGCAGGTGGAGCGGGTCGACGTCGGCACCAATCACAACATGCTCAACGCCTTGATCCACCATCAGCCGCGCAACGAGCTGCAGGCCAAGTTCTCCATGGAGTTCTGCATGGCGATCCTGCTCCTGGAGCGGCGCGCCAATCTGCCGGAGTTCACCGACGAAACGGTGCTGCGCGACGACGTGCAGGCGTTGCTGCGCAAGGTGCATTTTGCCGTGCACCCGGAAGCGGAGGCGGCCGGCTACGCCAAGATGACCACGATCATCGACGTCCGCCTGAAGGACGGCCGCACGATCTCCGGCCGGGCCGATTTCGGCAAGGGCAGCCCGGCCAACCCCATGAGCTTCGATGAGGTGGCCGACAAGTTCCGCGGCTGCGCCGACTTCGCCCGGTGGCCGACCGCCAAGGCCGACCAGATCATCGCTGCCGTGCGGGCGCTCGACAGTCTCCCGACCGTGTCCGAGCTGAGTGCGGCTTTGGCGGCGTGATGGTGGCGCAGCAGACGGAAGACGCCGCCGGCCGGGCCTTGGCCGGTCGGCGTGCACTGGTCACCGGCGGTGGCAGGAACATCGGGCGGGCGATCGCCCTCACCTTGGCCGGAGCCGGGGCCGCGGTGGCCGTGTTGGGGCGGTCCGACCGTGACGCGCTGGACGAGACGGTGCGGGCGATCGAAGCCCTGGGCGGGCGCGGTGTGGCCGTCCTCGGCGACGTCGCCGACCCCGTCGGCGGGCCGGCTGCCGTCGCCACGGCCATCGACCGCCTGGGGGGCCTCGACGTTCTGGTCAACAACGCCGCGGTGCGCCGCCATGTGCCGTTCCGCGACATGAGCTTTGAGGCTTGGCGCGCGATCACCGCGATCATCCTGGACGGCGCCTTCCTGTGCACCAAAACGGCGCATGGTGCGCTCGCGGCGTCTGGGACCGGTACGGTGATCAACCTGGGCGGCGTCAGCGCCCATCTGGGCGCGTCGGAACGGGCCCATGTGATTGCCGCCAAAATGGGGCTGGTTGGGTTGACCCGGGCCTTGGCCGTGGAACTGGCGCCGGACGGCATTTGCGTCAACTGCGTCGCCCCAGGCCAGATCGACACCACGCGGGCCCCCGGCAGCGCCTCGCCACGATTTGGCGCGGGCGGGCCTCCGGTGGGACGGTCGGGTACGGTGGAGGACGTGGCTGCCATGGTGCTGCACCTGGCCGGGCCGACCGGCCGTTACATCACGGGACAGACCCTGCACATCAACGGCGGCCTGTATTTCGGATGACGACCGACGCCGTCCGACGGATGGTATGGTCCTTGGCCGGTCCGTTCCTGGTGGCCCTGGTTGGCGGCGCCGTGGCCGATGCCGCCGGCGTCCCCTTGCCCTGGATGCTCGGGGCCGGCTTGGTCACCGGGCTTCTGGCGGCCTCGGGCTGGCCGGTCGCTGCCCCCAGGGTGATGGGCCGGGTCGGGCAAATGGTGGTGGGCGCCGGCATCGGGCTGCAGATCAGCCCGGCGGTGGCCGGCCGTATCGTCGACTGGCTCGGGCTGATGGTCGGAGCGGCCGTCTTCGGTCTTCTGGTCGCCTGCCTGGTCAGCCTCGTATTCGCCCGGTTGGCACAGGTCAAGGCGGCGACCGCCTTTTTTGCCTTGCTGCCCGGCGGGGTGGCGGAGATGGCCAATGTCGGCACGCGGCACGGGGCGGACCCGGTGGCGGTGGCCGTGGTGCAGGCCATGCGCGTGGCCTTGGTGGTGCTGGTCTTGCCGGCGACCTTGGTCGGCTTGACCCCGGACCCACTGCTGCCCGGGTTTGCGGTCGACGAGGCACTGGCCCCGGACGGCTTGGCCATCGCCTTTGCCGCAGCGCTGGCCGGCGCCTTCCTGGCGCAGATGGGCCGGTTGCCGAACGCCTGGCTCCTGGGGCCCCTGCTGGCGGTCGGGATGGCCGCCGGTCTCGGTTTGATCGAGGCACGGATGCCGGGCGTTTTGGTCGGTCTGGCCCAGGCCTTGCTGGGATTCGTGCTCGGGGCGCGCTTCCAGCGCGAGAAACTGCGCCAAGTGCCCCGGGTGGCCGTGGTGGCGTTGCCGGTTCTCGGTGCCTTGGGACTCGTCATGGCGTTGGCCGCCCTGGCCGTGGCGCCGTTGGTGACCCTGTCCGACACCACCCTGGTGCTGGGGTTCGGCATCGGCGGGATGGCCGAGATGATCCTCACCGCCAAGGCCCTGGGGGAGGACCCCGCCTTGGTGACCGCGTTTCAGGCGGTGCGCGCCGCCCTGGTGAACGGCGCGGCCGTCGCCCTTTGGCTGGCCGTGCGCCATTGGCCGGCCTTCCGCGACGGGCCGGTGCGACCGACCCCAATGAACGATCGATCCTAGAGCGTTTTCCGCTCACGCTGGTTCGCGGAATTCGCTCTAGGTATTTGTTTTTTCAGCAAATCGTCGTCGCAGATCGACTCAATCTGCTTGGGATTTGCTCTAGCCTTAGGAGGGCCCGTATCATGTCTGTGATGGTGAATGCGTTCGCCTCGGTTCCGGCGCATATGGCGGTGACGGCGCAGGCCGCCCAGTTCATCGAAACCGTCGGGTTTGCCGACCTGCCGGCGGAGGCGATCCGCATCGGCACGCGCTGCGTTTTGGATGGACTCGGCCTTTATGTCGCCGGGTCGGAAGAGACATCCGTGCGGCTGTTGATCGACGAAGCCGCCGAGACCGGCGGCCGGGCCGATGCCTTGCTGCTCGGCCGGCCCGGCGTGAAGGTGCCGGCGGCCCAGGCCGCCCGGGTGCTCGGCACGGCAGGGCACGCCCATGACTGGGACGACAGCCAGGTCAGCGTCGATCCGGACCACATCTATGGGTTGCTCACGCATCCGACCATCCCCGCCTTGTCGGGCGCCTTGGTCGCGGCGCAGATGCTGGGCGGCGTGTCCGGCGAGCGGTTCATGCTCGCGTTCCTCACCGGCTTCGAGGTCGAATGCAAGATGTCCGAATGGATGCTGCCGCAGCATTACATGCGCGGCTTCCACTCCAGCGGCACCGTCGGCACCTTTGGCGCCTTTGCTGCAGCGGCCAAGCTGATGGGGTTGAGCGGCCAGCGGTTGCGACACGGCTTCGGCATCGCCGCCAGCCTGGCGGCGGGCATTCGATGCAACTTCGGCACCATGACCAAACCGTTGCACGTGGGTCGGGCCTCGGAGAACGGCGTTACGGCCGCCCTGTTGGCGGCGCGGGGGTTCACGGCCGACCCGAATGCCCTGGACGGCCCGTGGGGTTTCTTCGCCGTGCACGGGGGCGGCGTCGGTGAGGCCAAACTGGCCCAGGGTTTCGGCCGTCCATGGTCGATCGTCGATCCGGGCGTCAGCATCAAGCCCTATCCTTGCGGTGTGCTCACCCACCCGACCATCGACCTGATGCTCAAGCTGGTCTCCGAAAACGGCATCGTCGCCGACACGATCGAGACCGTGACCGTGCATGCTGGCACCAATATCCTGAAGCCGATCCGCTACCCGATCGCCGCCAACCACCTGCAGGCGAAGTTCTCGCTGCCGGCCGCGTTGTCCATGATCGCGCTCGCCCGCCAGGCCGGCAAACGGGAATTCTCCGATGGCTTCGTCGGTTCCGAGGCGATGCAGGCCATGCAACGGCGCATCCGGACCGAACTCGACCCGGAGATCGAGCGACAAGGCTTCGACAAGATGCGTTCGCGCATCACCATCCGCCTGAAGACGGGAGCCGAGGTCGCCGGCAGTGCGGATGAACGCTACCGTGGCGGCCCGGAAAACCCGCTGAGCGACGCCGAACTCGTGGCCAAGGTGCGTTCCTGCTGCGACGGCGTGTTGTCGGCACCGGCGCAAGACCGTCTGGTCGAAGCGGCCTGGACCGTGACCCGTGCCCCCGACGCGGCGCATTTGGCCGAGCTATTGGCCGACGCCTGAATAGGCAGGTCCCCATGGTCGGTTGCCATGCGCGATCATCGGTCGGTTCAGGACCGGTGTTGGGTTTGCTCCGTGATCACCACCTCTCCCGTGCGTCGCAGCGCGTCGGATCGACCGCCGTGCCACGCGATGGTTCGGTGGTCATGGCGAAACGGTCCTGTTCCGCGGGCGTCATCCAGTGCATGCCCTCGACATCGGCGGCGTCGAGGGTGAACCAATAGAAGGCGGCGTCGATCCCGATGTCGTCATAGAACCGAAGATAGCTGCGGTGGATCGGCGCATCCCGCGGTGCGTTGCGCCCGGATCCGTACTCCATGTCTCCCCAGGCATGGACGCCGATACAGGCGTCCGGCTCGATGCGCCGCGTCGCACCGGCCAGGAAGAGGTCGGTGCCACCGGAGGCGACAAGACCTCCGCGCGGAACGACGGTCTCGAGGCCCATGGAGTTGACGATCCGCCCGAGTTGCAGATTGGCGTCGTCATCGGCGGACCCCGGAACCCACCACAGCACGAGCGTGGTCACATCGGGGTTCTCCGACAGGGCATAGCGGAACGCCTCGAGGGCCCGCTCGTCGATCACGCCCTCTGCGATCAGGCTGTTGCCGTCAAGCTCGAACGAGACCGGATCGTCGCCGGATATGCAGGCCGAAAGGGCAACGGTCACTGCAGCGAGGCCGGCCGTCGCGCCGAAGCGGCGGGCGACCGTTCGGATGACGGGCCGGGCCGGGGCACTCTCTCGCCCAACGGTCCGGCCCCGATAAAGCCAATCATGCATACAGGTCTGCCGGCGGTTGGAATTGACGACCAATACGGGCCTTTCCCGCCCACGACCACCCGGTCGTGCCAGCCATCGGACGGGATGAAGCGGGAGGCACCGGAGCATCCCACTTCACGTGCCATGCACCTCACAGTGCCGTCAACAGCCCGTAGCCCAAACCGGCGGCGACGGCGCCCGTCAGACCGAGGCCAACATAGGCGGCGAACACCGGTGCGCGCACGAGGGCGAACACAGCTGTCATGGCCGGCAAGGAGCTCACAGCCCCTGCGGTCATGAAGGCCATGGCCGCGCCCAGCGACATGCCCTGCTCGACCAGTCCGGCCACCAGCGGCGGCGCGGCATAGCTGTTCAGGTAGGCGGGTGCCCCGACCAGCGCGCTCAGCACCACCGGCAGCAATCCGTCGCCACCGACCACGCCCGCGATGGTCTCGGCCGGGATATAGGCGATCAACAGGCTCTCCAGCAGATAGGCCAGTGCCAGCCACTTCAGCAGGAACCAGGCGTTGGCCCGGCTCTCGGCCAGGAACACGCCGCGCCGGCGCGGTTCGGTCCAGAATTGCCACACCGGCCGGCCGCTGAAGGGTGACGGACCGCAGCCGCAGCCACCACCCGTGCGCGGGCGCAGCGGATCGGCGAACAGTCCGCCGGCCACGGCGGCCTTGACGGCGAAGCCGCCGAACAGGCCGATGAGCACGGCCACCCCGGCTTTGGCGATGGCGAACGGCCAGCCCAACGCCGCCGCCGTGATCAACAGAGTCGGCGGGTCGATCAAGGGTGAGGACAGCCAGAATGCCATGACCGCCGACAGCGGCGCTCCCATGGCCAGCAGACCGGCGATGAACGGGATCACCTCGCACGAACAGAACGGCGCCAGGCCGCCGAACAGGGCCGCCAGCACGATCATGCGCGTCTCACGGCCCTCGAAGGCGGTGGCCATCACCGCCTCCGCCCCGGTCGCCTTGAGGACGCCGATCAGCACGATGGCAAACAGGATGTACGGTGCCGTATTGACCAGAGCGTTGGCGGCGAACAGCACCGAGGCCTCAGCCTGGGCGACGTCCACGGCCGCGACCGTCGCCAGGATGGCGGCGATGGCCAGCCAGGCGCCGTCGACAGGACGCAGGCGCAGGTTCGAAAGGTGGGCGAGCAAAGCGGTCATGCCGTGTCTCCGCAAGGTAGGGGATGGACCTGGATCGCCTCCGGCGCCTCGGCCTGCTGCTGGTCGGCGCAGCACTGGGCCAGAAGGAAGGTCGAGAGCGCGCGCAGCCGGTCGAAATCCGGCCGGCTGAGCGTTTGGCGGCCGTTGCGCTCCTGCACGATCAGTCCGGCCGCCGCCAGAAAGCGAAGGTGGTGCGACAGGGTCGACGCCGGCACGCCGGTGCGTTGCTGAATCTCGCCGAACAACAACCCGTCGCCACCCGCCCGCACCAGGCACAGCAACACCGCCATGCGCGGTTCCGAGCCAACCGCGGCGAAGCCCTGCGCCGCCTCTTCCAGTGTGAGCATGGCGATCTCTCTCTGCTTTGATTCTATAAAACTAGTTTAATAGCAGAAGTACGGCCCGTCAAGATCCCCCCGTGCCACCCTGTCCCGATCCGGCGCGGATCGCTGCATTTCACTGATCATTCATCGACCCATAACCCTCGACCCATGACCCTCTTTGCGCTTACTCTGATGATCTCCAACCACGTGGGCGGTTTGGGAGCGTGCCGGAAGCACCGGTCCTCCCCGACCTGCCCCCGGGCCTCTGCCCCCGGGCCTCTGAAGGAGCTTCCCATGCGCACCCGCCCCCTTCTCCTCGGCGCCCTGGCGCTTGGACTGGTCAGCGCCGCCGCGCTCGTCCCGGTTCCCAAGGCGACCCTTGCCCCCCTGCCCGGCCTGTTCGGCGCCAGTCAAGCCGAAGCCGGTCCGGTGCGCCGGTCGGCCCGACGCACCGCGCGGCGCACGGCGCGTCGCACCGCCCGCCGACAGGCCTACATCGCCACCCTGCCCGCCGGCTGCGTCACGGTGGTGCGCGCCGGCGTGCGCTATTGGCGCTGCGGAACCCTCTATTATCAGCCGGTGATCCAAGACGGCCGCGAAGTCTACATCATCGTCACGCCGTAACTCGGCCTGGCCCCATTTTGTCGGAGACGCATGCCATGGTTATGAGATCATTGTTGCTCGGGGCTGCGTTCGCGCTTGCCTTCACAGCGTCGGCCGCCCAGGCGCAAGGCCTGCTCGAGCGTTGCCACGACGACATTGAATTTTATTGCAATGACGTGGTGCCCGGCGATGGCCGTGTGCTGGCCTGTTTGTATGGTCACAGCGCCACCCTGGACGACGACTGCCACGCCGCCACCGACGGCCTCGCCATGATGCTCGAAGGCTTCTTCGATACCCTCTTCGACGCAAACATGGCGTGCGCCCCAGTGCTGCAGGCACAATGTGCCAAGGCGGGCGGTGGTGGCGCAACCTGGGCTTGTCTGCAGCAGCACGCCGACATTCTGCCCGATGTCTGCAAAGCGACGATGGCTCGGCTCCAACCTCTCCTTGTGGCGGGCGCGGAGTAGCGACTTACCCGCGCCACCACCGCTGGCTGGGACATCCAACCGGGCCGCCACACCGGCGGTCCGCCGTTTGGTGTGACGGCGGGTCGCCATTGAGCCGACAAGGCTCCCATGAGCCGGACGATGTCGTCGACCCGCCCGTCGCGTGCCCTACTCCGCCTCTGCGAGAGCGGCTGCCGTGGCGCGCAGGAACACCCAGTAGCTGGCGGCAGCCAGGCAGGTTGCGATCGCCATCAGGGCCATCATGGGTAGGCCGGTGTCGTCATGCAGCCAGCCGACGACGACGCCGACCGCGGCCGCCAACCCGATTGGACCGAACCCCATAAGCGCGGAAGCGGAGCCGGCAATGTGCGGATAGGGCGCAATGGCGCCGGCTTGGGCGTTGGGCAACACCAGGCCGCACCCGACCATGAGGATGAAGACCGGGATCAGAATGCCAGCAACGCCCGGTCCGACCGCTGCCACAACCGCAACGCCGATGATGCCGCCGACACTGGCAATGGCCGTGCCGTAGCGGATCAGTCGGTCCGGCCCAATCCGGGCGCCACGCCGCGCGGAGAACAGGCTGCCGGCCATGAAGCCGGCGACGAAGACGGTGAAACACAGGCCAAACGCCATCTCCGACAACCCGAGCCGGTCGATGAACAGGAACGAGGCGCCGGAGATGAACGCAAACATGGCAGCGAAGATGAAGCCAGCGCAGCCCAGGTAGCCAATGAAACGGCGATCGCGCAGCAAGGTGGCGTAGTTGCCGACCAGCATGGTGGCATCCAGCGCGCCCGGGTTCATGTGGCGGTTGGTTTCTCCCAGCAATGCCCCAACGGCCAGCAGCGCACCCAGCCCGAGGCCGATCAGGATGCCGAAACAGGCCTGCCAGCCCAAGGCGAATGTCAGGTAGCCGCCCAGGATTGGCGCCACTGCTGGTGCCAAGGCCATAGCCATGCCGATGTAGGAGTAGATTTCCGCCGCCTTCTCACGACTGTAGACATCGCGCACGATGGCCCGGCCGAGCACCGGGCCCGTGCTGCCGCCCATGGCTTGGATGAACCGGGCGATGGTGAGCTGTTCGATCGTCTGGGCAAACATGCACGCTACACCGGCGATCACATAGACCGCGAGCCCGATCAGCAACACCGGGCGGCGGCCGAACCGGTCGGACAAGGGGCCGATGACGAGCTGAGCGGCCGCAAAGCCGAACATGTAGACGCTGAGCGTGAGCTGCACGGCCGATACATTGGTCTCGAACACCCGCACCAAAGTCGGCAGGGCTGGCAGGTAGAGGTCGGTCGACAACGGACCGAGAGCGACCAGGCCCGTGAGCAGGATCGCCATGCCGAAGGAATGGGGGCGTAGCATGCGCGTTGGTGGCGTCATCCGTAACGGAGAAGGCGCGCACCGTTCGTTTTGAGCCAGGCCCGCGGCTGGTCGCCATGGGGTGAGAGACGTGCCACCACCGCCCAGAACCGCGGCGAATGGTTCATTTCGACCAAATGCGCCACCTCATGGGCGACAACGTAATCGAGCACCGGTTCGGGTGCCAGCACAAGCCGCCAGGAGTATGACAGCCGACCGTTTTGTGCGCAGCTACCCCACCGGCTCTTGGTGTCGCGCACCGATACCCGCGCGATCCGGACTCCCAATTCGGCCGCCTTGTAGTGCGACCGCACGGTCAATTCGCACCGGGCCTGAGTCGTTAGGAAATCGCGGGTGCGCCGGGCGATGTGCGCGATCGCACCGCCAACCCGGATCTCGCCATCGCGGCACTCGGTGCCGCGATGGCCGGGCATATGGCGGATACGGTGCGGGCGCCCGAGCAGCGGCACTTCGGCGCCGTCCTCGAACGGCAACCGTGGTGGCAGTGCCGCCAGCCGGCTCTCAACCCAGGGTAGGTGACGCGCCACGAAGCCTGTGATGTCGCTTTCCTGAAGCCCGTGCGGCACCACCACCTGGATGGTGCCACGGACCGGGTCGACCCGTAGCGTCAAGCGGCGCGCCCGAGGGGACTCCCGCAACTCTAAGGGAACGGTCAAGCCCTTGATCAACAGCGGTTTTGATTGGGCGGCGGGCCGCGGCTTTGCCATGGCGCATCCTATGATCAATGTCCGCGCCACCATACGAAACCGGGCCGACCGCCTCAACATGCGGGAACCCGCGACCCCACATTTTGTTGTGGATGGTTAACGACTCCAGACCGTCCGCCCGACCCAACGGGTCTCGGTGGTCAGAAAAACCGCCGGGAGTCCGAGGCGTGACCGGCCAGTACGGCGCGCGCCTCCATGGCCACGAATACTGATCCGGGTCCTTGTCTAGCGATACGCCGGCGACGACGGTCTGTGCGGCGCCCGACACCGCCGCGGTCACTGCGGCGGCGACAGCCCCGGCCCTGCGCGCGTCACGTCGCAGCGGCCGCCGATGCCCACCGCCGGCACCACGGCGTCCGTGCCCCGGTCGCGGGAATGCGCCAGCGCTCCGTCACCGGCCCAACGGCGCACGCGGTGGAAACCGAGACCAGTGCCGACTTTGGGAAGCGCCATGGAGCGCGCCGCCGCCTCAGTCGTCATCGCGGCTCCGGTGCGCGGCGTCCTCGAAACTGCGCTGCAAGATGTCGCGCCACAGCGCGTGGACCAGATCGGTCCGGCCGAACCGTTCGGGCGCCGTCATGGCCGGATTGCCGTTGACCTCGAGCACGCACAGCGTCTCGCTGGCCGGTTCCGCCGGATCCACCGTGTCGTGCCGCGCCATGGCGTCGATGGCACAGACGCGCAGGCCGACCGCTTCGGCGATGCGCCGGCACCAGGCGGCCAAAGGAGCCGGCACTGTCTCGCGAAAATCGGTGATGCCGCCGCCCAGGCTGAGATTGGCGGCCGGACCCTGGCCACCCTCCCGGCGGCCCTTGTCGTCGGCGCCCAGCGGAGGCGGCGTCTTGCGATAGGCGAAGCGCACCGTGCCGTCCAGCATGAAGAAACGATACTCCGGCCCGGTCAGCACCTCTTGCACCAGCGCGGCGATGAATCCGTGCTGGCCAATGGTGATGAGGTGGTGCACCAGATCATCCCGGGTGTCGATGATTGCCGCCAACTGACCGCGCGAGCCACTGTTCGGTTTGATGAACACCGGGTAGCCCAGGGATTCTGCGTAGGTGACGGCGTCGCCGAGTTCGCGCCCGTCTGGACGGGCGGCGCGGTGTGCGCGGCTGGGGAAGAAATGCCGGCCGCGCGGAATTGCGATGCCGTGTCGTTCCAGCGCGGCATAGCAATGCGCCTTGTCGGCGGCGACACCGAACGGTGTGGCGGCGTTCAGCGGATAGGCGCTGAGCCGGCCCGCTCCGACCATGACCTCGTGTCGGCCGTTCGAGACGACCACCAGATAACCGGAAAACTGGTCGATGGGCGTCAGACTCCAGCCGGTGCCGCGGCAGGCCTCGCGAAGGGTGCGGATGGTATTGGGCAGCACGGGAGGGTCGGTCATGGTGGGTCGGCGCACGGGGTCTGGGGGGGGGAAGATTGGCGAGCGGTGGAGCCGCTTCGATCTGTAGACGCGTCGGTTTTCGATGCACAAGGGGGCTTGCCGCCGGTTCGGCCGGTTTGTAGCGTCCCCGACGTATGGGGCCGGTCGACGGGGGATGGAGAGGATTGGTGGCGCAGTCGGTGGAACGGCAATCAGATCCGATGGCAGACCCGGTGGCGGTGCCGGCTGGCAAACTCAGCGTGATCGTAACCTATCTGGAAATGACGGAGCGGCCGGACAGACCCCCCGGGCTGCCCCCCTTGGACGCCGTGTCGCTCGATCGCGTCTATTCCCCGTCCGTGCCCTATTACCGGTTCCTGTACAACGGCACCGGCGAGAACTGGCTGTGGATCGAACGCCGGCGTATGACCGACCGGGAGATCCGGGCGGTGATCGGGGACTCGCGGGTCGAAATCTGGGTGCTCAGCCACAAAGGGGCACCGGCCGGTTTCGCCGAACTGAACCGGATCAAAGCGCCGACCGTGGAGTTGCAGTATTTCGGTCTGATGGCCCCCTACATCGGGTTGGGCCTGGGGCCCTGGATGCTCGACTGCATGATCGGGCGGGCGTGGACCGGGCACACGCGTCGACTGACCGTCAACACCTGCACCTTCGACCATCCCAAGGCCCTGCCCTTGTACCAACGCCACGGCTTCCGACCGATCGAATCCGTGGTGCGCACCATCCGCGACCCGCGCCTGTCCGGCATCGTGCCGCGCACGGCCGCCCCACACATCCCGCTCGCCGTGGCGCCGGCCGAGGGTACGTGACCGCACGGCGCTGCACGACCGCCAGCGCAAGAGACGGGGCACGGGCAAGGTTGTCGTATCCAGAGGGCTGGGGGTGTCTCGCTGGCCGGGCCCAGCCGCCGCGGCCAGCCGACGGGGAATGGAGGGTTCTGGTGGCCCAATGGGTGAAACGGCCATCTGGTCCGATGGCGAACCCGGTGGCGGTGCCGGCCGGCAATCTGGGGGCTCAGCCACAAGGGAGCGCCGGCCGGAATCGCGGAGCTCAACCGGGTGAAGGCGCTCACCGTTGAGCTGCACGACTTCGGCCTGATGCCGCCTTGTACCAACGGCCCGACACAAGGACCGGTCCTCGGGCCGCCCTGTTTCGGAGCGCCGGCATCCTTGCCGGCTGGACCGCCGGCTTCCAGCCGGCCCGGACCACGGCCCAGC
>JANQJV010000228.1 GCA_028281465.1 Azospirillaceae bacterium | reverse complement strand
GCACCGGCGTGCACACGAGGCCGACGAGGCGTCGGCGCTCCCACAAAGGCCGCCCCGGATGGACCCGTTTGTGCCCAACGGCACCGTTCGTTTCTTGTTGGCCCATCAGACATCGGTCATGGTCATGGGCCATGTCGCCGCGTTGCCGCCGACCCCGTCGCTGGCCGGCCCATGGCCACGACAATCGACGGTTCCACATGCGGCACCGGTGCTTGTCGGGGCGATTGCGGCGCACGCCGTGGTCCACCGAGGGGCCTGGCCCCTGACCGATGTGGCTGATAACGGGGGCTTCTGCAGGGCTAAGCCGTGGGCGATCGGTGGTCGTTTTCATGATCGCTCGAATGCGAGAACGCGCGAATAGTGATGGAACACCATGGGGCGTTCCGATATCCGTCATCCCCGATGCCAGGCCCGTCTCCGACCACCGGATCGGAGCCGGTCGGCTGTCGGCCCACCGACATGATTCCACAATGGGTTTATGGAAAGGCTATCCAATGAAAACGCTCTTTGCTTCGCTCGCCGTCGCGGCCGTCCTTGTGCCGGCGACCCTGGCCCACGCCGAAGACCTGCAGTTCACGCTGATCAATGAGACCGATACGGCCGTGACCGGCTTCTACGTGTCCGAGACTGGTTCCAGCTACTGGCAAGATAACCTGATGGCAGGCGGCTATCTGGACAGCGGCTACGAGATCGACGTGATCATCGCCGATGGCCTGACGGTGTGCGCCTATGACATTCGCTTCGTCTTCAGCGACGGCGAAGCGCTCGAAGACTACGGCCTCGATCTGTGCGACCTGGGATCGTACACGGTCGAGTAAGGTTTGATCCGGCGTCGCCGACCTGGCTTCGGGTCAGGCGGCGGCGTCATCCGAGAGGATGTGATCGAAATCGTCGCGCGTCGCGATCTGGGCCAGGGCCGACCGGCCCAGCTTGTTTCGGGTGACCAACAGGCATTTCTGCCGCGCCGTTTGCAGGGCAGCCTGTTTGATGGCGATCTTGCGCAGATCAAAGTCCATCACGGCCCCCCCCGGCTCGATCCCCGAACAGCCGATCATGGCAAAGTCGGTCCGCAACCCCAGCAATATCTTCACCGCCGCTTCGCCCACCAGGGAACCATCCAAGCCGGCGAGCTGGCCACCCAGAACATGCACGGTGTGTCGGTCGTGGCTGAAAAGCGTCGCGGCGCGCAGGCTGTTGGTGAACACCGTCAGGCCCTTCAGGGCGCCCAAGGCTTCCGCCGCGGCTTCGATGGTCGTGCCGACATCGAGAAAGACCGAGGCTCCGGGTGGTACCAAAGCGGCAGCTTTGCGGCCAATCATGCGCTTGGCTTGGGCCGCCAACGTCTGCTTGTAGCCATGCGCCAGCCGGACCGCCGGTGCTTCGGTGCCGATTCCGGCGCCACCATGGAAACGCTGCAGCAAATTGGCGGCGCTGAGGGCAATGATGTCCCGACGGACCGTCTGGGTCGACACGGTGAAGCTGCGGGCGAGCGCCTCGATCGTGACGAAGCCGTGCGTGGCGACCGCGTCCAGAATCTGCCGCTGCCGATCCGTCAGGGCGTCCGCAGGATCGTCGTCCGGCATTGAGTGCGTCCCCTCGCTCCTGTAAGAAATCTTACAGGTGAGCTTACGCCGGTCCGCGTGCGGAGTCGAGGAGGGGGAATGCTGCGCTATTCGGAGTCCGCCGGATACCTCTGGCATGCCGATGGCTACCGGCTCGATGCCTGGTCCTGGACCTGGGTTCCGACGCCGGGGCCCGGGCCGGACGACCTGGCCCGGATCGGCACCGCCGAAGCGGTGACCCGGCTGCACGCCGAGCGCCGATGCCGTCTGGTGCCGGTGGCGATCATCGGCCCGCGCGATCCGGACCCGGAGCGACGGGCTGTGGCGGAGTCGCTCGGCCACGCCATCGGTGCGCTCGGCGTGCCCGTGCTGTGCGGCGGCAAGACCGGCGTGATGGAAGCGGCGGCGCGCGGTGCCAGGCGCGCCGGCGCCCTCACCATCGGCTTCGTACCCGACAACGACTGGTCGGCCGCCAACAGCTTCATCGATCTGCCGCTGGCGACCGGCCTCGGACCGGCCCGCAACATTTTGATTGCCCGCGCCGCCCGCGCCCTGGTGGCGGTGGGCGGACACTACGGCACGATCACCGAAGCGGCCTACGGGCTGCACTTCGGCAAGCCGGTGTTCGGCCTGTGCGGCGCACCGGATATCCCCGGCCTGTGCCATCTGCCGTCCGTCGAGGCCGTGCGCACCGCACTGCTGCCGATCCTGCTGCGGCTGCCGCCACAGGAGGAGGCCTGACGTCGCCCAGACCCTCCAAGGGCGTCATCAAATCTTCGCCGAATCTGTCATGAAACTTACATGGCTGGCGGGTTATCTGGAAGAAAATTAACGTTCCGACCGACACGGTCGCCTGGAGCTGCATGATCGAACTGCGCAACCTGAGCCGTCACTATGGGGCCACGCGGGTGTTGGACGGCGTGTCGCTGACCCTTGAGCCCGGCCGCTTCACGGCGCTTTTGGGCCCGTCCGGCTGCGGCAAGTCGACGCTGCTGCGGCTGGTGGCCGGGCTCGACCGGCCGAGCACCGGGCAGATCCTGTTCGACGGCCGGGATGTGGCGCAGGAAAGCCCGTCCGAGCGCAACGTGGCCATGGTGTTCCAGGCCTATGCGCTCTACCCGCACTTGACGGTGGCGCAGAACATCGCATTGCCCCTGGCCATGCGTCGGCTCGGCCGCCTCGGCCGCTCGCCGCTGGGGGCCTTGTCGCCCGCGGTGCGGCGCACCCGCGCCACCCTGGCGCGCGACGTCCGGGCGGTGGCGGAGCTGCTCGAGATCGTACCCCTGCTCGCGCGCAAGCCGGCGCAGCTTTCCGGCGGGCAGCAGCAACGGGTGGCACTGGCGCGCGCGCTGGTGCGCGATCCGTCGGTATTCCTGCTCGACGAGCCGCTGTCGAACCTGGATGCCCGGTTGCGCATCCAGATGCGCGCCGAACTGGTCGCCTTGCATCGGCGCACCGGCCACACCTTCCTCTACGTGACGCATGACCAGGCCGAGGCCATGGCCATGGCCGAGCGCATCGCCGTCATGCTCGACGGCCGCATCGCCCAGGTCGGCAGCCCGCGCGCCCTTTATGAGCGGCCGGCCACGTGCGACGTCGCGGGATTCATCGGCGCCCACCCGATCAACCTGATCCCCGGGCCGCCGGAGGGCGGCCTGCCGCCCGCACTGGCCTCCGGACAGCCGGCCCCGGAGCGCCCGCTCGTGGTCGGCCTCCGCCCCGAGCACCTGACGCCGGCGGCGGACGGCCCTGTGCAGGGTCGGCTGGACCGGGTCGCGTTCCAAGGCGACGTGCAGGTGCTCGGCCTGCGGCTCGAGGCCGACGGCACGCCACTGCGGGCCACCGCCCCACCAGACTGGCCGGCGCCCGACGCCGGCAGCGCCGTCCGCCTGGGCTACCGGCCCGAGCACCTGCACCTCTTCGATGCGGCGCACGGCACGCGCATCGCCAACCCCGGCGAGGAGTCTTCATGCGCCTGAACCGGTCCGTGCGCGAAGGCTTGACCGACCTGCTGCTCGCCGGGCCGGCGACGGCGGTGATGGTGCTTTTGATCTTCCTGCCGGTCGGCATCGTCGCCGTGTTGTCCTTCACCGACTACCAGTTCGGTGCGGCCAGCTTCCGCTGGGTCGGCTGGGACAATTACCGGGCCATCCTGGCCGACCCGTTCGGCCGGCGCGCCCTGGTCAACACGCTGACCTATGCCGCAATCACCATCCCGGCCTCAATCTCGCTTGGCCTCCTGGTCGCCATCGGGCTGCACGGCCTGACCCGGCACCAGCCCCGCCTCGCCGCCGTGCTGCGCGCCGTCTATTTCCTGCCGGTCGCCGCCACCCTGGTGGCCATGGCGGTGGCCTGGCAGATGATCCTGCACCCGACCCTGGGCTTGGTGAACCAGGCCCTGGGGGCGGCCGGGCTGGAGGGGCCGTCCTGGCTGTCCGACCGGGCCCTGGTGATCTGGACCCTGGCAGCGATCGGCATCTGGCAGAGCGTCGGCTACAACATGGTGCTGTTTCTGGCCGGCCTGGCGGCCATCCCGCCGCACCTTTACGACGCCGCCGCGGTCGACGGGGCCGACCGCCCGTGGGACCGGTTCTGGACCGTCACCTGGCCCATGCTCGGCCCGGTGACGCTGTTCGTCACCGTGGTCACCGCCACCTCGGCGTTCCGCGTGTTCGAAACCGTGGCCACGCTCACCCAGGGCGGCCCGGCCTTCGCGTCGGACGTGCTCGTCTATGCGATCTACCGGGAGGGTTTCGTTTACTTCAAGGCCGGGCACGCCAGCGCGCTGACCATGGTGTTCTTCGCCCTGGTGCTGCTGTTCACGGCGCTGAAGTTCCGGGTGCTCGAAACCCAGGTGCACTACCGATGAGAGCGCCCCGGTTGCTCTCGTTCGCCCTTCTGCTCATCGGCGCCGCCGTGGTCCTGCTGCCGTTCTACTGGATGGTGTCGCTGTCGTTCAAAGCGCCCGACGAGATATTCACGCCCACCCTCGATCTGTGGCCGAACGCCCTGCGCTGGCAGAACTATGCCGCGGCACTGAGCCGGACCAACCTTCTGCTGTACCTCTGGAACGGCACGGTGGTCTGCGCCGGCATCCTGGTATTCCAGCTTCTGTTCGCGGTGCCCTGTGCCTATGCGCTGGCCCAGCGCCGGTTCCGCGGCCGCACCCTGGTGTTCGGCCTCATCCTGGCCGGCTTGCTGGTGCCGTTCCACGTCACGGCGATCCCGCTGTTTCTGGGGCTCGCCCGCTTCGGGCTGATCGACACCTACGCCGCCCTGATCGTGCCGTTCATCGCCTCGGTGTTCGGCATGTTCCTGTTCCGCCAGGCGTTCGCGGTGATGCCGGCGGCGCTGTTCGACGCCGCCCGGGTCGACGGCCTGTCGGAGTTTCAGATCGTCTGGCGCATCGCCTTTCCCCTGGCGCTGCCGGCGGCGACCGCCTTCGGCATCTTTTCCGTTGTCGCCCATTGGAACGATTTGTTCTGGCCGTTGATCGCCACCACCTCGCCCGATCTGGCCACCCCGCCGCGCGGCATCCTGTATTTCCGCGACCGGGAGTCGGGCGACGACGTCGGCCCGTTGATGGCCGCGGCCGTGCTGGTGGTCGCCCCCATGGTGGTCGGGTTCCTGATGGCGCAGCGCGCTTTCATCCGCGGCATCGCCGCAGGTGGCCTCAAGGGATGAGCGCCGATGGCCGCAAAGTCACAACAAGAGCGTGCTCCAAGCACGCCCGTTCGACCAAACGAGAGACTCCACCCAAGCGAATGAAAGAGAGAAACCAGTGATGAAACAGAGCCTCAACGCCACGGTGGCAGCGGCGCTGGTCGGGCTTGCCGCGACCGCCGCCCATGCCGAAACCGCCATCCGCGTGCATTACGGCATTCCCACCATCTGGGCCGCCACCCAAGAGGCGCTGGCCGAGGCCTTCATGGCTGAGAACCCGGACATCACCGTGGTGATCGACGGCCCGGCGGAATCCTATGAGGAAGGCGTGCAGCGCCTGCTGCGCGAAGCGGTCGCCGGCACCTTGCCCGACGTCGCCTTCGTCGGCCTCAACCTGTGGCGCGTGCTGGAAGCGCGCGGTCTGGCGCAGCCACTCGACCCGCTGATGGGCGACAAGGCCGCCTTCATGGCCGAAGGCTTCGGCCCGGCGGTGCGCCTGGGCACCTTCAACGACACCACCTATGCGCTCGGTGTCTCCGCCTCGACCCTGATGATCTACGCCAACCCGACCCTGGTCGCGCAGGCCGGCGGCTCGATGGACGCGTTCCCGGAAACCTGGGACGGCCTCATCGAACTCGCCGCCAAGATCGATGCGCTCGGCCCCACCATCGACGGCATCTGGCTGCAGCGGCACGACTGGCGCTTCCAGTCGCTGCTCGGCTCCTACGGTGGCCGGCCGATGACGCCGGACGAGAGCGACATCACCTTCGACGATGCCGCGGGCCTCGCCGCCGCCGCCCTGTTCCATCGCTTCTCCCAAGAAGCCGGCATGAAAACCTACGGCACCAACGAGGCCCGCCAGGCCTTCCCGGCCGGCACGCTCGGCATCATGCTGGAAAGCTCGTCGCTTCTGACCCGCTTCCTGCAAGGCGCCGGCAACAAGTTCGAGATCGCGCTGAAGCGCATCCCGATCAACGCCGACCCGGCCTCGGTGTATTTCCCCACCGGCGGCTCCGGCCTGGTCATGCTCACCACCGATCCGACGCAACAAGCGGCGGCCTGGCGCTACATGCGCTTCGTCACCAGCCCCGAGGGTGCCAAGATCATCGTCGAGACCACCGGCTATGCCCCGACCAACGCCGTGGTCGTGGCCGATGAAGCCTATCTCGCCGATTTCTACGCCGCCAACCCGGCAGTCCGCCCGGCCCACGAGCAGATCGCCGACTTCGCCGGCCCCTGGTATGCCTATCCCGGTGCCGAAGGCGTGGCCGTCACCGACCTGATCGCCGCCGCCCTCGTCGACATCTCCGATGGCGGCGCCGAGCCCGACGCCACCGTCAAAGCCCTCGCCGAAACCCTGCGCACGCGGCTGGGGATGCGGTAGGACCGAAGGGCCTGGAAAGGATGACATGCGCGTCTGTTTCCACCGGTGCCCCTCCCGTCTGCCTTCTATGAAAGCTGGACGATATCTGCTGGGTCACTCAACAGGTTGGCCGAGGTCATGCCCGCCGGTGAAAGCCCCTCTCCCTCTGGGAGAGGGGTCGGGGTGCGGGTGTTTCGACCTGATCAACGCCTGCCCAGCCGCCCAGCGACACCACCCTCGCCCGGCCACTGCCGCGGGACACGGTTCGGTTTGGTGCTCTATACCCATGGCCCGCATAGACGACAGGGTCGGTTTCGGCGCTGAACGAGGAGCGCCGGCATCCCTGCCGGTTGGACCGCCGCCATCTTGGCGGTCGGCTGCTGGGCGGGGTCCGGGCCGGCTGGAAGCCGGCGGTCCAGCCGGCAAGGATACCGGCGCTCCGAAACAGGGCGGCCCGAGGACCGGTCATTGTGTCGGGCCGTTGGTCTGAGACGGAAGGACTCCCCCCAAAAAACCGCTTCAGGCTGGCAGCCCCATCTCCGATACTTCGGGTCTCTGTGGGGGTCTGAGGACGGTGTGTGGGGAGCGGGGCCATGGACCACCAATCCGAGAGCGATGCCGACAGCGACAGCGATCCGATTTCGGCCATCAACCATTGGCTGTGTGAACAGGCGCTCCGCGACGCTGCGGTGTCGACCCTGGTCACCGGCTGCTGCAAACGGCTGGTGGCCGCCGGGGTGCCGCTCTGGCGCTGCGTTGTGGGGTTCGACGTCCTGCATCCCCTGTATGAGTCGCATGGCATGGTCTGGCGCGCGGATGCCGGCATCGAGGCCGCGGATCATCTCCATGGATCGGAGGAGGAACAACGCTGGCAGCAGAGCCCGCTCAACCACCTTGTGGTGACCGACACGCCAAGCCTCAACCGTGTCCTGTCCGGACCGGACGCGCAGCTTGACTTCCCGGTTCTGCACGAATTGGCCGACGCGGGCGCCACAGCCTACCGGGCGTTCATGCGGCCGTTTCGAGAACCCGGGCAAGGTCAGGCCTTGGACGATGGTCTGGTCGGCAGTTGGGCGACGCGGCAGCCCAGCGGGTTCACGCCGTCCGACCTGCGCGCGTTGGCGCGGATCGAAAGCCGGTTGGCACTGGCCTGCAAGGTCGCCGTGCGTGAACAGACCGCCCGCAACATTCTGGAGGCCTATCTGGGCCGCGGCACGGGCCGACGGGTTCTCACCGGGCAGATTCGGCGCGGCGACGGCGAGATCATCCCCGCGGTCATCCTGTTCAGCGATCTGCGGCAGTCGACCGCGTTGGCCGCCAGCCTGCCGCTGCCGACTTATCTGGAGCTGTTGAACCGGTTTCTGGAGTGTATTGCCGACGCCGTTCAGGGCCATGGCGGCGAAGTCTTGCGCTTCATCGGCGATGCGGCCCTGGCGATCTTCCCGATGTCCGGCTTCGACAGCCCTGCGGCCGCCTGCGAGGCCGCCCTGTCCGCAACACGCGCAGCCCAAGCCGCGGTCGCCGCCGTCAACGACCAGCGCCACACCCAGGGCGAGGCGCCGCTCGCGTACGGCATCGGCTTGCACATGGGCGATGTGCTGTACGGCAACATCGGCAGCCGCGACCGCATCGAGTTCACCGTCATCGGCCCGGCCGCCAACGAAGCGGCGCGGATCGAAGGCCTATGCCGGACGTTGCTCACCCCCGTGGTGATGTCCGCGGCCGTGGCCACGCATGCCCAATGCCCGGTGGTGTCCCTGGGTTGTCACCGCCTCGCCGGCATCGACGGCACGCAGGAAGTCTTCACGCTTGCGCCGTGCAGAGGTTGAGCCCGTGGCCGTGTCAACGAGGTCTGACATGGCGTTCGAACCGGCTTTGGCGCTGAACGAGGAGCGCCGGCATCCACGCCGGCTGGACCGCCGCCATCTTGGCGGCCGCCTGCTGGGCGTGGTCCGGGCCGGCTGGAAGCCGGCGGTCCAGCCGGCAAGGAGGCCGGCACTCCGAAACAGGGCGGCCCGAGGACCGGTCCTTGTTTCGAGCCGTTGGTATAAGTTCCACACCGTGCTACCGCCCGTCCCGCAGAGGATGAACCTCTGGGCGGGTCGTGGCCACATCCCGGAGCGCCGACGCCCCGTCGGCCCG
>JANQJV010000256.1 GCA_028281465.1 Azospirillaceae bacterium | reverse complement strand
CGAGACCCTGGCCAAGCCATTCCGATGGACCGTGACAGGAAAAGCACTTGCGGCGTGACAAAAATGGAACATGTTACCATTTCCGCCGCGGTGTACTAGAGCATTTTCAGCCGACGTGTATGCGGTTCGGCGGCTCGAGAATGCGACAAAACAAAAAGCTAGAGCGGTTTCCCTGATTCCGATCAATGTGAAACCGCTTTGGCCAGGGGAATAGTAAAACAATGCCATCAGCTCGAACATACTTTCAGTAGCTCATATTCGATGATGCAGATCGTCCGTGCACCGAATTGTTGTGCGATTGCCAATGTCCCCGGAACCAACGTGCCCCGGCGTAGCTTCCTCGCTCGGTCGTATTGCGATGATAGCGCTCTTTCCGCGGCCGGTCGGTACGCCCATCGAGCCCGATTGCCTATAGAAG
The DNA here is from genome assembly GCA_028281465.1 of Azospirillaceae bacterium. GTDB lineage: Bacteria > Pseudomonadota > Alphaproteobacteria > Azospirillales > Azospirillaceae > JANQJV01. The sequence goes on along the minus strand of JANQJV010000256.1, from coordinate 5,317 downwards.
GTCAGCGTGCCAGAAAACCGCATACGGTGGCGTCTCGGGATACACCAACAGGTCGTGTACCATCGGAAGTCAGATGGCGACGCCGCCCCCGCTGCCTGTCAAGCAACGGCAAAGCGGATCAGGGCCACGCGGTGAGGATACCGGCTTGCCGCGAGGACTATGACGAGATCGCCCTGTGGGGCAAAAAACCATTTGGATTTTCTACGACGTTTCTCAGTGTGCCACGTCGGGACACCCTGCGCTGACTGGTTGCGGGTGGTCATGAACCGGATCGATCCGGAGCTTTTCCGGGCCCGCTTCACCGATTGGGCTTTCGCCCCGCGCCCGGACGTGCCCAAGCTGATCGCCATCGACGGCATGACATCCCGCCGTACCCATGATCGCAGCGCCGGCCGTAAGGCGCTGCACCTGATGTCGGCCTGGGCGACCAGCGCGCGCCTGGTGGTGGCTCAGGAGGTTGTGCATCAATAGGACACAGAATGCGCAGCGATCCCCGAGGTACTGGATCGCCTCGATATCTACGGGGCCATCGCCACCATGGATGCGATCACCCGGAACCCGACAATCGCCGGGGCCGCCGGTCTGACGGAACGTCATATAGAGCCTCATCTGGCTGTCGGTAATGTGTCGGCCCGGCAATGATGACCCACGAGGATAGGGAATGCTCTTGACCCAGGCCCGAGCGGCCCTTTAGCAGTCTGCTCGGTACTTGATTGGTGTCTTGGTGGCAGGTCAGCCCTTCCTCAGGGGGGGGCACAAGAATGTCGTCGTGCTTCGTTGGGGAATATCATCGACTATGGCGAGGTCTCTTTACTACCGAGTGCTGAATTATCGACCGGTGGCGCTCGAACTGCTTCACAGGCATTTCGAGGTGGTCACTCTCGATAACCCCAACGACGATTGTGACGAGGTTCTGGCCGGTATCCAGGTGTGTTTTGCGCCCTTGGGCTTTTACTTAGGTCCGGAGAAAATGGACCGGATGCCACACCTCCGCGTGATCGGTTCGAGCACCACGTCCCTGCCCCATGTCGATGAGGACTATGCCGAGCGCCATGGCATCCGTATCGTTTCCCTGAGAGACGCGACCGACTTTCTGGCGCGTGTTACCCCAACCGCCGAACTGACCTGGGGATTGATGATCGCGCTGATGCGCAACGTGGTGCCGGGCGCCCACTCGGTCCTGGCGGGCCAGTGGTCACGCTGGCCGTTTGCCGCTCCGCGCATGATGTCGCGGATGTCGCTTGGTATCGTAGGGTTGGGCCGGATTGGGTCGATGGTGGCGCGCTACGGTTCCGCATTCGGCATGGACGTGCTTTATTTCGATCCATTCGTAACGGAAAGCGACGTCGCCCAGCGTGCCCCCACGCTTGAGAGTTTGGTTGAGGCCTCCGACGTGGTTACGCTTCACTGCCATCTGACGCCTCAGACGGTCTCGTTGATAGACCGGGCCGTATTCCAGCGATTTCGTGACGGTGCCTATTTGGTCAATACGGCGCGCGGCGCCATCGTTGAGCCACGGGCTCTGATACGGGCGTTGGAGACAGGTAAGCTGGCCGGAGCCGCGATTGATGTGCTTGATGACGAACACGAACGCGAGCAGGGACTGTGCCTGGACGAACATCCCCTGATCAGATACGCACGAACCCACCATAACCTTCTGATCACGCCTCACATTGGCGGATCTACCGTGGACGCGTGGGAGGAAACACAGCTCTTAACCATTAAACGGGTCATAGACACTCTGAAGGAAGGCAGTGGAGAGAGAGTCGTATGACCGGGACGACCCTTGCCATTATTCCCGCGAGAGGCGGATCAAAGAGTATTCCTCGCAAGAACCTCGTGAGCTTTGCTGGACGGCCATTGGTCGCCCACGTCATCGAAGCTGCGCGGCGGTGTCGCTCGATCGATGAACTCGTCTGCTCGACGGAGGACGAGACGATCGCCGAGACCGTTGAACGCCTGGGGGTGACTGTCGCATGGCGCCCGCTTGAGCTCGCAGCCGACGATACGCCGATCCTGGCTGTCCTCCAGCATTACCTGGCCGGGCGCCATGACGTTGACATCGTCCCTCTGCTGCAGCCAACCTCGCCGTTCCTGCTCCCCGAGCATATTGACCTTTGTGTCGCCGGCCTCAAGCAAAATCCGGCCTTACACAGCGCTCAGACCGTCGCCCGTACGCCGCACAACCATCACGCCTATAACCAGCGAGTCGTAGAACGGGGCCGGGCACGGTTCCGTTTCACCGAGGAACGGCGCCGCTGCTACAACAAGCAGCGAAAACCGGCATTTTTTGTATTCGGTAATCTCGTCGCAACGAGACGGTCGACTGTGACTGCAGGAGACGTGTTTGGGGATGAGAGCCTTGCATTCGAGGTGGACTCTCGATTTTCCTTCGACCTGGATGGCCAGGACGATCTCGATTACGGCTCGTTCCTCATAGAGACGGGACGAGTCCGATTGCCCTGGATCGGCTGATGAGTATTGAATTCGGCTTGGGTCACGTCGAATTCCGGTGGTGGTACGTGTCGCCCACCCTGCGGTTTGAGCCGCTGTCGCCAAGCCTCGTAGCACCATGGTGCTGATCACATTTCACCCGACCGGCACAAGCGGAGACTATACGCCGAATCATGCTGTGACTCAATGGATCGCTAAAATAGTCATGTTACGACTGTCTCTTGCCGATGATGTCTGGCGCACGACATCAGGTCAATCGCAAGAGAATCGGGACGGAATTTCGTGCGCATTTTTGATCTGGTATTGGGGGCGCCGGGACGGAGGAGCCCGGTACACGCATGGCGTTGTGAAGGCGCTTGCCGATCGTCCCGATACGGACGTATTGCTAGAGCGGTTTCACAGTGACCGGATTCCGACAAACCGCTTTAGCTCTTCGTTTTGTCGCATTTTCGAACCGCCGAACCGCATACACGTCGGCTGCAAATGCACTAAGTTTCTCTCGTCAAACAGATTTCGACCAGCGGACAACCGCGCTGGGCTTGCCATGCCTTCCCGTAGACATCTATCGGGGGCTGTTTGAGGCGCTCTGATCCTCCTTGCTGGTACCGTTGCATCGTTATCGGCTGCTCAGGTACGTTTGCGACAACGGAATAGATGCCGTCCTGAGCACCAGGCGTCATCCTTGGTGCGGCCGTTGTCGCGGTGCGGTGACGCGAAGCGGAGTCAAATACCTGGTCACCATTCACAAAACCGAACCGAATAAGGGCGAGTCACTGATCCTGCACCGCTGGTTCGAGCGGGAGGCCAGGGCCGCCGACGGCGTGATTGTTTTGAGCGAACTCGTTCGCCGCCAGTTACTCGCCCGTGTACCCGATATCGAGGCACCCGTGCTGGTCGTGCCGCATGGGCCCCTGGGTCATCACGAAGGAGATGGTCGGCGAGGTCGGGATGACCGGTCACGTTTTGTGCCGCCCCGCCGCTTGCTCTTCTTCGGCCGGGTCCTTCCGTACCAGGAGCTTCACCTTCTGCTGGAGGCGTTTGGATGTCTTCGGAATAGCTATCCAGATCTGACCTTGACGATTGCGGGTTCCGGGAGCCTGAAGCCCTACGCCCCGGCAGCGGGTCAGCCTGGACTCCGTGTGGACAACCGCTCATTCGACGAGTCCGAAATCCCGGGCATCTTCGCCGCTGCCGACCTTGTGGTGTTGCCCTCCCTGGAGGCCTGTCAGTCCGGTGTCATGGCCGTAGCGCAAGGAATGGGCGTTCCGGTCGTGGCAACCTCGGCCGCTGGTCTGCCCGAACACGTGCGTTATCTCGGTAACAGTCTGGCCTCCGACGACATACCGGCTGCGGCCATCGAGCGGGCCATCCGCTCACTGCTCGACGCGCCGGAACTCTACGCCCAATGTCTCAGCGGATCACGGGAGGTCACCGGGAATCACTGGAACGACAGTGCAGAAGAGATCGTGAATTTCGCACGGCGCCAGTTAGAGCAGATCCCGAGCAGATTGAGTCGATCTGCGCCGGTGATTTGCTGAAAAATCAAGTGGCTAGAGCGTTTTCCGCGAACCAAAGTGAGCGGAAAACGCTCTAGGTGCGGGCGAATTGAGCGCTTTCTGATGCCGTGATGGCGGCGTCGTCGCCCCTCGATAGGATCATGGAAGGCCGAGCGCCAGCGTGGAGGAGGAAAACCGGAAGTGGTTGAATTTCCAGCCGAATTCGAGATCGGAGGAAGGCAGGTCGGCCGGCGGCACCCCTGCCTCGTCATCGCGGAGGCCGGGGTGAACCACTTCGGCGACCTGGACAAGGCGTATGCTTTGGTGGATCTTGCCGTCGCAGCTGGAGCGGATGTCTTCAAAACGCAGCACTTCTGCACCGACCGGTTGATCGGCCCCTCGTCTCCCGAATGGCGGGACCGCCTCAGGCCCAAGGAGGTTTCCAACGACGCCATCGCTGCGATGGCCGCCCGCTGCCGGGAAAAGGGCATCCTCTTTCTCTGTACGCCCCATGACGACGTTGCGCTGAATTTCCTCGACCAGGAACTCGGCGTTCCGGCCTTCAAGATCGGTTCCGGCGAAGTGGAGAATTGGCCGCATCTGGCGGATGTGGCGCGGCGCGGCAAGCCGGTGATCTTGTCCACCGGCATGTATGAGATGCCGCAGATCAGGCGCGCGATCGCGGTGATGGCTGAGAACGGCTGCCCGGCACTCGCAGTCTTGCATTGCGTAACCAGCTATCCGGCCGATCCGTCGATCGTCAACTTGTCGGTCATGAAGCAGATCGAGGCGCTGTTTCCCGGACCAGTCGGGTACTCCGATCACACGACCGGTACTGCGGTCCCTCTGGCGGCGGTCGCGCTTGGCGCTACGGTGATCGAAAAACACATCACGATCGACCGCGATGTTCCCAACGCCCAAGACTGGAAGGTGTCCTGCGACCCCTCCAATTTCGGACGCTTTGTCGCCGATATCCGTGAGATCGAGGCAGCGCGCGGTGGTTACCCGAAGCAGCTTGCTCCGGCTGAGCAGGTATCGATGGCGTGGGCGCGCAAGAGCCTGACGGCGGCCCGGACCATTGCCGCGGGTACCATCGTGACCGCCGAGATGCTGATTGCTCAAAGGCCGGGGACGGGGGTGCCGGGAGCGCGGCTGCCCGAGTTCCTGGGGCGTCCCGCGCTGCGGACGATCGCCGCCGGCGAAATCATGACGGAGGCCATGATCGGTCCGGCTCCGGTGAAGCCATGACCTGTAAGAGGGGCAAAATGGGTGGCAATGGCCCAAGATGACGATTTGCTGAACGTACAATCCATTGATTTGGCTCGAAGAATTCTGGCATCCCTTCGGCACCCTCATGATCTGCCACC
>JANQJV010000177.1 GCA_028281465.1 Azospirillaceae bacterium | reverse complement strand
CACGCAGCCTTTCGATCCCTCCTCGGAATCGCCACCACCAAAGGGCCCATCACCTACGATATGTTGATCGCCCCGGAAGCAAAGGGATAAGCCTTTAATCGGTTTCGGCTCGTCATCCTCCTAGCGGGGACCACCAACAACCTCGTCGAGCAGAGCTTTGATCGCCTGAAGGGTGACCTAGATATCGCAGGCACCCGCGAATGGAATCTCTTTACTACACAGCAAAAGGCATTCCAGCAAAGCGAAGTGGAACGCGTGAATACCGAAATCGCACGCTGGCGGCGCGAAAGCCCGCGCGCGCGGACGATCAGGCTGGGATGAACACCAAGGCCAAACAAGACGACGAGAGTACAACATATGCACGGATCAAGACGCTGCGGGCATTGTTTCCGCACCACAGCTATATCCTCTACACAGCAACACCCCAGGCACCGCTCCTGATCAGTCGCATCGACGCTCTCTCGCCTGATTTCGGACGCGTCCTTACCCCCGGCACACACTATGTGGGCGGGCAGGAATTTTTCGTTGATGGGGCGGACAAATACATCAAGCTCATCCCTCTGAGCGAAGTCCCTGACAAGAACGATCCGCCACATGAAGCGCCGGAAAGCCTGCGTGCGGCGCTACGGGACTTTTTTATTGGCGTTGCGATCGGCTTGCTGGAAGATGAGTTTCAGAAGGGCCGAAATCGTTCGATGATGATCCATCCCGCCATCGCAAGAGATGAGCATCTAATGTTCAAGCGATGGACACACCAGATCAAAGATCATTGGTCAGCGATCTTGCAAGACACTACCCATCCTGATCACGCGGGGCTCTTGAACGAATTCCGCAAGTCCGCAGACGGCATTCTCAAGACTTATGACACGTCTCTGACCTTCGAGGACATCGCCCCGATCCTGTTCGAAGCGATGGAAGAAACCGCAGTCGCCGAACTCAACACGCGCGAGAAAAGCCGTATCGCCCCTGTCGATTGGGTAGGCGAATATAGCTGGATTCTGATTGGTGGTATTGGCCTTGATCGAGGATTCACGGTCGAGGGCCTAACGGTCAGTTATATGCCGCGATCAACAGGTGTCGGCAATGCCGACAACATCCAGCAGCGCGCCCGCTTCTTCGGCTACAAGAAGCGTTATCTGGGGCTATGTCGCATCTATCTGACCAGCGCAAACATCGAGGCGTTCACGGACTATGTAAAGCACGAGGAATCCGTTCGCTGCTCTATCCGCAATCATCTCCATGAGGGCGGGAGTCTCAAGGACTGGCGTCGCACATATTTCCTTGATCAGAAGCTCAAACCAACCAGGGCCTCGGTCATCTTGCTGGAGATGTATCAGTCCAAAGGGAAAGGCGGCTGGATCGTCCCCGATCATCCTTTTGATGACAGCGAGACAGTTGCTGAAAACCGAGAACTTGTGGAACGCATTCTCGAGTCCTTCGACTTTACGCGCTACGCGGAAGATGGCTGGAACGATAAACAGATTGTACCCGCATTCAGCGATACGTTAGCCCTTTCCGACATTCTGCCGATGATCGGCCAATTTCGCTATCGCTGGCCAGACGATAACCTCCGGCACAGCGCACTTATGCTTGGCCTGGAACGCATGGTCTCCGACGAACCGGGTATGACATGCAGCTTCTACGCCCTGTCTGGACCTTGGTCGGGTGTGGACTATAAGCGGACACTGACAGAAAAATCACCGCCAAAGGTTAAGCAGCTTTGGCAGGGTGCGAACGCACCGACGAATTATCCCGGTGCGCGAGCATTGGTATCTGCTGAGACCGTAACCTTCCAACTCCATCGCTACGATATTCAGACCGCTGACAAGAAGCGGACGCTGCGTGACGTGCCAATTCTGGCTGTCCACGTCCCTGATCCGTTGATGGAGCGTGTCTGGGTTGAGCGGTGAACGCCCATGTTGATTGATCTGTATCCCACGCTCTGTAATACGGTCCCCGATGATGGCGCGGCTCTCTTCGGAGTGCCAGTGGAGGGCGATTATCCCTATTGGTTTGCTATAGACGTTCGCGCTTTTCCCGCGCTATTGATCCCCGCCCTTGCGGACGATTTGCGTCCAGATATCTCTTTGCGTGCGGTAGACGCCTTGTTTTCCCGTATTTGTGTGATTGACACGGATGCGCAGAAGCCGCATCAGGGGTGCTACTCACTTATCCGATTGAAAGAGAGCGACCCGGCTATTGTCCGTCTTTTCTTGAAGATTCTGGAAGAAATATTCTTTGCAGAAATTACACCAAAAACTAACGCCGAGATTGCAGTTCGTATCCAACAAGTCGCGGCCCTCTTCAGTCGCATAGAAGACAATACGTGCGATCTTATTGGTCTTTGGGGCGAACTCACTGTCATTGCGCACGCGCACAACATCGATGCCGCCGTGCGCTGCTGGAGTACCCGAAAAACCGCGAAGTACGATTTTGTCGCCGAGCACTTCGTGCTGGACGTGAAGACCACAACAAAGCCCGCTCCGCAGCACCGTTTTTCGCTGAACCAACTCAGGCCGTCAGGTGCATTTGATGCGTATATTGCATCGCTCTGTGTGATCGAGGTGCAAAGCGGGCAGACTGTTGCCGACCTTATGGAAATCCTTGCCGCCAGAATTTCGGATCACGACCTTCGTAGTTCGTTTTTGATCCAGTGCCTCGCCAAAGGCGGATGCGATCTCTACCGAAGCGAACTGGCTCTTCAGACCTACCCGGATAATGCCACGCTGGCACTCTTTCGGGCAGAGGAGATTCCGGTCCCGCGAGTCCACACCAATGATCCAATCGACAATATTCGCTTCGACGTCGATCTGTCGGGCATAGCGCCACTGCCGGATCAAGACCGCGCATCCGTATTGGCCTTCAAGCCGAGCGCGTGATGCGCATAGCATCAGTGGTCGCAATAAACGATATCATCGCCGTCAGGCCCAAGCGTCATCGCCCAAAGGTTTTGTCTTGCAGGGCAAAGCCAGCAAAACGAGACTTGGTGCTCTGGTGCGGTCCCCGCCAAGGTATAGGACCCGCTGGTACCCGTTGCAGTGCTTCATGAGCGCGAAACTGCGCTCGACGTGACAGCGGACCCCCTTCTTCTCCAACCGTCATCTTGTCCATCGGCGCGGGCCGATGGACCGGGCCTTTATGTGCCGTTCCTCGCCCGTGTCTGGCCGTGCGGTAACGTCCGCGAAGATGGCGGTCGGCGCCGTCGGCGCAATGGTCTGCCCGCGCCAGCCTGCTTCGGCGCGCCTTCGCAGGCCCGTGTTGACCATGCACCTCCGGCTCGGTTCCGACCGCCTTCCTCCTTCGCGTCCCGCACGGGACCAGCCACAAGGAGGAAAACATGGCACAGAAACCCGACATCTACACCCGCGTCACCAACAAGATCATCGCCGACCTGGAAAACGGGGTCCGCACCTGGCACCAGCCCTGGAACGCCGAACACCTGGCCGGCCGCGTCGAAAGGCCGCTCCGCCACAACGGCATCCCGTACCAGGGCGCAAACATCATCATGCTCTGGGCCGCCGCCGTCGAGCGGGAATTCACCGCGCCGATCTGGATGACCTACAAGCAGGCCCAGGCCCTCGGTGGTCAGGTCCGCAAGGGCCAGCGCGGCGAAGCCGTCGTTTACGCCGACAAGCTGCACAAGACCGAGCTCGATGATCGCGGCCAGGAAGTCGATGTCACCATCCCCTACATGAAGGTCTATACCGTCTTCAACGTCGAGCAGATCGACGGCCTGCCCGGTCACTTCCATGCCCCGGCACAGCCGCCCAATCCCGATATCGAGCGTGATGCGCGTTTGGAGCAGTTCTTCACCGCTACTGGCGCGGACATCCGCCACGGCGGCAATCGCGCCTACTACGCCATCCATTCGGATTACGTCCAGATGCCGCCGTTTGAGACCTTTCGCGATGCCGAAAGCTACTACGCCACGCTCGGGCATGAGGTCACGCACTGGACGCGCCATCCCACGCGCCTTGACCGGGATTTCGGTCGCAAGACCTTCGGAGACGAAGGCTATGCCCGCGAAGAGCTGGTCGCTGAGCTTGGGGCCGCGTTCTTGTGCGCCGACCTGCACATCACGCCGGAGACCCGCGAGGATCACGCCGCCTATATCGGGCACTGGCTCGAAGTGCTTCGTACCCGTCCGGTGAGGACGGCTGAATTTGGGCGAGACGAGGCGCAGGTCGATCCTGTGCACTGTGGCTATCCGTAGGGATAGAGACAGTGGACAAGGCGATGCGGTTGGAGATTGTGGAGACGGGCCGGCGGCGTCGGTTCAGCGACGCGGAAAAGGTCCGCATCGTTGAAGAGAGCTTTGTCGGGCGGCGCCAGGCCTCGGCGACGGCGCGGCGGTATGGGATCTGTACGTCTTTGCTGTACCGGTGGCGGGCACTGTGGCGAGAGGGCCGACTTGGCAATTCGCCGTCGCCTGGGGACGCTCCGCCGACGTTTGTGCCGGCACTCATTGTGCCCGACGGCGCGGAGACGGACGCCGGGGATGAATCGGAGCCCGCCCCGGCGATGGCCACGAAGCCGGCGGGTTCGCCGCCGTCCGATGACCGCATCGAGATTGTCGTCCCCAGCGGATACCGGGTGATCGTCGGCGCTGATATTGACGGCGACGCTCTGCGTCGGGTTCTGGCCGTGGTGGAAGCGCGATGATCCCCGTGCCGATGGACGCGAAGGTCTGGCTGGCCGGTGGCGTGACGGACATGCGCCGGGGCATGAACAGTCTGGCGCTGCAGGTCCAGGAGGGGCTTGGCCGCAACCCGCATGCCGGCGATCTGTACATCTTCCGTGGGCGCAGCGGATCGCTTATCAAGATCCTCTGGCATGACGGCGTCGGCATGTCCCTGTACGCGAAGCGGCTGGAGCGCGGGCGCTTCATCTGGCCGTCTCCGGCGGACGGGGCGGTGGCGATCTCGGCGGCCCAGCTGGGCTATCTGCTGGACGGGATCGACTGGCGCAACCCGCGCCACACGTGGCGCCCCAAGCGCGCCGGGTGAGGTCCAAAAACTCCTGGAAACACTCAGAAAACGGCGGAATCGGGGATCCGTCCGGGGTATACTCCGGGCATGGAAGACGCCGCCGACATCGCCGATCTCCGGGCTCGATTGAGCGCCGCCGAGGCCCGGGCCGCCGAGGCGGAAAAGCGCGCCGAGACGATTGCGGCAGACCTCGCGCAGGCAAAGGCGGAGGCCGCCAGCACCGAGGCGATGATCGCCCATCTGAAGCTGCAGATCGAGAAGATGCGCCGCGCTCTGTACGGCCAACGATCCGAGCGCAAGGAACGCCTGCTGGAGCAGATGGAACTGAACCTGGAGGACCTCCAGGCCACGGCGACCGAGGACGATCTGGCCGCCGAACAGGCCGCGCCCACCACCACGGTGCGGTCGTTCACGCGGCGCACGCCGTCGCGCAAGCCGTTCCCGGAGCACCTGCCGCGCGAGCGGGTCGTCATCCCGGCGCCCGAGACCTGCGAGTGCTGCGGCTCCGACAGGCTAGCCAAGCTGGGCGAGAGCGTCACCGAGACCCTGGAGGTGATCCCGCGCCGGTGGAAAGTGGTCCAGACGGTGCGCGAGAAGTTCACCTGCCGGTGCTGCTCGCACATCACCCAGCCGCCGGCGCCGTTCCATCCGGTGCCGCGCGCCTGGGCCGGTCCCAGTCTGCTGGCCATGATTCTGTTCGAGAAATACGGCCAGCACCAGCCGCTGAACCGGCAGAGCGAGCGCTATGCCCGCGAGGGTGTGGACCTAAGCCTGTCCACGCTGGCTGATCAGGTCGGCGCCTGCACCCATGCCCTGAAGCCGCTGCACGACCGGATCGCCGCCCATGTGATGGCGGGCGAACGCCTGCACGGCGACGACACCGTGGTGCCGGTGCTGGCCAAGGGCAAGACGGCCAAGGGCCGGGCCTGGGTGTATGTGCGTGACGACGCTCCGTTCGGCGGGCTCGATGCGCCGGCCGCCCTGTTCCATTCCTCGCGGGATCGGGGCCAGGAGCACCCCGTCGCCCACCTGGAGGGATGGAGTGGTCTCCTGCAGGCTGACGCCTACGCCGGCTATAACCGGCTCTATGATCCCGGCCGGACGCCGGCGCTGGTCGTGCCCGCGCTGTGTTGGGCGCACAGCCGCAGGAAATTCTTCGAGCTGGCCGACATCGAGGCCAACCGGCGTCGGGGCGGCCGGGCACCGCCGATCTCGCCCCTGGCCCTGGAGGCGGTGCGGCGCATCGACGCCCTGTTCGACATCGAGCGCGAGATCAACGGCCAGAGCGCGGCGCGGCGGCTG
>JANQJV010000165.1 GCA_028281465.1 Azospirillaceae bacterium | reverse complement strand
AATATAGTAGCAAAAGCAAACTTCGCTGCTATATATGCGCTCGGAAAACTGGACTGTTTCATCCCCGGCAGGTCGGCCGCAAGGCCGGTGAGTGACTAGCCATTTGATTTTTCAGCAAATCGTCGTCGCAGATCGAATCAATCTGCTCGGGATTTGCGCTAGAGCGCTTTCTACTCAGATTGGTTCGCAGTCAACACTACCTACGCACTGACATAAATTTGGAAACGGAGGGTAATCATGTCGGCTCAGCCCAACATCCAAATCGTCCGGCGCTTCTACGAGAGTATATTTAGTAAAGACGATCCAATCGACCTAAGAGACTTTATCGCATCGGACTACATTGACCATAACTCGGCCGCAACGATTCGGGGTGTCGCCGCGATGCGCATCCATTTGGAAGGGTTGCGTAGCACATTTGCCGATTTTTCACTCAAAGTTGAAGATGTGATCGCTCAAGGCGACAAGGCCGTGACTCGTGTGGCTGGACAGGGGGTTCACGCTGGCGAGTGGATGGGGATTCGTCCAACCGGCGCAGTGATTCGGGTTCGTGGCATCAACATCGATCGGTTGTTGGATGGGCGCATCGTCGAGCACTGGGGCGAGGCCGATACGATCGGCATGCTGAACCAGATGGGCGTTGATCCTTTCGCTGGACGGCTTGAACGCTGAACGCTGGCCAAGGGCTCCCTGGCGGAAGTGGACCAAATCGACGTCGGCGAGGGCCGAAACAGCGTTGACCATTGCATCGAGCAAGACGATAACGCCGACATCGGCTCTGCCGATCGAAGAACCGACAACACTTCAGCCACTGTTGCGACCTCTCGCGGCATCATGCGGAGCTCACGTCATGAACAAATGCAAATTCAAGACTATCCTTGGCGTGATGGTGCTCAGTTGCCTCATCAACATCCAGTCGAGCTCCGCCGAGGAGGTAGAAGACTTCGTGTCGTTGCCGGCGCGGACATTGTTGGAACAGACTCTCAACGCCATGGCGGCCGTGCAGATGGTGCGTGAGCGACGTGTTGATTTGGCGGACCGGATCACGGCCCTGGAAGGCGAATTGCGCCAGGTGGCGATCGACGCACAGACCTTCGACCTGCCCGAGCCGCCGGCAATGACTCACCGGCCAACGTCGCCCGAGGCCGTCCAAGACCTGATGGACCGCTGGCAGGCCCGCGCGACGGCCTTGGAAACGCTGCAAGGATTGATACGGACACGGCAGAGCCTAACCGAGCAGCACCAGGAAACCGCGCTACTGTTGGCTGAAGAGTTGTCGGTTCTCGAGGATGCCCGGGCCCAGGCACAACCACTCTTGGCCGAAGTGTTGCGTCGGCGGGAGGAGGGGTCGTTGGCAGCCGACGAGATTCCGAGCGGTCTGGACGAGGTGCCGTCTCGGAGCGCACCCGGGGACTTGGTCGCCGAAGCGGAAGGCTATCGGTCGACCGCGGCCCGGGACCAGGTGATCCTGACCGAAGCACGGGACCGCCTGGGTGCCCTCGAGGATGAGCGCGATGCCGCGGCAACCGTCTTGGCACAGGTGGCCGATTGGCTGGGCGAAGCGACTGAACGGGTACGCTTGGCCGAAGCCTTCTCGGCCATGGATGCGGCCGACTTGCTCGGCAGTTTCAACGGTCGGGAAGCGGACCTGGCGACGGCGCGGGATGGTTTCTTGGAACGCCTGAGTGCCCTCGACAATGCCTTGGCCGGCACCGCCGAGGCCGTGGCGGCCTTGGAGGCCCTGGCCCCCCCGTCGGCCGAAGACGTGGCGCCGGCGGTACCGAGCGAAACCGATGCCTTGCGCAAGGCACGTTCCAATCTGGCCCTGGCCGAGGCCATGGTCGCCTTCCGCACGCACCGACTCACACGCCTGCAAAGCATCGCCTCAGACAAAACCGACCAGGCGGCAGCGACAGCCGGATTAGTCGAAGCCGCCGGACCGCTCCTCGCCGAGCATATCGCACTCGAGGTGCTCGCGGAGGTGCTGACCAGTCATGCTGACGTGGCAGCACTGGATCTCCCCGCGGCCGTGACGGACGGCAGCTTGACACACCGAACCGAGACGATGCGGCGACGAGTCAAAGACTTGGAGGCCCGGCGCACTGCGTTGGACGAGGAGGCCGAAGCGCTGGTTGACACGACCACGGCGGCGGAGACGGCCCTGACCGAAGCGAGGACGACCGTCGAGGCGCAAGCCTTGGCCGTGCAGCGCGAAGAACAATGGGCGTCATTCATTGCCGAGATGCAGGATCTGAGTCTTCAGGAGCTCCGCGCGGCGTTCGACCAAGCGGTGCGCGCCGTTGCAACGTCGACGGCTTTGCTGGAGACGGTCCGGGAGCAGACCGCCACGATCGAGACGGCCGTTGCCGAGGCACGTGCCGCTTATCGAAATCACTACAACCCCGTCGTCCTGGCGAAACGCGGCCAGGACGATGCCTTCCACACGTGGCTGCGCGACCAGGGGCTGCGACGGACGCCACCTCCCGCAGAGACCACGACCGGAGAGGCGGATGCGGCCGCTCCCCAGGCGGAGCCGAGAGCGCCGGCCCCGCCGGTTCCGGCGGAATCGGACGTCGTCCCGTCTCCGGTGCAGACCTGGGTGTCGACGGAACGAAAGCGGCGGGATGAGCAGGTGGTCCGCCGCCTGCAGTACTACCGCGATCACGCGAGCCTGCGTGACGAGTTCCGGCAAGCACTGGAGTCCCAGCGCACACAGTTGACCGGCGAGCGCGAGTCGACGGAAACAGCGCTCACCGCGGCCCGTCGCGCCTGGGGCAGCGCCACGATGCTGCAGTCGCGCCTGGCCCAGACTGAAACCGACGACGCGGCGCTGACCGAAGCGATCGCGCCCTGGCTCGACCGTGCCCCGGTCCTCGACCTGCAGGACCAGGCGGCCGCGCTCGACGCGAGGCTGCAAACCGCAATCGACGCGATCGAAGCGCTGACACGGCCGCCGGGCGAAGCGGAAATAGAGGCGGCACTCGCCGCATGGGACGAACAAGCCTCCCTCGTCATCGAACAGCTCTCGGAATTCCTGAGCCTGCGCAACCAGGCCGCCGCACTCGACGACATCGACGCGTTGGATGAGTTGGAGCGGCGCATGCTGGACCGGGCCGTCGAGGACCGCATCGCCCGCGATCTGGGTGTGACCCGTGAGCTTGGGTACTATTTCGGCACGCAGGAGAGCGGCACCATCGACGAGCTGCTCGAACGCTACTACCAACGACTGGTGGTTCTGGACCGACAGGTCGAAAATCTTGAGAGGCGCCAGGCGACACTCGAAGCGGTGGCCGTCGCCACGGAAAAGGTTCGGCCCGTCATCGCTCCCATCGCCGAGCTGCTCGACGCCCAGGTTGCGGAAGCCTCACTGGCCCTGGAGCGCGAGGTCACCTTAACCAAGGCGGCCCTGTCCCCCGCCGAAGCGCCGACCATACTGGTCGCGTTCACCGAGGCGACCGGCCAGCCGATGGACCCGGGCGCCATTCCCCAGCTGCCCACCGACGACGACGAGGATGTCATCCGCACAGCGCGGGAAAACCTGCTGGAAGGCCTGCGCGATGACTGGGCCCAGGTGGCCGGCCTGCGTACCTGGACCGCCAACATCCAAGCCCAGACCCAACCCTTGGGCGAAATCGACGACCGCATCGGGCAATACCGCGATCTGCTGGCGGCTCTGGAATCCACCAAAGCCGAACGCCAGCGCACCATCGCCCGCCTGGTCGGCTACGAGCCGGCAGAGCTGAACAAGCTGGTTGCCACGGGGGCCGCGGGCGACCGGGAGCGCCTTTCTCTTGGCGAAATCGGTCTGCTGCAACGGGAGCGCACCCAGTTGCTGCAATGGCGCATGGTGGAATCTGGCATCTCGCTCTTCGTCATCCCGATCGTCGCTCTCGTGCTGATCCTTCTGGTCCGCGGCGTGAGCCGCGGCCTGGTTGCCCGGGCAACACGAGCCGACAGCGCCAAAGATCAGGATCTGTCAGAATCAAAACAGCGGGAACGCGCCATGCGCGTCCGCACCTTGGCCAGCATCTTCCAAACTGTCACAAGCAGTCTGATCGTCATTCTGGCCGGCATCTACATGCTGAAGGTGATCAACATCGATGTGACGCCGATCATCGCTTCCCTCGGTGTCTTTGGCTTGGCCGTCGCTTTCGGCGCCCAGGCGATCATGCGCGATGTCTTCGCCGGGTTCTTCATTCTTCTGGAAAACCAGCTCAACCGCGGCGACTGGGTCACGATCAACGGGCTGGTCGGTCAGGTGGAGGAAATCGGCCTCAGACTGACCGTGATCCGGGATTTCACCGACGGTCAGTTGCACTTCATTCCGAACGGCACAATCGCCCAGGTGAGCAACTACAGCAAGCTGTGGTCCCGGGTGAACGTGCGCATCTCCACCGACTACGAGGTCGACCCGCAGCGGGTCTATGACATCCTGAAACGAACCGCGGACGCCATGAAGGCGGATCCCAGGGAAAACGCCAACATCCACGACATCAACATGGCACCGGCCGTGGCCGGCATCGATTTCGACGCCGGGTGTCTGAATTTCGGCGTCTTCGTCGATGTGCGCAACGCGGATTTCGGTGTTGCCTGGCGTTATCGGATGAAGGCGAAAGCGGCTCTGGAGGCCGAGGGTATCCGGCTGGCGCTACCGAAACGGATCGAGATCACCGGCCCCGAGACGATCGGGACCACCGCCGAACTGGCGTAGCGCGGACTGGAGGATGCCGGGCCGGCCCTCCGGTCCGGCATCCGCTCTCAAACCTCGACGGCCTGCGGCCAGTTCCGACGCAGTGCCGCAATGTGCTCAGGACCGATGCCGCAGCAACCGCCGATGATTTCGGCACCCGTTTCGACCCAAGCACGGGCAAAGCCGAGATAGGCGTCCGCATCCAGGTCGCTGCGGAGTGCGGTGTTGTCCTCGTTGGCCTGCGCGGTTTTGGGCATGGGCGGAAAACCGTTGGCATAAGCGCCGAGCGCCAGGGGTCGTTCCGCCCATTCGCGAACGGTGCCAGCGGCCCGGAGCGCCGGTGCCATCACTTCCGGTTGGCTGCAGTTGAACAGCAAGGCCGAAACCCCGCACCGGATCATCAGTTCGGCCGCCGCAGCCACCGGCTCACCGGAGCGCAACCGTGGACCGGTGACCACGTCGGCCGCATCGTCTTCCAAGGTGAAGGAGATCCACACCGGCGTATCACGGCCGCCCACGGTGGCCAGCACCATCTCGGCTTCCGCCAGCGAACCCAGGGTTTCGGCCAGCCAGATGTCCACATGCGGGGCGAGACCCGCGACCAAAGGGGCCAGGATGGCTTGCGCCCGTGCCGGGTCGAACAGATCGGGCCGGTACGACCCGAACAGCGGCGGCAGCGATCCGGCAACCCTCACCGGCGCAAGCCCCCCGTCGGCGGCGGCACGCGCCAAGCGTCCGCTCAACCCCGCCAACGCCTCGCCATCCTGGTCGAAGCGCTCCGCACCCAGGTGGAACGGCACCACAGCGTAACTGTTGGTTGTGATGACATCGGCACCGGCGTCGACGAAGACCTGATGGGCCCGTGTGACGGCCTCGGGGGCTTCCATGAGGGCCAACGCGGACCATTCCGGCTGGCGGAACGACGCCCCCAAGCGCTTGAGTTCGCGGCCCATGCCGCCGTCAAGAAGCGTGACCGACATGCCCGTGCCCCCCATTTGCCGATTTTTCGACGGGGGCCCGTGCTCGAGGCGGCAAGACGCCGCAGGCTGACTCGACAGATGCGCCCCGGATACGGCGAAAATGCCCGGGACATCGGAACAACGATGGCCTCACAACGACCCGTTGTGCGCTGTGGGCGCCAAGGGCGACGGGTTACCGGCGGGGGGTCCGCGGGCCACAGAGGCACGCGGACCGCACCGGGAGGACGCTTACGAGTTGACCGTAATGCTGCCGATGGAGGTGTTGTCGCTCACGCCACCGCCGACCGCACCGGCCGCGACCGCACCGGACGCCGCGTCGCCGCCAAGACCGGCACCGGCACCGAGACCGCCGGCGATGAAGCCACCGCCCGCACCGGCACCCAGGCCGACGCCACTGCCGGCCACGCCGGCCGAACCGCTCAGGGCGGCACCATACGCGTCGCCACCCGTCTTGCCACTTTGCTCGATGTTGGTGTTGGTGTCAGTCGCCATGGGAGGTCTCCTATCCGTCTTGATGGGGTCACCTGGGGAGGGATTGATTGGCCGGCACATCCCGCCGACACCCAGGATATGGGCCAGCACCAGCCGGTCCCCTGTGACGGCCATCACAATCGCTCACGATGCCGACATGTCATCGGTCTCCACCCCGCGGCCATGTCATACCAACGGCCCGACACAATGACCGGTCCTCGGGCCGCCCTGTTTCGGAGCGCCGGCATCCTTGCCGGCTGGACCGCCGGCTGCCAGCCGGCCCGGACCACGGCCCAGCAGCTGGCCGCCAAG
>JANQJV010000157.1 GCA_028281465.1 Azospirillaceae bacterium | reverse complement strand
CTCCACCCGACGATTGCCTCCATGAACCGGGTGCAATCCGTCCCGCGAAATGGTCTCGCCGAACCCCTGAAAAGTCAGCGCAGTGACGACCTGCGGATTCGTTCCGTTCATTTGCAAACGCTGCACCAGATAATCATAAACTGCCTTGGCACGTCGTTGCGACAGTTGAAGGTTCCTATCGCAGCGTCCCGTCGCGTTGGCATGGCCCACCACCGAAACAAACCATCCCATCTGCGCAATGGCAGTGGCAATTTGGTCAAGGGTTGGACGATACCGTTGGGGTATGACGGAACTGCCGCTGGCAAACTCGATCGGCGACGAAGATGAAAGGACATCCCAATCCAGATCCGCATTGGTCCAATAATGCGGGCAATCGAGATGGCGGTCACCGATGCCCGTTGTAGACAGCGGCGCTGGGTTTGGATTGAGACGGGGTGGCGGTGGGGAGGAGGGCGCCGGAGACGATGGCTGAGGTCGATGCGGGGCCGGTTCGGGGTTGGTGGGCCGGTAAGTCACCGGGCTTGCCGGGTCGGCAATCCGTTCGCCCTGACGATTGATGCTTCCGAAACCAAGCCTCCGCTCAGTCTCTCGGGAGCCACCGGCACGACATTCTTCCAAGCGCTTAGTCGCCGCCAGAATCTCTTCCGGGCTGGCCGTCCAACTGATCTCGACTCGACAGCCTTGGGCTAGTGCGAAAGACTGTGCAACCAACACCAGACCGCAGGCCATTGAGATTATCGATATTGGATTGAGCATACCCATCCCTCCTCACGTGTCCGGCAACAAGCCCACAGCGCGGCTCACAGGTTGCAAACCGTCGTGCTCCGGGTCAGGTATCCAACTCTATTCCAGCACATCGTTGATGACTACAACTTTGTACTATACGCTCACCGTCGGCTATTTGTCAAACATTCGACTCTTATTGTCAATGCCCACGTAGTTGCAGATCTTTTGCCGACCGATCATAATCAAGTGAGGGACCGTCAATTCACAAAATTGGAGAGTGCCGGCGTAATTGCTCAGGGTGTTGGTTCTGGTGACGGCCACGGCAGGCCTTTGCGTGCGTCGGTTATGGCTTGGAAGGCTGCGACGCCAGCGAGGCGTCCGGTATCGATGACGGACCGGATTTGAGCATGAACGCTGGCCCCCCCAATCGGACCGGAAGCCGTTTGTGACTTTGCGATGCACGACGCTGGGTCGCAAGGCGCGTTCGCTGACGGTGTTTGGTGCCGGAACCGTCCGATCCTCAAGGAAGAGGATGAAGGCGTGTCGCCACTTTTTTGTCTGCGCCAACAGGGCTTGGCCCTTGAGGTTCGGCGGTTTCCGGCGCAATAGCTCGTCGAGTCTGCAGTCCGCCTGTTGGCGATAGGCTTTGAGCGTGCTGTCTTTGAGGTGATCCGGCCGTCGCCCGACCCGGGTCGCCCAGCGCAACAGCGTCTTCAGGCCGGGGGCGAAGAGGGTGTCACCACAGTCGATGGCATATTGCACGTCCCGCAGACCATGGGCCTTATGCCGATCATCCTGTGCACAGCGGCCTCGGGCGGTATTCGTCACGATAGGGTCGGCATAATTCCAACGCTGTGACAGTGCCACAGAGACTCATCATCCTCCCAGGAAGGGGAGGCCACCTTATTGACCGGCTATCGGAGGCCAAGGAAAGCCGCCGACATCAGATTTGGCTTCGAGCCGACCGACGAAACTGCTTCCTCGTAAGGGGCACTCGGATCATGCTGAGATTATGCCGACCCCGCGGCCGCGAGCACCGCGACCTGGGCCGAGTTCTGCACCAAGGTCGGCATAATGGGCCAGGCAGATTTGCTGGCGTTCGCCGTGGC
>JANQJV010000156.1 GCA_028281465.1 Azospirillaceae bacterium | reverse complement strand
CTCCACCCGACGATTGCCTCCATGAACCGGGTGCAATCCGTCCCGCGAAATGGTCTCGCCGAACCCCTGAAAAGTCAGCGCAGTGACGACCTGCGGATTGGTTCCGTTCATTTGCAAACGCTGCACCAGATAATCATACACTGCCTTGGCACGTCGTTGCGACAGTTGAAGGTTCCTATCGCAGCGCCCCGTCGCGTTGGCATGGCCCACGACCGAAACAAACCATCCCATCTGCGCAATGCCAGTGGCAATTTGGTCAAGGGTTGGACGATACCGTTGGGGTATGACGGAACTGCCGTTGGCAAACTCGATCGGCGACGAAGATGAAAGGACATCCCAATCCAGATCAGCATTGGTCCAGTAATGCGGGCAATCCAGATGGCGGTCACCGACGCCCGTTGCAGAAGACGGCGCTGGGTTTGTATTGAGACGGGGTGGCGATGGCTGAGGTCGATGCGGGGCCGGTTCGGGGTTGGTGGGCCGGTAAGTCACCGGGGTTGCCGGGTTGGGAGTCCGTTCGCCCTGACGATTGATGCTTCCGAAACCAGACCCCCGCTCAGTCTCTCGGGAGCCACGGGCACGACATTCTTCCAAGCGTTTTATCGATTCCTTGACCACTGCCGGGCGGGCACCCCATTGAAGGTCGACTCTACAGCCTCCAGCCAACGCCAAAGACTGTGCGATCAACACCAGACCGCAGGCCACAGAGACGATTGAGATCGCGTTGCGCATAGCTGCCTCTCCTCATGTGTTCCAGCAACAGCCCCAAAGCGTGACTCACAGCTTGCAAGCCATGGTGCTCCGAATCAGGCCCTCCGTCTCTGTCCCGACGCATTGTTTTTGAATACGTTCGTCCACTATACCCTCGTGATCCTCCATTTATCGAACATTCGGCTCATATTGTCAATACCATCGGACGGTGGACAATCTACCTGCCGATCCAATTCGGTTGAGATTCCCTTAATTCTCATAATTGGAGAGTGCTGGCTTTGTCCCATCACCAATAATGAAGTATGCAGACCAGATATAGGGTTCATTTGCCACATCAGAATCCATCAATTGAAGTTGCAACAAGCGAAGTGCCTGTGAAATACTGCTCTCTCGAATCTGGGAGCCGGTTAACAAGTCGACCATCAAATCACGGGATGTGAGGTCATTCACGGCCCAATAGGTTGCCAAAACGGCACGGGCACCTGCGGCCTGGAAGGAGCGGGCAAGCTCGTTCACACTCTCGCCTTGATCAACCAAAGTCGCCGACGTAACCTCGCCCTCACTGTCCGATTGCAACAAGTTGCTGCCGGTTTCACAGGCGGAAAGCACAACAAGCTCCGCATCCAATTCCAAAGCGGAGATCTCCACGCTGGAGATGAACCCCGAATAACTGGACTCAAATCCGGTCGGCTCGAAACCAGGCGTCACCACGAGGGCAGGATCAGGCCAACAATCCCGCGTCTTCTGATTCGGGAGATAGCCATGGGTCGCGAAGTGGAGAATCCTGTAATCGCTCAAGTTCCGCTGAAGCATCGCCTTGTTGGCTTTGCCGCCGCCGAAAAAATCACCCGAATCACCGGAAAGGGCACGGACAATCAAATCCCCCTCCTCCTCAGTGTAGTCGAGCTGAGAAAGACCTGAAGGTAGCAAGGCAGAGCAACGTGACGGATTGAGAGAATCGCTTACCAATTCTAGCGTGACCCATTGAGAAAAATCACTTTTTCCAAGAGAGATAACCGGACGCGAGGCCTGTGACCCTTCGGCACGCCGCAAAGTGAGCAAGCCGTCGATGGAAGAACTGACGGAAAGCGCATGCCGTCTGATGAACCAATCGTTTGGCTCATCCGGACCAAGGTGAAGAGCAGAAAACGGAAAGGAAAACCATTCCCTTGTTGGCACAAAGTGCACATGATCACTGCCTGAAATAAACGCGCCTATAGCATCGCCAATAAAAATCTGATAAAAGAAATTCCCTCCGGCGATGGCGTCCTGCCGGATATCTGGCTTTTTGCTATCTTCGGCACTGTATTCGATCTCAAAAGCTTTGCGGAGTTGAATCGCGGAGTTTGTCAGGTCACTCGCCCTCTCTCTAATCCTGTGCACCGCCATATCTCCACCGCGAACCGCGAATGTGGCGCCAATGGCACCGTCGTAGAGCTGCCGACCAGTGACGATTTGAACAATCGATTCGCGTTCTGGAACTTGCCTTAGCGATTCCAGAAAGTCCGCGGCAGCCCGATTGAAGTCGGTCGCCACGCCGTCGGCCGAGCGCCGCTCGGAAAAGTCGGCGCCGAACCGGGCCTGGATGATCAGGTCGAGCTGATCGAATGAGTCGCTCGGGTCTGCTCGTCCCGGTTTCGTTCGAAGATCACCGGCAATTTGCCACTGACGAAAGGCCGAACGGTCTTCGGTATCGACATTCGTGAAGCGGATCGCGGTTCGAAACAGGCTCTCCCCGGAGTCGCCCGTTCCGATCAACTGGGCCGCATAGAAGGCCCGACGATAAAGGCGGTCACGTTCCCCGGTCGGCGGTGCCGGCGATATCCCATCGGCTCTATTGGCATCAGCCTCCTGCAAGAGAGCCAGCACGTAAGGCAGAATGTCGTCGGGCTGGTAAAGCGCATGCTGGCCACCAATACTCGCAGCGCGTTGACGTAAGATGGTCTCGGCCGCTTCGAAACTTGCCAGTCCTGAGTCCGCCTTGTCCAAATGCCAGTACTGAATGGTCGCCAACCGCATGAGCAACAACCCGTGAAGCCGAGAGTCCGGCGTGCGGGCGGCTTCGGCAGCAACCGCTTCTTCCAGCAGCCCTTCGGCCTCGGCAAAACGCTCATCATCAATCGCAATTTCGGCAAGCAAGGCACCGATCTCCGGAACCCACTGCCCCGTGTTGCCGGCTTCCAGAAGCCGGGCATAGCAAAGGCCTGCCAGCGCCTCTTTCGCTGCGTCATCCGGTTTACGGTTCAGATAGTGAAATGCCGAGGCGAGATAGTAGCCCTGGGCTAAATCGGCGATGGCACGCATCTCGGCTGGGGACCTGGTCTCCTCACCAACGCGACGATCGGCGAGTGTTTCAAGCGCACTGCATGAGCGCGTATCCGCCAACGCCTCAAGCTCCTGAAGCCGCAACTTGGTGGCGGCCTCGATCTCGGCCAATCCCTCGCCATAACGGCCCTGGTTGCCGAAATCGATTGCCTGATAGCTCCAGAACATCGCCGTATCGAGCGGGTTGAGCGACCCTCGTACCCCTAAGAGGCGCTTTTGTGCCTCTCGAAACGCCTCGTCGGCTTGGCCATAAAGACCGAGGTTGCTACTCTGTAGGCCGAATTGAGCGAATGCATTGCCTCTCAAAAGGTTAAGGTTGTCAAGCTGTCCAACCAAACGCCGTCTTTCTGCTGGAGACAGACCGTCTTGACCAAGAGCCGATTCAATGCCGTCTTGCAACCGATCAAGCTCAGCTATTGCCAAGCGAAAAGACTGGGATGATCGCCGAAAATCACGCAAGTTGGCAAAGCCCTGCCCTCTTTTCATGATGGCGTCGAACTCGGCGATCTGCAGAAAGTCCTCATACTGGAGATCCCGGGCCAGACCAACACCGTACTGTTCGCGCCGCAGGCGCGCCGCCACAGTCGGTTCGGAACCGGCATCAACGCTTGTCTCTGCCCCAAGCAGCCCATCCACCAGACGGGTCATGGCCGGCATGGCCGAGCGCAGTCCATGCGCCAGAAACAAAACACCCCCATCGACACCGGAAATGGCGGAATATTCCAACGGCACGGTCTTATCCTGCGAGGCGCGACCGAATAGCGGCAGAGTGGCGTAGCCGACTAGTCGTCGGCATTGCCACAGGGCGTCTCGACGGCCGTTATCCGACGTCGGATCGGGGACGCATCCCACCTCCGCGGTCGTTTCGGACGGATAGTCGAATAGTCCGTGTATCAGGGCTCTTTGGCCATCGCCCACCACCAAACCACGGTGACTGGCAGCTTCCTCCAGGGTCACCGCATCGGCACCATGCGTCACGTCAATCGCCAACAGCGTCGCCGCAGGGGCCTCCCAGGTGCCGCATTGTATCTCAACGCCACCGATCAGCATGTCGGGTGTGAGCCCAACGTCGGTGCTGTTGGCATTGAAGTCAGACGGATTCGGGACAAACAAACGCGGCGTACAATACTCATCATTTTCGTTTGTGCCCAAATCCACCGATACCAATCGTCTCTCGATGTCGAACAGGGTTAACCGCGATCGGTCCGCCGTCGTGCAACCAAGAAGCGTAATCGTGGCAATGCAAAGGCTCAAGCCAGTCCGGCCATGCTTGGTCATTGTGATCCTCTCTCGATGCCGACGGCGGCGTCGGGGGTGCCAACGAGTCCGATGGCTCCCACACCGCGCATGGTGATCATGGCGTTGCGGTTGCCAGTGATGATGTTTCGGATCCGGCTCCCGCTTGGTCACCTTGCGGCGCCCCGGCTTCCGTGTCCTCGTCCTCGTCCTCGGCCAGGTTCGCGTCGGAAGCCGGCTGTTGCGCTTCGAGTTGGCGCCGCTGCCGCAAGCTCTCCAACCAGGCTTCCTCATTGCCACCGGCGGCCGTCTCGACTGCAAACGACCCGCTTTGGCCAAGGCCGGTCAGGATTGATACGGTTTCAAACACCCGCTCCTCGTCCACGGTCGGCTCCGTCTGCGGCGGTGTGATGGCGAGATTCGCGGCTCCCGTGCAGTCCGTCGCGATCTGACAGTTGTTGATGGCAAAATTCTCTGACGGATTGATGGCGTCGGAAACCAGGGATGCGTTCTGTCCATCACGCCCCGCAACCGATCCGAACGATGTCACCGTCGCCGCGTTTCGGATCAGAAAAGCCCCGAGGGTCAACCCGATGCCGTCATGGGGCGGCGAACCGAAATCCACATTGGTGAAGTTACCACTGATGTTGACGGAAAGCTGGCCATCAACACTGAACAATTGATTGATCGTCACATCCTGGCCCGATTGGATGTCAACAGCGCTCAAAGGCGTTGTCTGCCCAACGGGGCCGTCGAAGAGGATCGAACCGGCGTTGGCGGCCAACGTCAGCGCGGCGGCACCGTCAAGGCTGCCCGAGAAGATTATGTCGCCGGTACCAACCGATATATCAGTTTGGCTGCCCAGGAGAACAGATTGCGTGGCCTGGAATGTCGACCCGCTCAGGTCGAAAGACCCGTTCAGCGTCACTGTCGCGTCGTTGTAGGTCTGGTCGCCGGAGGTGCGTACCGTATTGAAGATCGCAGATCCGCCGGCATCGGAGACAACGCTTGCCAGGCGCAGAGAGTCGTCTGCGCCCATGGCACCACCCAGGGTGGCGCCGAAATCAACGACCCCCTCGGAGACCAAAGTCAGGGCACGGTTGCCACCAGCGGACAGAACATCCGACGTGAAGGTCATAGTGCCGGCAGTGAACGTGGTGTCAGCTCCCAACAGAACGGTGTCATCGACGACAAAGGACTGGTCAACCGTCACGGCCCCACCATCGAAGACCGTGGTCCCGCCACCGTTGCTCGTGAGATTGGTCAAAGCTGTTGCACCGCCGACTGCAGCGCCGAACGTCGTCGTACCGCTGCCCGCGACCGTCAACGACCGATCGCCGTCGACCGTATTGTTGAAGCTCACCGACCCGCCGGTCAAAACCGTGTCGGAACCGAGGATCACCGCATCATTATAGGTCTGGGCACCCGACGTCGTAATCCCATCGGCGTTGATCACCGTGCTCCCGCCGCCATCGGTGGTAAGGCTGGCCAGCGCCGTCGTACCGCCGACAGTACCCGCAAAGGTCGTCACGCCACTCGTGCTGAGGGAGAGGCTTCGCTCCGACGAATTACTATTGACCGTGCTCTGAAACGTGAGTGCGCCACCATCCGTCGATGTGAGGGTCACATCATTGGACAATTGGACCGCGCTCCGGAACATCTGTTCCCCGGTGGTCGTGACGTTTCCGCCGAGCATGAGGGTTTCTGATCCACCCGTTACATCGAGGAACTCCAGAGCCGTTGTTCCGACGATGCCACCAAAGGTGACATCGCCCCCTGTGCCCGCATTGACGGTCAGGGACTCCGATCCACCAGTCGTTGCGTCAACCGACTGTGTGAAGGTGATATTGGCGCCGCCGGGTGCTGAGTTTGTTGCACTGACTGAGGAGTCGGCCAAGAGGCGGACAGTGCCAAAATCCATCGCCTGCCCATTCGATTGAACGGTGCCGCTGAGGAGGGTGGCGGATGCGGAGCGGGTGTCGAGACCGCCAACGAACAGCGACACGTCGGTCGCTTCATTGCCGATCGTCACTGTGCCGGTGTTCAGGAAGGTCACATCGTTGGTGATCGTGTTCGACGCCCCGTTCAGCGCCACACTGTAGGCCTGATTGGCCGTGGTCAGCGTCGTCGCGGTCAGGTTGCCGTTGAACGTCATCGCCCCGGTCGAGGCGGCATTGTCGTCATGCAGCGTAAGCGTGTTGATGCCCGTGGCATCGCCGGTCACCGTGGTT
>JANQJV010000247.1 GCA_028281465.1 Azospirillaceae bacterium | reverse complement strand
CCGGCGTGCACACGAGGCCGACGAGGCGTCGGCGCTCCCACAACGGCCTCCCCGGATGGACCCGTTTGCCCAACGGCACCGTCAGTTTCTTGTTAGTGCTACGCTGGCCACGGCGCTGTCTGGAAGTCTGCAGCCGATGTGGGCGGTGTGGTGCGGGGGCGGCGGCGGTTCAAGTCGGGCGTTGCCGTGCGGGCGGTTTGCCCTGGCCCCGGCGGCGGAAATCCATCGGGCCCATGCCGTGGACACGGCGGAACTCGCGGTAGAAATTGGAGCGGGTGCGGAAGCCGGCGGTGGTCATGATGTCGATCACCGTGTCGGCCGTGTCGGCCAGGCGCGTTGCGGCGGCGCGCACGCGGTGGTCGTTGACACGTTGCGAGACGTTGCCACCCGTGACCCGGTTGACAGCCCGGGAAACCTGGCGCGCGGGCACGCCCAGCCGGCGCGCCAGGCGCGACAGGGTCAGGTCCGGGTCGCGGAACAGACAGGTTTCGGCCAACATCCCGTCCAACCGATCGACCAGGGCATGATCATTCTCGGTCGCCTCGGCGGCGGTTGCCGGTTCTACCGGCGACGCGGGCGCAGGCGGGATCAAGATGGCGGCCGCCAACAGGGCCGGGATGAGCAGCACGCTGCCCGCCGCGATCACCAGGGATGCGCGGCTTCCGGCGGTGAGCGCGAAATCCAGGGCGATCAGGCCATCCAAGATCAGGAGCAGGGTCAATAGCGCGATGGTGGCGCCGAGCCAACGATGCGCGCCGCGGGTCTCCGACAAGGCGGTTTCGGCAAACGCCTCCGGCCCGCGCCGCCACTGACGGACCAGCAGGGCGGTATAGGAGATGACGCTCAGACCGATCAGTGCGTCGCTTCCGATGCGGACGGCGGGGAAAGCCAGACAGGCTGCGGCGACCGTGAGGGCAACGCCGGCATGGGGTGCCGCCTCGCGCCGAAGTGCGGAGGGTGGCAGGCACAAGGCGCGGAAGCCGAGATAAGCCGTGGGGCCGATCAGCAGCGGCAGAGTGGCCTGCATCGGCCGCACGCTGTCGACCCCATAGCCGAAGCGGAGGCCGACCAGGGTGGACAGCACAGCACACAGCAGAAACAGACCGGCGAAAAGGACACGGCCGCCCGCTGTGCCGAACCGGCCGCACGCGATGCGCAGTGCCAGGACGGCGGCCAGACCGGCGGTGACGAAGGGCAAGGGAATGGCAATCAAAGCGTACGCTTTCCAATAGCAAGTCCGGTGGGCGCCGTCGGGTCCTCGATCGCGATGCGGGACGGATCGACGGGGGTGTACGTATGGCCGTGATGTCGTCCGCCACCCACTCTTTGGCCGATCACAGGACACCCAAGGAGACGCGTCATGTCACGTTTGTGTTCCACGACTCTGCTGATGTTTCTGATTGCGGTCTCGCCGCCCGGCGCGGCCGACACGCGCCATGCGGTTGGTGTCTCCACTCTTGCCGTGGATCAGCCGCCGCGGGCGGCCCGGCCCCTGAATGGTCATATCTGGTATCCGGCAGTCGCCAAGGGCGAACCGCAACGCTTCGGCGAAAGCCCGGTATGGTATGGGTTCGAGGCATACCACGACGCGCCGGTGGCCGAGGGTCGATTCCCGCTTGTGGTGCTGTCGCATGGACTGAATGGCAACAGCCGCAACCAGGCCTGGTTGGCCACGCGCTTGGCCGAGGCCGGGGTCGTCGTCGTGGCACCCAACCATCCCGGGACGACCACCTTCGACCGTAGCCCCGCCGCCCGCGCCCGGCTCTGGGCCCGGGCCGAGGACCTGAGCCGGACCATCACGGCCATGGCGCAACACCCGGTTTTCGGCGCATCGGTGCAGACCGACCGTGTCGCCGCGATCGGGCATTCCCTCGGCGGTTTTGCCGTTCTGGCCGCGGCCGGTGCGCGGATCAGCATCGATCATCATGAGGCCTATTGCGCCCGGTACCCTGGGAGCGGCGATTGCATCTTGGCCTATGAGATCGGCCTTTTTGGGGCGTCCGTGGACCGGGTCACCGCAGAGGCTCCGTACGGCGATGCGCGCGTCGCTGCTGTTGTCACCCTCGATGTCGGCGGGGTGCAGGCGTTCGATCCGGCCAGTCTGGCGCGGATCGCCCCGCCGGTTCTGGTGATCGGCGCCGGGCGGGACGATGGGTTGGTGGCCATCGAAAGAGAGTCCCATGCCTTGGTGGCGCGGGTGCCCAGCGGTTCCGATCGTTATCTGGAGTTGCCGGTTGGTCATTTGGATTTTCTCAATGTCTGCAAACCGAATGCCCAGTCGTTCATCGAGATCGAAGAACCGGGCGACGACATCGTCTGCCGGAACGCTGGTCCCGCGCGCGCGGCAGCGCACCTGCGGGTGTTCGATGCGGTCGTGGGCTTCCTGGACGAGGTCGGTATCCTCGCCGTGACTCCCTGACGGCGGCAGACCGGCCGCGCAGCGGGCATTCCGTTTTGCGGCCGGTCTTGCTAGATTGGGCGCATGGACTTCACCGAAGAGCAAATCCAGCGCTACGCTCGGCACATCATGCTGCCGGATGTGGGCGGCACCGGGCAGGCCGCCTTGCTGGCGTCGCGGGTGTTGGTGGTTGGGGCAGGCGGGCTGGGATCGCCACTGATCCTGTACTTGGCGGCCGCCGGCGTCGGCACGTTGGGCGTGGCGGATGACGACCGGGTCGAGCTCGGCAACCTGCAGCGCCAAGTGGTGCACGACACCGCCGGCATTGGCCGCACCAAGGTGGCGAGCGCGGCTGGGCGGGTGGCGGCACTCAATCCGGATGTGTGCGTCGTTGCTCACCACGGCCGCCTCACCGACGATGCGGAAACGCATGAGCTGGTGTCCGGCTATGATCTGGTCGCCGATGGAAGTGACAACTTTGCCACACGTTATCTGCTCAATCGCGTTTGTTTTCGGGCCCAGGTGCCGCTGGTGTCCGCCGCCATCCTGGGCTTTGACGGGCAGATCTCCACCTACAAGGCCTATCTCGGCGATGACCACCCGTGCTACCAGTGCCTGTTTCCGGTCGTGCCGCCGCCGGGCCAGAACCCCTCCTGTTCGGAGGGAGGGGTGCTGGGGGCGTTGGCTGGTATGGTTGGCAGCCTGCAGGCCGTCGAGGTGTTGAAGGAACTTCTGGGCATCGGCAATGGTCTTTCCGGGAAATTAATTCTCTATGATGCCCTTTCGGCTGTGGTGCACACGATCAGTATTGCAAAAAAACCGCTTTGCCAGGTCTGTGGAAGCCCGTCCCTGGCGGTGAAACAACCGTCACCATCGGTCTGATGGATTTGGTCGGATCTGGTCAAGCTGGTGACCCACCACACGCCGGCCGTCCTCCGTATCGGCTCACTGGCCTATAGGTTCACTGGCCTATAGGTTCACTGGCCTATAGGTTCACTGGCCTATCGGTTCACTGGCCTACCGGTTCACTGGATTGAAAGCCCTATTCCAGGCAGGGATTGCAGCGTGACGACGCGCGTATGATACTCGGTTTTCGTGGAGGAAGCCCAAATCCCCAGAACATTGACAATAATTGGTGGGACGCCATGCCAGGCAACGACACGGATCATGATAGCCTGATTGCTCAAATTGCACGCGAGGCCGGGACGCTCGGGATCGAGATTGCCGACGTCGCCGGTCATATCGACGATGTCAGCAGTCGTCTCAGTAAACAATCGGAGGTGTTTTCGGCCCTGCAGGACTCCGGCTCACACATGGTCAACGGTACCCAGCGCATCCTGGAAGCGTCGCGCACCGCGCGTTCCGCGACCGAAGCGGCCAGTGCGGAGGTTAGCGGTTCACAGGACCAGGTGGCCCGGTCGCTGGACGACATCCGGGCCCTGGTCACCGGGGTCGGTGACATCGAGAGCCATTTGGTCGGCTTGCGTGAGGCGCTGGGCAAAGTCGCCAAGGTGGCGAAGGAAATCGATGCCATCGCCAAGCAGACCAACCTGCTGGCTCTCAATGCGACCATCGAGGCGGCGCGGGCGGGTGAGGCCGGGCGTGGCTTTGCCGTGGTCGCCGGCGAGGTCAAGGCCCTGTCGCGCAAGACCAGCGATGCCACGGCCGAAATCGGCGCCACTTTAAAATATCTGAGCGAACAAGCCGACCGCGTGTCGCAGGAGAGTGCTGCCAGTGCAGAGCGCGCGCGCGCCGTGAGTGAAGGCACGACCGCCATTGCCGCTGTCATGTCCACTGTCGACAAGGCCATGTCGGGTCTGGCGGCGCAGACCGACAGCATCGACGATGCGACGACGCAGATCGCCGAAACCTGCCAGCAGTTCGACACCGACATCCGTGACATGGTATCCAGCGTTGCCATGTCCAGCGCCGACATGAGTAAGGCGCGCGATCGCGTGAGTTCCCTGGTCGATCTGGGCGAACGCCTCATCGGCATTACAGCCGATCTCAATGTGGAGACGGTGGATACACCGTTGATCCGCCTAGCACAGACCGTCGCGAAGGAGGTGGCGGCGCGGTTCGAGATGGCGTTGTCCGATGGCACCTTGACCCTGGCAGATTTGTTTGACGAGCAGTATCGGCCGATCGCAGGCACAAACCCACAGCAACACCTGACTCGCTTCACCGAGTTCACCGACCGCACTCTACCGGCGATCCAGGAACCAGTGTTGGAGAGGGATGACCGGATCGCCTTCTGTGCCACGGTGGATCGCAACGGCTATCTGCCTACGCACAATAAGAAATTCTCAAAACCACAGGGATCGGATGTGGCCTGGAACACGGCCAACTGCCGCAACCGACGCGTCTTCAACGACCGCACCGGGCTGGCTGCCGGGCGCAACACGCGGCCGTTTCTGCTCCAGACCTACCGGCGCAATATGGGCGGCGGGACCTTCATTTTGATGAAGGACGTGTCGGCGCCGATCATGGTGCGGGGCCGGCATTGGGGTGGTATTCGCATTGGCTACAAGGTGTGAGTCGGCATCGAATCTGTGCCGTCTGCATCCGGCCAAGGCTGCAAATTTACTAAAATGCTATGTATTTCGGTGCACGGCCAAGAATTCTTCTAGGCAAGATTTCATGACAGGCTTATTTTCGGGATTCGACGGCTGGGCGCGGGCTGCGACGGACGCGATATGGCAAGTCGGTTTACAGTGCGGTTTTGGGGGGTGCGGGGCACGATCCCGTGCCCGGCGGCCAGCCACATGGGGTTTGGCGGCAACACGAGCTGTGTGGAGGTGTGCGTCGGTGGCGAACGCATTGCGCTCGATGCCGGCACCGGCTTCCGCCTTCTCGGCAAGCAATTGTTGTGCGACGGGGCCGAGCGGGCCACCTTGCTGCTCAGTCACACGCATCTGGACCATATCCATGGCTTTCCCTTCTTTGCGCCGGCGTTCAAGCCCGGCTTCGGGCTGCGCGTGATCGCTGGACACCTGCGCGGTGGGCTGAACGGTATGCCCGATATCCGCACTGTGCTGTCGCGGCAGATGGAAAGCCCCCTGTTTCCGGTACCGATGAAGACCATGGGCGCCAACATGGAGTTCGTCGAGATTCGCTCGGGCGAGCGCTTTACTCTGGGCGCCGGCGTGCAGGTCGAATCCGCGCCGCTCAACCATCCAAACGGGGCGACCGGATATCGAATCACCTATGCCGAACGCTCGCTCGCCTATGTCACCGACACCGAGCATGTGGACGGCCAGCCGGATGAGAACGTGTTGCGTCTGATCGACCATGCCGACGTGGTCATCTACGACAGCACGTACACCGACGACGAAATCGTCTGCAAACGCGGCTGGGGCCACTCCACCTGGCGCGAAGGCACCAAGCTCATGGCTCTGGCCCAGGCTGGCCGTTTGATTCTGTTTCACCACGAGCCCGACCACGACGACGCCAAAATGGCCGCCATCGAAGCCGAAGCCCAAGCCATCTGGCCCAACACCGTAGCGGCGCGCGAAGGCACGGAGTTCAGCTTGGTGTAAACGCTGCGGTCATCATCCCCTCCGAACCCGATCATCCCGTCACCCCCGCCTGTACCGATCCGCCTCACCGACGTATGCTATTTGTACCAATGTGGATTGGACCAATGTGGGCGAACGATGGTATTATACCAACGGCCCGAAACACTGACCGGTCCTCGGGCCGCCCTGTTTCGGAGCGCCGGCATCCTTGCCGGCTGGACCGCCGGCTTCCAGCCGGCCCGG
>JANQJV010000110.1 GCA_028281465.1 Azospirillaceae bacterium | reverse complement strand
GCCTCGAGCATCCCAAAAACCACCATCGCGTCGATCAACACGACAAACTGGGACCACA
This sequence comes from Azospirillaceae bacterium, assembly GCA_028281465.1. Lineage (GTDB taxonomy): Bacteria > Pseudomonadota > Alphaproteobacteria > Azospirillales > Azospirillaceae > JANQJV01. Next base: position 7,427 of record JANQJV010000110.1, on the reverse strand, counting down.
CCGTCACAAACACACCACGCTGTGATCAATCCGGGCTAGCTACCGCTCGACATAGGCTAAAGCCGCCATCGGATCAATCGCAGCGAACGACGGTTCCGTCCCGCGAAGCGGTCGTCAACGGCATAGAGACCTATCCCAGGTTCGGCGGCAAAGGCTTATCCCTTTGCTTTCGGTGCGATCAACATATGGTAGGTGATGGGTGCTTTGGTGGAGGTGAGTCCGAGGAGGGATCTGAAGGCTGGGTGCCGGGTTCGGCGCCGGTTGAAGCGGAAGACGAACGCGTCGAGGTAGGATTGCAGGTGTTTGCGCCGCAGACCGTGGTAGACGCCGAGCGCCCAGGTCTTCACGTTGGAGAAGACGCGGTGGACCCAGGGGAGCACGATATGGGCGGCCATCGGGCCGATGACATGGGGGTCGTGGGCGACGTCATCGCTGGCGCTGTATCCGGCCCATCCGTCGGTCTTGAGCGTGGCGCCGGGTGCGATGGTCTGTTTCACGACTTCGGCCAGGGTCTCGCCGGAGAAATCGGGGATGACGCGCAGGCGGATGCGCCCCGGCCCACCGGCGGGCGGATCATCGTGTGTTCTGAAGGGGATGGTGGTCTCATCCCTCTCCACGAGGCCGGACAGCGGCGTGCGGTCCGGGTCCACCATGGCGCTTCGCAGCTTGGCGCACAGCAGCCAGGCGGTCTTATAGGAGCCCAGCCCCAGTTGCGACCGGATCTGAGTGGCTGAGATGCCGTTGGAGTGCGTCGCCATCAGATAGGCCGCCCAGAACCACACCGTCAGGGGCAGCTTGCTGCGATGCATGACCGTCCCGGCCGTGACCGAGGTCTGGTGGCCGCAGTCTGCGCACTCCGTCGTCCACGGCTTGGTTTCCAGCGCCCAGCCGCGTTTGCTGCCGCACACCGGACAGACGAACCCCTCGGGCCAGCGCTGTTTCGCGAGGTACGCCGCACAGGCGGCTTCGTCAGGAAACTGGCGCTGGAATTCGAGCAGGGATCGGGGAAACGCGCTCATGATCAGGCTCCGGGATCGGCGTATGTTCACTCTATGCTCCACGCCATTCCCAGCGACCTGTCACCATATGATGCGGTCCCGAAATCAAGGGGATAAGCCTTACATGTCAAAGCACTCACTTCTGGAGAGCCAGAGCTGAGTCAGTGCAGTTTGCGCATCTTGACCCGTGCTGTTTTGCGTTTGCGGGCTTCCATGGCTTTGCGCTGTTTGCGGTTGAGCTTGGTAGCTCCGCTTGGCATGTTAGGATGATCCGCAAATGCAGGCGGGATGTTTGGCGCGGGCTTGGAGGCTTGCAGCATCAGGTCTGCTTGGCTGTTAGGCACTGTAGAGTTGAAACCGACCATGCTTGATGGAGGCGGCATGCGTGTGCCGATCTGTTCCCATTCATTGGCGGCGTAAATCTCCTCGAGTGTCAGGTCAGACCGTTGCAGGATGTAGTCTTCTGGATCTGGGATTTTGTCCCCATATGGCCAGTGAACAATCAAGCTGCGTACGTTTGTGCCGTTCTCGAAATAGCCGTCTTCGCTGAGCGGCCCGTAAGTATAGACCAAACGATCTAGAATGCAATCATCGCTTCCGTCAGGTGCAATCATGCGTGTGCCGATACGAATTTTTTTCTTATCGGTCACTTGGATTTTTTGGCCGTCATCATGGCCAGCCAGCACCCATATAAACTGATCTGGCAGAGAGCCGACAGGCCAATTGATAGCCGCCCGGACTTTGATGCCGTTCTCAAGAACGATAGCGCCGTCTTGTCTTAGAATGTCGATCAGCGGAGCGTAATCACCTTCGCGTTTACCATCGCCGCACAGATAAGCGTGGCCGGGCGTCACACCCGTTCCCCAAAAATCGAGAATATGCGTTGCCTCGTTTTGGAACGTGCGGCTGACAACATCCGGCACCAAGTTACCGTTTTTGTCATGGGCGACGACAACATCTTTGACCCGGATATGACGGATTGGCTTTGTCCAAATCTTGGCCCGCACCTCGTCTTGGTCATAAATGCCGTCAGGGCCGGGCTTGAGGTTTGGATCAAGCGGCCACATGCTGATGGCCGTATCGCCGAGGAAACAGAAATGATCGTCTGTTATGACTTCGGGAATCTCTCGTCCTTCAAATATTTTCAGAACCATCATTAAGTGAGTGTCAACGCCGCCGGTCAAAGTAAATTTAGCATCGTCAGAAGACCATACCCAGCCAGCTAGATCTTCATTTACTGATGGAAGAATCCCCGTTCCTACACCTTCCGTGATAATTGAGAAAATACCATTACTTTCCACAACCTGTCGCACAACAATACCGGGATGTAGAGCATGTCCGCGCTCTGTAATATTAACGACGACGCCATACTCTGGATATACTAGGTGTGTAACATCACCCAAAAGAGCGACAGATGTTGTATCACCAGTGTTCACGGCAGCACCCTCAAATTTGGTTGCCGACAGAACATTCTCAGGAGCAGGTGCGTGCCGTAATGCCATGAAGACACTATCTTGAGTTGTTGGCTCTAAATTAAATGGCCGCCCCACGTGTGCCCCAAATTCGTTGTTCCATGCTTCATAAGAATCAAAGCCGACTACACTATCAGCGTAGTAGCTATGAAAGCGATCATGTGATGGGGATAATCCTAATGATGTAACATTATCTGGCAATTGAAAGCTTCTACCGTCCTGTAAATTAACTGTGACAATGCCATTTTCTGATACTGTTATTGGCATGGGATAGACCTCCGTATGATTTCCATAATAGCTATCGCTACGATCATCAGCGTTGCTGTGTGTCCAATATAAATTAATAGGCTTAAAGTGGTTCCAGTTGGTGTAATTGATCCATCAATAAAAATATCATACCCGTAACGCCGTAGATTCAGGTTGCTCTTTGTGGCTGCATCTAGAGCATTAAAGTGCCTAATCGTGAAAAAGACAAGACCAGAGGACAATGCGGATAAAAAAACTTTGCTAGATAGAAAAAACACGATTGAGAATGTCGCCAGCAAAGGTAGTCCCGAAAATATAAAAGATAGTATCGAAGCCCTCACGTTGCCGCCCTCAATGTAGAAAAAATAAAGAAAGTATATTAAGAAATACACCAACATCAAAATCGATAAGAAAATTAACTTAAAACATACGGTCATTTTTCTCTGTCCCGAATGCCGAAGCTTGATCAAAAAATTCTTACAAAAAGCGTTCATCTTTGTCACGCTCAATCTCCACACGAACAATCAAGCCGTTAGCCGTTCCCAAAACCCGTGACAAAACGCTTTGGGTTTTGGAAAGATTCTTGTCATGATAGAGTATGATCATTTGATATGCTCGCGTTTAAATCACACACCAGAATCTTGACGCTCAGACCGACGCTTTGACAACGGCGGGTGCGGAGCGCTTACTCTCTGAAAGAGAGCAGAGCCAAGGACGAATGTCTAGCTCGGATTGATCACACGTCATCGGATTTCTGACGTTTGGTGCGAGGATTTACGGTCTGGGCCGATTCGTTTGGCTTTCCGTAGGGCCAGGGCATGGGGGATCGGGTCGCAGAGCAGAAAGCCTGGTGCTATGGATCAACCACGGAACAGACCAAGCAACTTATGTTGGCATGTGAGGCGAGCGAGGTCGCTGAGGCTGCTATGACGGCCAAAGCGTGACTAAGCTCGATACCGTTCGACAGGCCCCGTCATCTTTCTATGATGCCGGGCTGATCCAAATCTAAAGTCCAGAACCGAAGCCGAGTCGGTCATGATCGATAACTGGCCGGGCGAAGGCCGCCGCTATCGACCACATGGGTGTCCGCTCCTTCGACCCGGTCGGTGTTCTGGCAACTGACGATTTCGAAGCCGGACGGTCCCCGCCGCGTGACCATCGAGATGACTGCCACGCGGTGGCTTGCTTCCGAGCCGTTCAGGCCGAACTGACCGTCAAGGGTCGAGACGGTGTGGACGATGTGAATGTCCGGCGTAAGCGCGCGGACGGCCAATTCGGTGATCTCGACCCTGGCGTTCTGAAAGATGCGCCGGAAGCCGTAATCATGGGTCTTGCGAATGGCCTTGCGGCTGCGCCACCAAAAGCCCACGACATTGACGAAGTCGGCATCCTCGGCGAACAGCGCACCGATGCCGTCGGCATCGCCCTCGTTCCACCGGTCGAAAAAGGCGCGAGCAACAGCTTCTCCGCTTTCGAACATGGCTTGTTCCCTCGGGCAACGCTGATGGACGGCGGACCATCGCCGCGATCGAGTCACCCCATCGCCGCCGCCTTGGCGTCCTCACCCCAACCGGCGTGTTGCAGATAGGTCTCGAAAGTCATCGCATCGGGGTTGAAGCGGCGCATATAGGCCGGCGCGCCATCCATACCGAACGTGTCGAAGTAGCGATACATCAGCATGAGGTCTTCGCCCTGTTCGGCGATGCATTGCTCCCGGCTCATCTGCTCGTAGCGCAACGCCCGGCCGGTGATGCGCGACAGGGTCGCGGTGATCTCTTCCATGCTCGACACGTCGCCGGTGAGCGGCATGACCTGACCGATCCAGACATCCGGGTGCTCGAAGGCCGTCACGGCCATAGCGGCGATATCCGCGACGGCGACCTGACGGTAGCGCGTGTCCGGACGGATCGGATAGCGCACGACGCCGCTATCCAGGATCGCCTGCCGATCCCATTCCCAATTGTCCATGAAGGCGGCGGGCCGGAACACGGTCCACGGCGTGTCGAGCGCGCGGACCCGGGTTTCGACCTGCCATTTGCTCTCGAGATGCGGCACGCCGGTGTTGCGATCCATCGTCGAGGCGCCGCTATAGACGATGTGTTCGATACCGGACGCGGCTGCGGCTTCCGCAAGGTTGAGGCCCTGGCGTCGTTCGGCCTGGACACCGGCTTCCAGGAAGTCCTGGACCGAGAACAGCGCGCCCGCGCCGGCAAGTGCGCGATCAAGCGATACGCGGTCTTCCAGATCGGCGCGAACCACCTCCGCGCCCTTCGCAGCGAGTGCATGGGCGACCGGCTTGTCCGGGTTGCGCGTGAGCGCCCGGACCTTATGGCCGCGTGCGAGAAGACGATGGGCGACGGCGCCGCCCTGTTTACCGGTCGCGCCGGCAACGGCGACCGGGCGGTCATGGATCTTGGTGGTCGACATGATGAAGGCTCCCTGCATGGATGATGCGGGGAAGATAGATGCTGCAAATCAGCCTATAAGATCGTCAATCGCGCACTGGACGCGCATTTTTGCAGTATTATGCGGTGACGCGTTTCATCGTTTGCACAAAGGCCTGCACCTTGGCGGAGCGATGCAGATCCACATGGGTGACCGCCCAGACCTGTTCATGCCAATCGTCTTGCGCCGGCGCCAGTTCGACGAGCCCGGCGGTCTCGGCCATCGTCCTGGGCAGGAAGCCCGCGGCAGTGCCGGCACGCACGGCGGCCCACAGTGCCGCGATGCTGTCGCTGGTGATGACGACCTGCTCGGGCGGGATGCTCTTACGCATCCATTCGAAGTATGGCGTGGAAGGCGCATGGTGCCCCGGTCCGGCGAACCGGTCGGTGTCCGTTGCCGGTCCATAGAGCCCGACCGGCAAACGCCGTACCGGCAGCACGACATTGTCGGGATGGTCCGGCTTGGGACCGATGCGGAAGGCGATGTCGGCCTCGCCATATTCCAGCTTCAGCACCCGGTCGCTGCTGACCAGATGAACCCGGACACGGCCGTGTTCCGCCTGAAACGCCGCGATCGTCGGCAGGACCGTCGGGACCAGCACGTCGAGGCAGGTGACGGTGAGAACGCCCGTCAGATCGCCGATGCCGCCTCTCGCCAAGCGGAAGAGCTCGCCGAGCTGCGCGTCGGTCGCGTCGGCGATGCGAAGGAGGTCACGGCCCAGTTCGGTCGGTGAGAAGCCGCGGGCATGGCGCTGGAAGAGTTTCGCGCCGAGCGCGGCCTCCAAGGAGTCGATATGACGGGTGACCGTTGCCCGATGCACGCCAAGCGCCTCAGCAGCGGCGCTGATGGTGCCAAGCCGGGCCACCTGAGCGGCCGTTCGGATGTCATCCCAGTTATCCATGCTGCATGAATGCGCACAATACGCGCGTTTGCTCCCATTGTAGGTATGAACGCAACAATATGTATCGGGGCTCAACAGTTCAAGCCGGAGCCCACCCGTGTTCACTGCCACCCCCCACCCGCAACTCAGCTTGTGCGCCATACTGTCGGAGACGTCTCCCATAGTGCGGCTCGCCGTGCCCGTGATTGTCGGGCTCATCTCGGGCACGCTGATGGGTGTCGTCGACACGCTGATGATCGCGCCGCTCGGAACCGACGCGCTGGCGGCGACCGGCCTTGCGACCAGCGCTCTGATCATCGTGCATTCCGGTCTGTTCGGCCTGTTGTCGGTCGTCGCCGTCGCCATGGCTCAGGCTCACGGTGCGAAGGATCGGCAGGCCCTCGGAGCGCATCTGACGAATGGCTTGGTTCTGGCGGCTCTGGCGGCGCTGACGGTTGCCGGGGCCATGGTGTTGGCGTTCCCGGGCTTCTCGCTGCTCACGTCATCGCCGGCGGTGCTTGACGCGCTTTTTCCCTACTGGTGCGCCATGGCGGCGATGACCGTGCCCTACGCGCTCTTTGGCGTGTTTCGCGGCCTCTACAACGCCGTCGACCGACCATGGATCACCGTCTGGATCGGGCTCTCAGGTGTAGCCGTAAACATCCCGCTCAACGCGCTTCTCATCTATACTGCTGACCTCGGGCTGTTGGGCGCCGGGCTGGCGAGCCTCGCCGCCAAGAGCATGGCTCTGCTGATCGCGGCGTGGCGCTGGCGCCGCGCGCCAGGCATGGCCGTCCATCGGCAACCGGCCGGTTGCCGCTGGGCGCCTGTGCTATAGACGTCAAAGCCATCGCGTCGACCATAACAGTGCGCGAAACCGTGGACGGAGAAATCGCGCGCGGCATCTGGGTTACTGGCGCGTGGCGTTATTCGCTGGTGCCGGTCGGCTTCAAACCGTGCCAGATCAACCTGATCGTTTCGCGCCGGCGTTTCCCGTCGGGCGGCGTCTTCAACAGAGCGGCGGACAAGGCTTCTCCGTGCACGACGGAAATCAGAAGCCCGGCCATGGCGCTGCCGTCGCCTTTGCGGATGCAGCCCTTTTGGGCCAGGTCGCCAAGCCGTGTGCCGAGGGCGCGGACCAAGCCGGACTCCATCATCGGCCCATGCGCGTCGGCCAGGTGATCCGCGTGGAACGCCGTGTGGGTCGCCAGTTGAACGAAGAGCGGCGCCACGGTTTCGAAGTACCGATAGAGACGCTCGGCGACATCGGCGAGATAGGCTTCCGTTTCATCGGGCTCTCGCGGCGGGTCGCCGAGCAGGTCTTCAAGGTCCGGCGGTGGCGGCGCCATGGCGGTGAAGAAGAGATCGTCCTTGGAGCCGAAGCGC
>JANQJV010000244.1 GCA_028281465.1 Azospirillaceae bacterium | reverse complement strand
CGGCCGCCAAGATGGCGGCGGTCCAGCCGGCAGGGATGCCGGCGCTCCTCGTTCAGCGCCGAAACCGAACCTGTCATCCATGCGGGCCATGGGTATCAGACCATATATAGAACAAACAGGAATCGTCACTTTTTGTCGTTGTCTTAGAGTGGGACTCGTCTCCAACCAGGTATCGAGCCGGAGGGCACCGCCATGGCACAGCATGACGCGCGCGGTTGCCAACAGGTTCATCGACCTGGCGGCCACTGAGGGCCGTGGGATACGACTCTCGGCGATGGCATCATTCCGTGGATTGTCCGCCGGCCTGAACCAATGCTGCGCCTGCAACGCAGCAATTGTGGCACAAAGGGCAAGCATCACAATATGTTGTAGAGCCGGCGCCAGGTCCGGGCTTGCGAAACGCTCAGACCGCAGGGCCCTGCCGGGCACACCGATGCCAGGTCTCGGCGAAGGCGCGGGCCCGGGTGGCCACCACGGCGGCGGTGTCGCCCGGTTTGTAGAGGGCTGAGCCGATGCCGAAACCGGCGGCCCCGGCAATGCGATACTGGGCCATGTTGGCCGAGGAAATGCCGCCGACCGGGATCAGCCGAGTACCGTCCGGCAGAACGGCCGTCCACGCCTTGACCACGGCCGGCGGCAACGCCTCGGCCGGGAACAGTTTGAGGCCATCGGCACCCGCTGCCAACGCTGCCAACGCCTCAGTCGGTGTGGACACGCCAGGCAGGCTGACCAGTCGCTTGGCCTTGGTGGTTTTGATGACTGCGGCGTCCATGTTCGGGCTCACGACTAGCCGCCCGCCGGCCTGCGCAACCGCATCGACCTGGTCGGGCGTGAGGACCGTGCCGGCACCGATCAAGACCCGCTGCCCGTGGGCATCGGCGAGACGACCGATACTGGTCAGGGAATCGGGACTGTTCAGCGGCACCTCGATGCAGCGAAAGCCCGCCTCAACCAGCACGGCCCCGATCGGTGGTGCCATATCGGGGGTCATCCCTCGCAGGATGGCGATCAGAGGCAGATCGGCTAGGCATTGGTCAAGCTCGAGCATGGCAGGAGTTCCGCTGAGATTGTGGCGTGTCTGCCGTCGCATTGGCCTTGAAGGAAATGCAACGGCTTCTTGTGGCGGCCGCGCAAATTCAGACGCTGATGGGCCGAACCGGCTGACGTTCCGCTGCATGCAACGCCCTGGCAGATGACCGGCAGTGTGCCGGCTCAGGGGCGCGCGTCAAGATTGCCGTTGATCGTTCTTTCCGATCCTTTGCGGTTGGACGGGTTCGCCGGAGTGGTGGGATTCGTTGGGCAATCGAGGTAAATGGGATGCAAGGATGAACTGGGTGTGTTTGTATTGGGAAGAATCACTGGTCGCTTTGGACGCAAGCTGCGACAGAACGGGCAGCTCTCCGGTGTTCAGCATGGACAGCTAAGATCTCTCATGGTCACTGGAGGGAAATCAGCCGTCCAGGTAGTGCAACCGGTGTTCAAAAACTTGACAACCACACCGGTCTCGTTGTGTCGGTTCTGGGCAAGGTTATTATATTAAAACATCAATAAAAACCCATTTTCTTATTATTTACAGCGATACGACACTGCCATACTGTACGGCGTTGTGCTGTTGCCTTTGTTTCTGCTACCGCAAATCCATGGCAAGAGGGTCGTCAAGACCACGACTTTTTGCATAAGCCTCTGAATTGGAAAGGTCTTTGTGGCGCGTGTGAGCGATGGATGTGCACCGGCCCAAAAAACGTCATCATTGCTGCTTATCCGCTTGATCGGCGGCTGATCATGGTCCAGTGTCAGCTTGCTGACGACTCATTGTCAGGAAGTTGACGAATTTCCTGCTTGATCTGGTGGAAAAATCCGGTTTGACCAGTCGACCGGACGCCCGCCAACTGGTTTTGCCGGTGAAGTCAGGAACCGCTGATCATGCCCGTTGTCAATGACCCCGAAAACACCCGCCTCCAAACGGAAATCGCGCAGAGGCTGAGTGAACGCGTGCGTGTGGTGTTTGGCGCTGAGCGGCCGAAGATGGAGTGGATCGCCCAGCGAATCGGTGTTCCTCGACCGACGTTCTTGACCTGGCTCAATACTGGTTCGATCAAGGCGCACCACCTGCCCCGCTTGGCATCGGCCCTGGATACCACGGTTTGCTACCTCCTTGGCCTGACGCCCGACCCGCGGACCGAAGCCATTGTCCGCCGGACGGCAAAGGTGCTCGTGCGCAAGGTCTTGAACGACTCGGACCGAACTCTGTCGTTGAGCGATGAAATCGCCTTGGAAGACAACACGATCGACCTTTTGGCCGACCAGATCACACACAACCAGTTTCCCATGGAGCAGGCGATTGTAATCATCGAACCCATGGTGCGCCGCATGGTGGTGAACGGATTCATGCCGCGATGAAACCACTGCTGCCAATCACGCTGGTTGGACAGCGCATGATTGGAACGTGGGAGTTTGGGTTCGTCGACTCAGATCGCTTCTGAAGACGTGGTGGAACCGGCACTCTTGATGTCGATGATGGACCGCTGAGGCCGACCAACAAAAAAGACGGCCAGCACGCAGACCGACCGTCTATAGGATATAATCTAGAATTATTTATGTTTCGGAGTTCAGTGCTTCAAAGTCGGGTCGCCGTCGATTCCCTCCTGGCCGATAGCACAATAGACGCCGCCAGATGTCTTTTTCAGTGCCGGGTCGCCGTCGACACCTTCCTGTCCGATGGCACAATAGACACCGCCGGATGCTTTGGCGGCCGGGTCGCCGTCGACACCTTCCTGTCCGATGGCACAATAGACACCGCCGGACGCTTTGGCGGCCGGGTCGCCGTCGACGCCTTCCTGTCCGATGGCGCAGTAAACGCCGCCAGATGCTCCGGCGGCCGTGTCGCCCTCGATGCCTTCTTGGCCAACCGCACAATAGACGCCGGCACCGCAGTTTCCGGTCGCGGCCTGGGTGCGCGCCGACAAGTCATAATACTCCGGCGTGCCGAAGAAATCCGGATCGTGCCACAGTGTTTTGCCGAACATTTGATGGCAGTCGGCTTCAAAGCCGTCGAGCGTGCGGTGCAGGTGATGCACCTCATCGGCATCGGCATCGGGGACCGCTTTGCCATTATGCGCAATAAAGGCCAGAACGCGGCGATACTTCTCACACTTTTCCTCGGCCCGGCGAAGCTCGATGCCCATGTCGGCGGCTACAGCCTGGGCCAATGGTGCCATGTCAAAAGCCCGGATGGTGTCAGGAATAGCGATCTGCGTCATTTTATTTCCTCATTTCTTGGCGTGTAACCTCAAGCGCGGCGCTGACGCCGCAATCGCTTGAATAGCACAGACCACGTTCTGTTGTCTAAAGTGCTCTTTGGTCCCGCTAATCTTCGCATCAATCTTACGTGCGATATTCTTAATCTGTTGCGAGACAGTGTTAAAGGATGTGCGGCGTTCCTGTGCGATTTCAGCCGGCCGGCGCCACTGCGCCAATCGGACCGCCACATGCGCCTCGGCCTCGGTCAGCCCGTAGATCAGGGCCGCCAAATCCCGGACATCGCCAATTTCCGCAAAGGGTTCCACCAGTTGTATCAAGGCGGTGCCGGGGCGCCGGATGCCCTTTCCGGGGAATCGGGCGCTCACCAGGGCCATGCCCATGTTCGTGCGCATGAGCAGACACAACTCGGGATCGTCGCCGGTGATGGCGTAGTCGAGCAGGGACAGCAATCGAGTTTGCAGCGGACCGGCGTCGAGTCGGCGCCGAATCACTTGGAGTGGTGGGAATCGGCCGATGGCGAATTCGAAAGAATCGGAATGCGCGAGAATCGTACCGTCTTGAGTGACGGCGACCGCCGGGTAGGGAAGCAGTCCAAGCGCTTCACCCAGCGTCATGACGGAGGAGCCTTCACCAAACAAGCTATCCGTTCCGCCGGAATCATTCTCCAGCGCCTCAGTCAAATCGAGGCTGAAGAAAGCCCGTGTTCCATCGGAAAAACGCCTGATCCGACGGCGCACCACGCGCTGTGCCGGACTGGCAAACACCCGATAGAAGGACTCTTCACGTCCGTGCAGGCTCCAATGCAGGACGCTCGCGTAAAGCGGCCCCGGATCCGCGTTCGGTGGCAGATCCTGATAGGTCCCATTGGCCACGCTATCCCGAATCGTCTCGAAATAGGTCGGATTCCGATCGAAGTCCGTATAGTTGTACAACCGTCGATGGATATCGTTGGCGAACACCACCACGTTTTGTGGATTGATGATCTGCAGCCCGGCTTTGGTGCGAGCGGCTTCGGCCCGCAGTTCCTCGAACCTCTGGTCGAACATGGCGCCCTACCAACCCCTTGTCGCTACCAACATTGATTTGTCGGTTTCGGCATCCGATTATACACGATTGTCGAAATTAATGATGATATAAGAACGTCGGTAGCCGTTTTGGGTGATAGCCACGCGATCGGTCTGCTGCGTTGTGGGTCCGAATATTGACGCCATACTGCTTGGTCCTGTCAGGTTTTTGTGCAATAAGAGGGCAACGCAGTTGGTGAGGTCACGTGTGATTCGGCCGGTCAGGAAACTGCACCACGGTCGGGCTCTCGGTTCGGTTAACGAAGGCTATTGCCAACAACCATGGGTGACGTTGGAAGGGCATGATGAAACAACTCCGTACGGCAAGGAAAACAGAATTGGATGTTCGCTCTTCGGAGTCTGAGGCTGACTCACGTTTGCGTAAGCGGCTCGAGAGTCAGAATCCGGAAACGGTTCCGATCCGATTGACGCCGCAGAGCGTGCCGATCGATTTGGCCTTGGAGGCGGTAGAATATCACGGTTATGCGGCTGTGCCATTCAAACCGACTCAGGCAATGATCCTCGCCGGCATGCGGGAATCCGACCTCGGTGCGCAGGAAGTGACGGCCATTTTCCTGTCGATGGTCGACGCCCGGCATGGCGATGAATAGATCCTGACCGTTCGGTAGAGGCGGGAAGCGCGTCGCGGTAGTGTCGGCCGCGTCGTCCTGCGTCTTTGTTGTTTCCCTAGAGCTTCTCCCGCTGACTTTGATTGGCGGCAAACACTCTAGCGCTTTGGCGTTTGGGCACGTGGTTGTTGCAGATTGACTCAGTCCGTTCGAGATTTGCTCTCGTCTGACGTGGCTTAACCAGCGGTCGTCTCCCACCGTGGAACCCTGGTCCGTGGGGTTCGGTCCGCGACTGTGGCGGACCCCTCATTCGTACCAGGGACGGTGGGCGCGAGCCAATGCGGTAACAACGAACGGGATGCACGCTCGGGTTTTGCGCCTCCGATTGCATCCCTGATAAAGGTGCGCCATATAGGCGTGGTATGAGCGCGCGGCATGGATGTCGGCGTTTGCGATGTCGGAGGCGACCATGGGGATCGCCATTGCGGCGACCGCGACGGACGGGCATCGGTTTTCCTCCTATCGGGTTGATCCCGTCGGGCACTCTCGGGCGGGTATTGTCCTCGTCCAGGAGATTTTTGGCGTCAACGACCACATTCGTGCCGTCGCCGATGGCTTCGCCGATCGTGGCTATGTTGTCGTCGCACCGGCTTTATTCGACCGGGTGGAGGTCGGTGTCGAGTTGGCCTATGATCAGGCCGGCGTGCAGCGCGGCCGTGCCTTGAAGGCCCAAGTCGGTTTGGATGACACCCTGCAAGATGTTGCCGCGGTGCAGGCTCTGCTCGCCGAGGAAGGGCTGGTTTGTGCCGTTGTTGGGTATTGCTGGGGCGGGACGATTGCCTGGGCTGCGGCAACGCGGCTCGCCGGTTTCGTCGCAGCCGTGTCCTATTATGGTGGTGGTGTGGCCGAACTGGCGGCGGAGACGCCGCTCTGCCCGGTCCAGTTCCATTTCGGTGAGACCGACGCATCGATCCCGATGACCATGGTCGAAGCGCTGAGAATGGCCCACCCGCATCAGGAGTTGTTCGTTTATCCGGCCGGCCACGGCTTTAATTGTGAGGAACGCGACACCTATCACGCTGATAGCGCCAACCTCGCCTTCACTCGAAGCCTTGAGTTCCTGGACAAGTGCCTTGCCGCCGGATGAGCGACGGCCGCTGGACCGCGCCATGTCGCTCGCCGTAGCGCTCTGCCCGGGCGCGTCATAACAGTCGCTGGACAACGGGCTGTTGTATCGGCGACGCTGCGGCAAGACCGTTGTCGACGATCGGGAGGAAGCCCGCACTGTGGCCCACCCTACGCATACCGCCGACGCCGTGTGGGCGCCTGCTCTGCCCGTTGCTGCACCGCGCGGCTTGTGCACCGATTGCGGTGTGTCGCGCATGGCGGAAGCAAAACGGTGTGGGCGTGCCTGCCAGTTCATTGCCCCCGATTACCCGGCCATGGAGCGCCTGGTGCACGGCCGGGCACGCGACCCGGCGCGGCCGGACGAGCTGTTCTTCGGACCATTCCGGCGCATGCTCCAGGCAGCTCTGGTGGCGCCCCGGGACGGGGCGCAGTGGACCGGCATTGCCACGCGCTTGGGCGAACGGCTCCTGGAACAGGGTGCGGTCGACGCGGTCCTGGCGGTCGCGCCCGATCCGGCCGACCGATGGAAACCCCTACCCGTCCTTGTCACCCGCCCCGAAGGGATGGCGCAGTGCCGTGGTATGCGCATGGGCTATGCCCCCACGCTTGCCCTGCTTGAACCAGCGCGGGCACGCGGTTACCGCCGCATCGCCCTGATCGGCATTCCCTGCCAGGTTTACGCGCTCCGCAGCTTAGAGCGGTCGTTGGGTCTTGATCGCTTGTATGTGATTGGCACGCCGTGTTCGGACAACACCACAACCGAGCGCTTTCATCAGTTTCTAGCGCTCCTGTCGGACCGGCCGGAAACCGTGACCTATGTCGAGTTTCGGGCGGATTATCACGTCGAACTGCGCTTCATCGATGGCAGCACGCGGGAAATCCCTTTCCTACAGTTGCCATTGTCCCAATTGCCGGCCGATTTCTTCCCCCTCACCTGCCGGACCTGCGTCGATTACACCAATGTCTTGGCCGATCTGACGGTCGGTTACATGGGTGGCTGCGGCGAGCAATGGCTCCTGGTGCGCAACCGGCGCGGTGAGGAGCTCCTGGACCTGCTTGGCACGGAGGTCCGAGTAACCGAGCCGCGCAGTGCTGGCAAGCGGCGCGGCCCAGTGACCGGGTTTCTGAAGAACACGGAACGGGCCGCGGGTGGCCTGCCGGTGCGCGGCATGCCCGGCTGGGTGCGTCCGTTAGCCGGTTGGCTAATGCCGAAGATCGGCCCGCGCGGTCTCGAGTTCGCCCGGGCTCGGTTGGAAATGAAGGCGATTGAGACCGTGCTCCATCTCCGTCGCCATGTGCCCCGGCGCTTGAAGGCCATGGTGCCTGGGCATGTCTGGTCCCTGGTGGCACCGTACGGATTGGCGCCGGCGTCGGGCGAAAATCCGCAAGAGGTGGTCAGGAATCGGTCGTCCGGAAACTCCAGAGTCGGCCGACATCAAGGCTGACCCGGTCGAAGGGGGGCAAGGCCGCATGGTCCGTGTTGCTCACGCGGGCGGCGAAGTACCATGTGCCGCCGTCGAGTCGGCACACGTCCACGCTGCGTCGCCCCGGGTCAAGCAGCCACAGCCACGGACCGCCGTAGCGGGCGTACAACGGCATTTTGATTTCGCAATCCTTGACCACTGTGTCCGGCGTCTCCGTCTAGTTGTCATCGCTTGAGGGCTGGCTGCCAAGTCGATTCAGCCTCGTCCGTCGAAGAGACCCGGTGGCGGGGCTGTGGCAGCCCAGCCGGGTATGGCTTCCAGCGCAGCGTACCAGGCGGAAATCTGAGGATAATCGCCGATCGGTACGCGCGTCTGCGGGAGCGGCACCAGCGCCGAATAGGCGCCGACGGCGAAATCAGCCACAGTGACCTTGTCGCCCAGGAGAAAGCGTCGACCGTCCAGATGGGCTTCCAAAACCTGCGCAAACCTTCGGAATTCCACGGTGGCGGCGGTCACGGTCGCCTCATCGGTGGTCCCCAGGCCGAAGTGCGGCTTCACCAAAGTTTCCCAAGTGATTGTCGAAACCGCTTTGTTAAAGTGCTGGCATTCCCAGAACTGCCAGCGCAGGATTTCGATGCGCCCTGCGTTATCGTTCGGCAGAAAGCTATCGTCACCAGCGGCGACAGCAAGCGCATGCAGGATGGCGTTGGATTCCCACAGTTTGGTCGCACCGTCTTCGAGCGCCGGTAATTTTCCATTTGGGTTGACGGCAAGGAACGGCGCGCTTTGTAATTGTCCGGACGAGAAATCCACGCGCTCGATCATCACCCGGTCCGTAAGGCCAAGGTGGTGCACCGCCGCTTCGACCCGGCGACTGTTGGGCGAAATCGGTCCGACATACAGCTTCATGACCCAGTCTCCCCGTTCGGTGTGCCTAACCGCCGGCCCAGTGTGTCACGACGCACCGGGTCGGACGGGTGTTCCGAGCCTTACCGCAGTCGTCAAGCGCCGGCAAGCTTCATGTGAGGAAAATTTCACATATTCAGGTGGTCGGACGAGGTTTGGCCAGATGGCTTCGCCAGCGCGGCGATCTTGAGCGCGCGCTCCAGGAGGATCGGGTCATCGAGCGTGCCGAAGCGCAGGCGGGTGACCTTGGCCACCGACACGGCATTGGCGTCGCGATCGAGCACGGTCAGCACTGTGCCGGCTGTCACCTCGCCCGGTTCGCGCACACGCAGGTAACAGCCGATCTGTCCAGCCTGCCAGAAGCGCTTGGGGAAATCGCTTGGTTGTCCGAGCTTGAGCGCCAGCTTGAAACACGGCGAGCGTGGCTGGGTGACCACGACCACGGCTGCCCCAAGGCGGAGTGTATCGCCCAGGCAGATCGTGCGGTCATCCAGGCCATCGACGGTGACGGTTTCGCCAAAAAGGCCCCAGGGCGTGGTCGCCGGGTCGAGATTGAGGCGTGGCAGCCAATGGGCGTAGGCTGTGGTGCCAAGGGCATAGACGGCTTTCTCGGTGCCACCATGGTTTTGCCGGTCCACTTGCAGGTCACCATCGAAGCCCTCGGGCCCAAGCCACACGCGGCCGCTGACCGGCTGTTTGAAAATCGCGCTCGCAAGGGGCCGGGGGGCCCCGAGCAGACAGGCCGGTGCGCCAACATTCACGGACAGGATCGGCAGATCGCTCATCGCGGGTGTATCCTCGGGCGCAGGGCGGGTGCCGGTGACGGGATGAAGGGCCCCGATGTTGGAGCCGAGGGTGGAGATTATGTCGCGGCCCGATCGGACGGCGGTACCCTTTGTCCTATGGCTCCGAAAGACTCAGGGTCCTACGGACGGGGGGAGGTATGGTCCAAGCGAGCGACGGTCGGGCGTTGTGTGCGCCGGCGGCGGAACGGAACCGGGAGGCGATCTGGGGCGTGCTGGCGCCGCTTCTGCCGGCGGCAGGCATGGTGCTGGAAATCGCTTCAGGCACCGGCCAGCACATCGCGGACTTCGCCGGCCGCTGTCCGACTCTGACCTGGCAACCGTCGGACCACGACCCCACCGCACTTGCAAGCATCCGCGCCTGGCGTACCCGCGCCAAGGTTGCCAATCTGGCCGAGCCGGTGAGGCTGGACGTGACGGAGCAACCCTGGCCGGTCGGGCCGGTGCAGGTGGTTTTATGCATCAACCTGTTGCACATCGCGCCGGTCGCTGTGGTTGGGCATCTGTTCTCCGGTGCGGCGCCATGCCTAGAACCTGGCGCGCCGCTCGTGGCCTATGGTCCGTTTCTGCGTGCCGACCGCCCTACTGCACCCTCAAACCTGGCCTTCGACGCGAGCCTACGCGCGACCGACCCGGCCTGGGGTTTGCGCCACCTGGATGACGTGACCGCCTCGGCCGAAGCGGCCGGTTTCACCCGCCCCGACGTGCACGATATGCCTGCCAACAACCTCGTACTGGTGTTCCGCCGGTCGCGAGGATTACCGTGAGCCGCTATGGCCTGGGGACAATAGCGTTTTGTGGGTCTTTCGTGAAGGTCGTGGAGCCCCGCTGTGCTATAGGTCAGGGGTCGTGCCGTAACTTGGCGCCTTCCGTCTGCTCAATCCAAACGCCCAAGACGTCCTTCCCGCCATCGACCGTCAATCCGAGGGCAACATAGACCGTTTTGTTCTCGACAAGCCCCTCATCCCGACTCTTGACCCGAAGCGCGTCGAGAAAAACAACAGGATACACCGGGTCGAGAGGCCGATTCCGCCAAGCCTTAACGTCGTCCTGAACGGCATCGACGACCCGGCTCACAAGGTCTGGCGCGACCTCGGTCCCGTAGAGGTCGCGAAGCGGGCCTTGACTCTCCCGAACCGTCAGCCCCCGGGGAGTCCCTTCGGACAGTCACCGTCTCTGACGTGTGGTATAAAACCCGCCTGAACGCTATTGCCTGAACGCCATTGATGGTTCCCCTCCTACCGGAAACCGTTCAGCCACTTGATTTTGGAACAGATCGTCATCGCAGATTGACTCAATCTGCTCGGGATTTGCTCCAATAACGGTCGCCGTTGTCTACCGCATCGGCTCCGACGGCGGCGGTGGGTGCGGCTACCGCCGGGTCGAGTGCCCCGAGGACGCCACGCAACTCGGTCTGTACAGCGGCGAGCGGCGCAGAAAGATCGCCGCCGGCGCCGGTCCGGCAGGCCATTTCCAGCGCTTCGGCCAGCGTTGCCAGGTGCAGGGCGCCGATCAAGCGGGCGCTGCTCTTCAGACTGTGTGCGGTTTGTCGGATGGCGTCCGTGTGACCGCGCCGGTGGTCCTCTGCCAGCGCCATTGGCGTGTCTTGGAAGCTGGACCGGAAGGTTGCCGTAAGCGTTGCCAGCAGCGTCCGATCGCCGCCCGTGGCGGCAAGGCCGGCGGCGCCGTCCAGGCCTGGTCCGGCCGGCGTCGCAGGCCGGGCTGTGGCCGCGGCGCCATCTCCGCTCGACTGATTCCGTCCATTGCCGTCGGGGGCCAGATGGGTGAGCAGGACGCGGCGCAAGTGCTCGGCCTCAAGTGGCTTGGTCAGATAGTCGTTCATGCCCGCATCCAGGCCCTGCTGTCGGTCGGTTTCAAGCGCGTGTGCCGACAGGCCGATGATCGGGATGGCGGCGGCGGGGCCGCCCAGGTTGCGGATCATGCGGGTTGCGGTGCGACCATCCACCACGGGCATCTCGATGTCCATGAGCACAAGCGCTATCCCGCCCGCTGCCACGCGGTCGACTGCTTCGGCCCCGTCCTCCGCCGTGTCCACGGTCAAACCCAAATCCAAGAGATAGGCCTCGGCCAATTGCCGGTTAACCGCATTGTCGTCGACTAGGAGCACGTGCCGACCGTCCAGGCACGGCGCGGGTGCCGGCACCGTGGTGCGGCGTGGCGGTGGCGGGCCCGCGGTGCAGCCGTCCAACAACCGAACCAAAGCGCGTGCCAGCGGCTCGGTCAGTGGCGGGCGCACAACCACGCCAGCCTGACCAAGTTCGCCCACCGTGTCCAGCAACCGATCGTGAACTGGCGGTACCGTGAGCAATACGGGCAGATCCGGGCGGTTGCACGCTCGGCGCAGGCGCACCGCAAAGCCTGGACCGTCGGCGTCCGGCACCCCGGGCGCATGCACATCGATAACGGCCGCATCGATCGGCACGCCTGGTATGTTTGGCGCCTGCGGGTTGGTCCAAACAGGAATCGCCCCCATCGCTTGCAGCATGTGGCCGGTGGCGCGCTGGGCGCCATCGTGCGCCATGGCAACAAGAACACGTCGGTTGGCCAGCGAGGGGCGCAGCCGTACCAACTCCGACGGCGTGCGGTCGCGACCGAACGGCACGGTAAAGCGGAATTCGCTGCCATCGCCGATCGCACTGTCCACACTGATCTCGCCACCCATCTGGCGAACGAGTTGGCCTGAGATGACCAGACCAAGGCCCGATCCGCCGTAACGCCGGGCAATCGAGCCGTCGGCCTGCGAAAATGGTTTGAACAGTCGTTCGAGCTGCTCCGGCGCGATGCCGATCCCGGTATCGCTTACGCTGAAGGCAAGGCGGTGACCAACGCCGTCGGCTGCACCGGGACCAACGGTGACCGTCACGTCGCCGGCTTCGGTAAACTTGGCCGCATTGCCGGCCAGGTTGACCAACACTTGCTGCAGGCGCAAAGCGTCACCAATCAGACGCCGCGGCGTGTCAGGTGTTACGTCGACCACAAAGGTCACTCCCTTGTCTTCCAGGGTGACCGCGACCTGATCAATCACGCCGGTCAGCACGTCGTCGAGGGAAAACGGAATCTCGACCAATTCGATCCGGCCGGCTTCGATTCGGGACAGGTCGAGCACGTCGTTGATAAGCCGCAGCAACACCTGGCCGGATCGATACACCTTGTCCAAATAATCCTGCTGCTCGGGGGTCAGACCGGTACGCAGGGCAAGTTGAGTCATGCCCAGAATGGCATTCATGGGCGTGCGGATCTCGTGGCTCATGTTGGCGAGGAAGCGGCTCTTGGCCTGATTGGCGGCATCCGCGTCTATGCGCGCCTGCTCGAGTTTGGCAGCCAGATTGGCCAGGTCGGCGGCGCGCTGTTCGGCGACCCTGCGCGCCTCGTGCAATTCGCGTTCGCGGGCACCAATCATACCGACAAAGTATCGGAACGAGCGCGAGATGTCGGTAATCTCGTCGTTGCCCGTCACCGGAATGCAATCAGGCCGGCCAAGCACGGAACGTGACATCAGTCCACTCAAGGTAGACAATCGGGCAAGTGGGCCGTCGCGGATGGCCAGGAACAGGACAACAGTGAGGCCAGCGAGAACCGCCAGGGTGATCAACAGCCGGACACGGAACCCGGCGGTCTCCCGCTCCAATTCACCGGCGACCGATCGGTATTGCGCACTGACCGCAAAAGAAAGATCGGCTGCCGCGGTGCGCAGGCGGTCGGATTGGCTGCGCGCCGCCTGCAGGGCACCGTCAACGTTGGCATCGTGTGTAAACAGCCTGGCTCGGGTCTCGATCAAGCCGTCCGGTCCGGCCAGGGTTTCCAAGATGCGTTTGGCCAGGCTGAGCCCAGTCCGGGCCGGTGCGCCCTCGAAGGTGGCCGCGCGTGTATAGAGCTGGTCGAGCGTGATGCGCAGGCGACCGCCGGTGCGAGCTAACGGCGATGGGTGAGCAGCGCGCGCCAATCTCAGCACGTCGTGGACGGCAATGCCGAGCGCGTCGATCCAAGCCAGAAGGGCGCTGCCGGCCTCACGATTCTCGGCCCGGAAGGCGACGATGTTTTGACTTACCGTGATCGCGGCATCCATGGACCGGCCGACCGCCTCAGCGGCGGTATCCCGGGCCGCCAGCACGGCGATCAGAGTTTCCACGGAGGTGGCCAGTTCGTTGCGTGCCTGGCTCAGCCGGGCGGCGATATCGCGATCCGGGGCCAATGCCAAGACATCGTCCAAGGCCCGGTCGAGAATGGCCAGTTCGTCATGCAGACGCAGTTCGGCCGCCCGCCGAATCAGGGGCTGTAAAGTCGCCAGGGCCTGAACCTGCGCCGCCACGAAGGCGCCCTGGCGGTCAAGAACGGCAACCGCGGCCATTCGGGCGAAGTCCTGCTCGTCGAGCCGGCGAAGCTCCGTCGCCAGATGGTCCAGCCGGGTGTTCACGACCCCGAACAGGGCTGCGGTCAGCAAAACCAAAGCGCCGAATGCCGTCAGTATCCGCCCGGCGACGCCGAACCGTCGGCGCAGGGGACGCTCCGGATCGGTGTCGACAACGGCTTCGGGAGGAGGACCGTACGTTTCAGGCGATACATTCACGGCCCGAGCACCCCCTGCCATCTTGCGCTGTCACACTTCTTTTCGGCACAATCGATGGCGATCAGTTTCTTCTGGATCGGATCACACGCCATGACGTTCGGCACCACCATGCCATGCCGTCGTGTCGCCATGCGCAGCCAACGCGGGAATAGGTTTGCTCGAGCATACCTCATCATGGCGTCCGCACTGCTTGCAAATCTGTTGACTGCGGCGGCGCCCGCGGCCAGCGACACGCTGTCACAGGTGCGCGAACGTGGCTACCTGCGTTGCGGCGTGAGCGACTCTCCCGGTCTGGCCGAACGCACGCTGCAAGGGCGCTGGGTTGGTTTCCAGGTTGAGCAATGCCGAGCCATCGCTGCGGCGGTGCTGGAGGATGCCGAGGCGATCGAGGTCGTGCCGACTGCCGCGGTCGGACGCTTCGCAATTTTGCAACACGGCCGGGTCGACGTAGCCCTCAGCAACATCACCTGGACATTGGGGCGTGAAGCCGGACTGGGCCTCGCCTTCACCGTGGTGACATTCTACGACGGCCAGGGTTTCCTGGTGCGCCGCAACGGCGGAATCACGCGGCTGGCCGACGCCTACGGCAAGACCGTCTGCGCTATTGACGGGACCACCACGGAACAAAACGTGCGCGACGTTGATCGTCGGCTTCAGGCGGGTTTCGACATCGTCACGTTTCATATTGGCGCCTCGTTGTGGAATGCCTTCCTCGGCCGGCAGTGCGATGTGATTACCAGCGATACGTCGGATTTTGTGCGGCATGCCGCCGAGCGCATTGCCGATCCGGGGACGGTGACCGTTCTGCCGGAGATGATCTCGCGCGAACCGATGGCGCCGATGGTGCGCGCTGATGACCGACGCTGGCTTCTGATTGTGCGCTGGGTCCTGTACGCCCTGATCATCGCCGAGGAGAAGGGCGTCACCGCGGCGTCGGCGGCGGGGGATGGGGCGGCGGACGGCGATAGCGAGACTCTGCGTCTCCTCGGTCGGCAGCCCGGGAGTGGCGGTGATCTTGGCCTGGACGATCGCTGGGCAGCGCGCGCCATCGCCGCCGTTGGACATTATGGCGAGCTGTATTCCCGCACGCTGGGTCGGCAGTCGCGCTTCAAGCTACCGCGCGGGCTGAATCGGTTGTGGCGCGATGGTGGCCTGTTGTACGCTCCAGCGTTGCGCTAACCGGTGTTGGCTGGGTGTGGTCAAGGTGTGCTCGATTCTCGGCACGGGAGAGCACAAGCACCAGTGACGTCGGGTCCGCGTCCGGTTTTGCCCGTGGCTCGTGCAACGCCGCCAGGCGCAGGCCAGTGGCAGCAGCGGCCGCCACCCAGCTTTCGAGCGTGCGGAAGTACCAGGGCATGGGGGACCAGTCGTCGCCGGCGATCGACCGAAAATCCTCGTGACGCCAGCCGTCTTGGTAGGGTGACGATTGGGTCAGCGGATGGACCGTCTGTATCACCACGTGCCCATGCGGCGCCAAACGTTGACGCGCTGCAACGAGAGCTTCGTCGATGCGGTCGTCGAGGAGGGAGAAGTTGAAAACTGTGAGGTCGAACGGGCCAGGGCAAAGGGTCGACTCTTCCGCTAGGGCCGCGTAGCCGACGCACAGAAAGCGACCGCCGCCGCTTAACCGGGCACTGTCGATCAAGGCAGCGCTGGCGTCGATTCCGGTTGCCGCAACGCCGGCCTCCGTTAGCGTGCGCACCAGCCAGCCCTCGCCGCAGCCGCAGTCCAAAACACATCGTGGCATGTGGTGGCTGATGACGGCAAGGATGGCAGCATCGGTGGCGTCGGCGCGGCTGGCAATGGCGCCGGTGCGGATCGCGTGGGCCCAGGCAGGGCCATTACGTTCCCAGCTACGGCGCAACGCATCCCGCAAGTTGTCGTCGTTGTTCGGTTTGCCGGCCATGTCTAGTCCCGGTTTCGGTGTGAGTATCGGCACTGGCGGCATATTGATGACCCCTTCCTCCAACCTGCCCCGGGAGTCGGGTTGGACGCAAGGTCGGAGGTCTGCGGCGACCGGCCGACCTGCTGGGTCGATGTTTCCCCGAAGTCACTTTGGCTTTATCTTTTGGGGGCGAATGACTTGACAGGACTGGAAAGCTCAAAGAGAAATTAAAAATCGGAATGAGTTTAGGTCAACGCGGCGGCATGGAAGGACAGGTTGGCGGTGGTGGATTCCAACACGTCAGGCCTGTTACGGGACGAAGGCGCGCGGGTCGCTTGCGGGGCAGACCCCCTCTTAGCGCATGTGGTCGACTCCTATAACGGTCCGGCGGTGGTGGTGGACGGTGAGGAGGAAATCGTCCTGATTAACTCAACCGCGCGCGATCTGATGGGTGCGGATGAGGTCTGGTGGCCACTGATCTTGGAGTGGATTGCGCTTGGCGCCTATGCTACTCGACCGGTCTGCGGTGTCGTGGTGCAAACTCCGGACGGCGTCCGTCACGTCGAGTGGAGCGCCGTACCCTTGCCCGATGGCGCGTGCCTGCTCCTTGGGCGCGATCTCACCTTCGAACAGCAATTACGACAGACGCTGACGGAATCACGGCAGCGGTACAAGGATATAGTGGAAATCTCCAGCGAATTCGCTTGGGAGACGGGAGCGAACGGTCGCTTCGTCTTCGTCTCGCCGCGTGGTGCGTTGGGGCATGCTGCTGAGGCGCTGATCGACCGGGATCCCGTTGCGCTGTTCATCGACCGGACAATGGACGTACCCTCGCCCTTCGTCGCGCGCCGGGTGATGGAAGATGTCGAAACCTGGCTCATCGCCGCCGATGGCCAGCCCATGTGTCTGGCCATTTCGGCCATGCCGATCCATGATGCTCGCGGCCGGTGGCAGGGCGCGCGCGGGGTTTGTCGCGACGTCACACAACAGGTCAATCGCTCCTATGAGTTGGCCCAGATGCGCATGGGCGAGCAATTGCTGGCGCACATTGCGCAGACCTTGCGCGACCGGGTCGATAGTGCCGAGGGGATCGACGAAGCGGCCGAGGAAGCCACGCGTGTTTTGGGGGCGGAAGGCTGTCGCATTTATCGCTGCGATGCTGCCGCCCGGGTGGATGCGACGGTGGCGTTCGGTGAAGTGCCGCCTGGTTTGGGCCGCTTGCTGCCCACGGTACTGGAAACCGAAGGGCCGACCACCCTGCTCCACCCGTCTCTGCGGCTGATCGGCTGCCGCAGCCGGTACCGCGGCACCGTTAACGGAGTCTTGTTCGTTTGGCGACGCGCCGACGGACCGGTGTGGACGGCGGAGGAACGGTCGCTCGTGGCGGGGGTGTGCGACCGGCTCGGCGTGGCCCACGCGAAGATCGCCTACCACCAGCGTTTGAAACGTTTGTCGGAGCGGGATAGTTTGACCGGTCTGCTCAACAAGCACGGATTTGACGACCGCCTACGCGAACAATTGTCGCGGGCCGATACCGGACCGTCGTCCCTTTTCTACGTGGATTTGGATAATTTCAAGCCGGTTAATGACACCTTTGGTCACGAGCAGGGGGATGCCGTCCTCAAGGCGCTGGCCGCCCTGCTGACCGAACGGGTGCGCCCTGGTGACCTCCCGGGCCGGATTGGTGGCGACGAATTTCTGCTGTGGCTGGCACGCACCGAGGAGAGCCAGGCGGTGCTTGTCGCGCAACGATTGCTCCAAGGGATTGCCGGTCTCGGCCACCTGTCCGCGTCGCCGGACAAGCCGCTCGGCCTGTCTATCGGCATTGCGGTTTATCGGCCGCACAGTGGGGAGGATTGTATCGGATTGATCGACCGTGCTGACCAGGCCATGTATGCGGCAAAGCGGGGCGGGAAGAACGCCTATGCGATCGCTCCGCCAACTCTTTTAACGTAAAGGCACATCCACAGGAACTGTCACCATGGCATCCGAGACCGGCGGCTTGGCATACGACACGGCCAAGCAGCTCATCGCCAGCGGCAATGTTGCCGATCGCCTGCGTGTCGCCGGGACCGACGGGGTCCGGCCGGAACTTTTGTATTTTCTTGCAAACGACGAATCCGCCGAAGTGCGACGGCTCGTGGCCCGCAATCAGGGCACGCCGCGTCAGGCTGATCACATCCTCGCCTCGGACCGGGACGCTGGCGTCCGCTCGCGGTTGGCAGACAAACTGGCCGGGGTCTTGCCGGGCATGTCGGCGCGACAGGTCGGCCAGATCGAACGCCTCACTCTCGACATCGTTCACAAACTGGCCCAAGACCAGGCAATCGAAGTCCGGCGTGTGCTGTCGGAGACACTGAAAGGGGTGCCCAATGTACCGCGATCGCTGATCAACGGGCTGGCGCGCGACGTCGAGATCTCGGTGGCCGGACCGGTGCTCCGGCACTCACCGATACTGACCGATGATGATCTGGTGGAAATCATCATCTCAGGTCCGGCCCAGGGCGCTATCGCAGCCATCGCACAACGCGAGACGGTGTCTATCCTGGTGAGTGACGCCATTGTCGCCAGTAATGATGCTGAAGCCGTGACCGCTCTGCTGAGGAACGACAGCGCGCAAATCCGCGAAGAGACTTTGGACCGTGTGATCGATCAGGCACCACTCCATGAACCCTGGCACCAGCCGTTGGTGTCGCGACCCCATCTACCGGCCCGCGCTGCTCTACGCCTCGCCGAGTTCGTTGCCGAGTCCCTGGTGAAGCAACTGCGTCGGCGCACCGACCTTGACGCCACGACCCTGGACCGCTTGGCCGAAACCGTGCGGACGCGTTTGAACACGGTGGATCAGGCGACATCGGTCCGTGGCAATGGCACGTCCCTGCCTGGGAAGGACGGAGAGCGGGTCTCGCCGGCACCCTTGCCTGGGGAAGACTGGGACCGCGGCCGGGTCACGTCGGCTCCGCTGCCTGGGGAGGATTGGGTTGAAACCGCTTCGGCCAAGCCGCCCAAAGCAGCTTTGCCGGGTGAAGACTGGTTCAGAGACGAGGCGGCGAATGGCGAGGACAAGGCCAAAGAACGTCCATCGGACCGCGCCAGGAAGCTCGCCAAGCAGGGAAAACTGACGGAAACCCTGTTGACCAAGTCACTGGGCGAAGGAGATCGTGCCTTCGTGTTGGCCAGCTTGGCGGAGTTAACCGGCCTCAGGTTTGAAGTCGTCGATCGTATCGTCGCGTCGCGCAGCCCGCGTGCCATCTGTGCCTTGTCGTGGTATGCTGAACTCAGTTCTGCGTTCGCGCGTCAGGCCCAACTTCAATTGGCTCAGATTCCGCACCAGAAGGTGCTGAAGTCCAAATCTGCTGACCAATATCCGCTAAGCGAGAGCGACCTGCGTTGGCAGATTGATTTCTTCACCGGTCAGGAAAAGTGAAAGCCGGTGGGACCAGCTTGCTGCGTGTAGCAACTGTGCTCAAGCAGCGAAGCGATAGCACAGATGTGTTCAAGCAGCGAAGCGGTAGGACAGACAGACGAGGTCGGGGTGATTGCGAGATCAGGTCCGTCCGTTGGTGACGATGTCCGGCGCAATCGCCTCGGTGACCAAAATGACAGTATGCGTAGCCGCCGACCATGATGGCAATGGGCTGGTGGATGGTGGAGTCAACGGCAACACCGCGTCACGGCTCATTGTTACGACCATTTATACCAACGGCCCGAAGCAATGACCGGTCTTCGGGCCGCCGTGTTTCGGAGCGCCG
>JANQJV010000240.1 GCA_028281465.1 Azospirillaceae bacterium | reverse complement strand
CGGCGCTCCGAAATAGGGCGGCCTGAGGACCGGTCAGTGTTTCGGGCCGTTGGTATTAAGGCTCCGCACGGCCCCCCTGAATCACGGCTAGCCTGCCTCCCTGGTCTTCTGTATGGTGAGACAGGTGCCGATCGGGATGGACGGCAAAGGGCCTTGTCGGACCGTAGAGATAGATTGGCAGTGGTACTTGAGACCAGCGGTGGGTCTATCGAAGTTGTTGAGAGGATCAGCGACGTATTTCGGCACCATTTTGACTATGTGGCGTTTGTTATTCCAAACTTTGCTTATTCGGCAGGAACAGTTCTTACTCTTTCAGGAGATGACATTTATATGGATTATTATTCAGTGCTTGGCCCAATAGACCCGCAGATTAGGAATCGCGAAGGAAGGTGGGTTCCTGGCCTAGGCTATTTGGAAAAGTCCAATGAGCTTATAACGAAAAGTAAAGATTGTGAATGATCCGATCTCCGAAGCTGAGCTTGAGTTTCTGGTCAGAAAGTTCGATCCGGCAGAGCTTTTTGCGCTTGAGCAGGCAAGGCAGCACTCTGTCGACCTGATACAGAAATGGCTTGTGAAGTATAAATTTAGAAACTGGAAGCGCACAGAAACGAGAGATGAACCAGTCAGTGATCAATACAAGGAAGAGCGCGCCAGAAACATTGCGGAACTTTTGGGCGATCCTAAAGAGTGGAACTCGCACGGGCGAGGAATTCCATTGCGCACACTGAGTTCTGATCGCGTCAAGTTGAAGGTTATTGACTTTGGGGCCAATGTTGCGCTTACAATGTTGCGCTTAATGGAGCAGTACGTCAGTACTACGATCTGCTTATCGACTATTGTTCGAAAATCGGGACGGAGATTGCAATACACACCAAGTTGCGCCTATTTGCGGCAGGGGGTTAACATGAAGCGGGTCACCGAGAGCGATTTCGTGAGACAGCTCAGCGCTGCCCAAAGCGAGCTTGAGCGCCGTGGGCGGCGGGTAGCGGTAAGTGATCGTGCAGCCGTAGGGGACGATTCAGGCATCAAAAGCGATTTTGACCTTCCGTACTCATCCATGCCCAAACTGTCCGGAAAGCGTTGGATTAAGACCAAATATACTGCTTGATATTTGTTAGAATTTATGCGTTATATTTACTATCTACAGTGCGAGAATCTCGGCCGTGACTTGTCCACGATGGCCGTAGGAGTTTTCGATACATTGTATGATCCCATAAGGATCATTAGCCTGACGGGCTAGCGGGTGCTGTCGCTGGGTCTGCAGGGTCCTTACATGAGGCGCGAGGTCGAGAATTCGAACGGAGAGACGATCAGACCGAAACGCCGGTTGCGGCGGCCTGAAGCGCCTGTGTAGCATCGGGTGCGCCGATCCGGCGCCTGTCCCCTGGCCAGCGAGCGACCCGTGATCTCCGTTGCCGAGGCCGTCGCCCGCATCTGCGCGGCGGTCGATCCTGTTGCCACTGAAATCGTGGCCTTGCCTCAAGCGCTCGGGCGTGTGCTGGCCGCAGACGTGCCGGCGCGCCTGACCCATCCGCCCGCCGCCGTCTCGGCGATGGACGGCTACGCCGTGCGCGCCGCCGACGTCGGCGATCCGCCAGCCGTGTTGACCGTGATCGGCGCCGTGCCGGCCGGCCAGGTGTTTGCCGGCACGGTCGGGGCGGGCGAGGCGGTACGGATCTTCACCGGTGCGCCGGTGCCGGACGGCGCCGATGCCATCGTCATCCAGGAGAACACGCAGGTCGAGGGGAACGGCCGGGTGAGGGTCCTGGAAAGGGCCGCGCCGGGTCGGTTCGTCCGCCCCGCCGGGCTGGATTTCGGCACCGGCATGGTCGGCCTCACGGCCGGGCGCCGATTGTCGGCGCGCGACCTGACTCTGGCCGCGGCCATGAACGTGCCGTGGCTGACGGTCCGGCGACGGCCGCGGGTGGCGGTGCTGTCGTCCGGGGATGAACTGGTCATGCCCGGCGACCCGGTGGCGCCCGGACAGATCGTCGGCTGCAACGGCATCGGCGTGTCCGCCTTCGTGGACTCCGCCGGCGGCAGCGCCAGCCATCTGGGCATTGCCGCCGACACGCGCGCGGCCCTGGCGGCCTGCCTGGCGGATGTCGGCACGGCCGACGTTCTGGTCACCACCGGCGGCGCATCGGAGGGCGAGCATGACCTGGTGCAGGGGGTCCTGACCGACCTGGGCATGACGGCAGCGTTCTGGAAGATCGCCATGCGCCCGGGCAAACCGTTGTTCTTCGGCCGGCTGGGGCACACCCGCGTGCTTGGCTTTCCCGGCAACCCGGTCTCGGCCATGGTGTGCAGCGCCGTGTTTCTGCATCCGCTGCTGCGGGCATTGCAAGGCTTACCGGACGACACCACCACCCTGGAAACCACGGCCCGGCTCACCGCGGCCATGCCGGCCAACGACAGGCGCCAGGAATACGCGCGCGCCACCCTGGCGCGGGATGCCGACGGTCAATTGACGGTCACACCGGCCTCCAAGCAGGACAGTTCCATGGTCAGTCGTCTGGCCTGGGCCGATTGCTTCGTCGTCCGTCCGCCGCATGCGCCACCCGAACCGGCTGGGGCGGACGTCCCGATCCGCCACTTTCCGACCCCCCTGTACTGACGACGCGGCGGGCCCGGCATGGACGCCTTCACCATCCGCCCCGATCCCGACGACCCGCGGCTGACCGAACGCGTGGTCGGACGCGATCACACGGGGGCCGAGATCGAGACCGCGGTGCCGGTCGAACGGCCGTTGACCTTGTATCTGAACGGCCAGGAGATCGTCACGATGATGACGATCTGCGACTACCCAACGTATCTGGCGCTCGGCTACCTGCTCAATCAAAACATGTTGCGGCCGGAGGACACGGTCACGGCCATCGACTATGACGAGGAGGTCGAGGCGGTGGTGGTGCGCACCGACCGGCAAACCGATTTCGAAACCAAGCTGAAGAAAAAGACGCTGACCTCGGGCTGCGCCCAAGGCACGGCCTTCGGCGACGTCCTGGAAAACTTCGCAGCCGTCCGCCTGCCGCCCGAGGCCGTGCTGCGCACGTCCTGGCTGCCACCGCTCAGCAAGGCGATCCACACCGCCCCGTCCTTGTATCTGACCGCCGGCGCCATCCACGGCTGCGTGCTGTGCCACCAGGCAACCCCCTTGCTCTACATGGAGGACGTCGGCCGGCACAATGCGGTCGACAAGGTGGCCGGCTACATCTATCGGCACGGCCTGACCGTGCACGACAAACTCTTCTACACCACCGGCCGTCTGACCTCGGAGATGGTGATCAAGACGGTGCACATGGGCATCCCGATCCTGATCTCGCGTGGCGGCTTCACGGCCTGGGGCGTGTCGCTGGCGCGCGAGGCCGGACTGACCCTTGTTGGCCGGGCCCGCGGCAAGCGGTTCCTGGTGCTGTCCGGTCAGCAGCGGGTGGTGTTCGATACGCCGGTGCAAGACGGGACCGCCGGCGCGGCCGAGAAGGACGACACATGACGACGGCAGGCGGCAAGACTCTCGGCGTGGTGCTGGCCGGCGGCTTGTCGCGGCGCATGGGTGGCCGCGAGAAAGCCCTGATACCGCTGGCCGGCAGGCCCATGCTCGTCCATGTGCTGGCGCGGCTGCGGCCACAGGTGGACGGCCTGGTGCTCAACGCCAACGGCGATCCGGCGCGCTTGGCTGAAGCGGCGCTTGGCATTCCCGTGATCGCCGATACGGTCGAGGGTTACGCCGGCCCGCTCGCCGGCATCCTGGCCGCCCTGGACTGGGCCGCCGAGACCGACGGCCGCATCGCCTGGGTCGCCAGCGCCGCCACGGATGGGCCGTTCCTGCCGGCCGATCTGGTCAGTCGGCTGCACGCGGCGCGCGCGGCCGAGGCGGCCGATCTGGGCTGCGCCCGTTCCGCCGGCCGCACCCATCCGGTGATCGGCCTGTGGCCGGTCGCCCTGCGCAGCGCCCTGCGCGCCTACCTGATCGAGGAAGCCGGCCGCAAGATCGACGCCTGGACCGGACGGTACCGTGTCGCCAACGCCGACTACGGCACCGACCCGATCGACCCGTTCTTCAACATCAACACGCCGGAGGACTTGGCGAAGGCGGAGCGGACGTATTCGGATGGGCGGTGACCCTCTCGTCCATCGGGTGGGGATTTAGGTGGCACGTCCGCACCTGTCGCAGCCCTCGGGCCGACAACAGGTCCGGCGCTCCGATGCAAGACGCACGGCTCGACAGGCCACGACCGAAAAAGCCACAGGACCGTTCGGGTCATGTGTGCGTTCCGAGATGGAATCAGCGAGGTCCGATTTTTCGTCAAGGGGTGCCATCAAGCCGTTTTCTAGGCATTCGGTCCGCGAAGGCGCGCGACCAATCTGGCATAATTCAAAGGTAATGTCCAAAGCTCCGCGCGCATGCTTACGACTTTTTCCCTAACCTTCCGGCTATTCCCAGCCACTGGCCTTGTTCAAGCGTGGAACCTGTGGTCAACTGAATGCCCTGCAGAGCTGACCCGCAAAAAACTGAACCCCGTGTGCGGGGCGACACAGGACCGAAGTGGAGGATTCATGACCGACCCAGCGAAGACAGACCTGATGGATCGCCTGGCAGAGGCGGCCCGGCAGGGTCAACTGTCGCGCCGCAATTTCATGCACCATGCGCTCGCGGCCGGCGTCGCCGCGACAACGGCCACGGGAATGTGGACCAGAACCGCCGCCGCCCAACCCCGCCGGGGCGGCACTTTGCGTATGGGCATGCACGACGGCAACACCTCCGACTCGCACGATCCCGGTACTTACCTGACGCGCCAGATGATTCATGTGGCGCACACCCACCGCAGCTACCTGACGCTGATCGAACCGGACAACGCGCTCGGCCCAGATGTGGCGACCGCCTGGTCGGCCAGCGCCGATGCCAGCGAATGGACCTTCGAGCTGAACCCGAACGCCACGTTCCACGATGGCCGGCCGGTCACGGCCAACGACGTGGTTGCTTCCCTCAATCACCATCGGGGTGAAAAAACCACCTCGGCCGCGGCCGCATTGCTGAAGGACGTGGTCGACATCGTCGCCGACGGCGATCACACGGTGGTGGTCACGCTGGCGGCCGGCAACGCCGATCTGCCCTGGCTGATGACCGATTACCACTTCACCATTTTACCGGCGAATGAGGATGGCAGCATCGATTGGCAGTCGGGCATCGGCTGCGGCCCGTACAAGCTGGAGGAAATGGAGTTCGGTGTCCGGGCCCATTTCTCCCGGCATGACGGCTGGCACGGCACCGGCGCCTGGTTCGACGAAATCGAACTGCTCATCCTCAACGACCCGAACGCCCGGCTGACCGGCCTGATCACCGGCGATGTGGACGCCATCAGCCTGATCGAACTCAAGACCATGGCGCTCCTGCAGCGCAACCCGAACATCAGGATCGACAACGTGCCCAGTGCCGCGGCGATCACCATGCCGATGCACTGCAACAAGGCGCCGTTCGACAACGTCGACGTGCGCAACGCCATGAAACTGGCCATCAATCGCGAAGAAATCATCGAGAAGATCGCCTTCGGGGCTGCCACCATCGGCAACGACTTCCACGTTGCCCCCAACATGCCCTATTGGCCGGCCTCGATCCCGCAGCGTCCCTACGATCCGGACCAGGCGCGTTCGTTGCTACGCAAGGCTGGCGCCGAGGGCCTGACGGTCAATCTGAGCACGGCGGACAGTGTCTATTCCGGTGCCGTCGACCTGGCGGTGCTGTACGCCCAACAGGCCAAACGGGCCGGCATCACCGTCAACGTCGTCCGCGAGCCGAACGATGGCTACTATTCGGATGTCTGGCTGGTGAAGCCGTTCACGCTCGTGTCCTGGGGCGCCCGCCCGACGCCGGACGTGATGTTCAGCCTGGCCTACAAGGCCGATGCGGCCTGGAACGAGAGCTTCTGGCAGAACGAACGCTTCAACGAGCTGCTGCTGCAGGCAAAATCCGAACTGGACGAAGCCCGCCGGGCGGCCATGTACGAGGAAATGTGCCAGCTCGCCCGTGATGACGGCGGCACCATCATCCCGCTGTTCAACAACTTCGTCTATGCCCGCGGCGGCGGCGTCGAACACGGCGGGCAGGTGGCGTCAAGCTGGGAATGTGACGGGGCCCGCTGGGCCAGCCGGTGGTGGTTCTCGGCCTGACTCCGGCCCGCCGCCGCCCGTTCCTCTCAAGGCCATGGCAAAGCCCCTCTCCCGGTGGGAGAGGGGTGGGGGTGAGGGGTGCGTCGGCCGGTGCCTTGCCTCGCGATCCTGCGGTCCGGTCCACCCCCAATTCGGCCGCGTCCCAAAGCGCCAGCTTTGCCATCATGCCCGTTTCCCGGGGGTCGGGAGCCTTCTCATGAGTCCTGTCATCATCATTGTCTTGAAACGCTTGGGGTTAGGATTGCTGACGCTCTTCGCAATCTCGATCCTGATCTTCTTTGCCGTGGAAATGCTGCCTGGCGATATCGCCCAGGCCGTGCTGGGCCAGGGCGCGACCGAAGAAAACTTGGCGGCCTTGCGCGAGAAGCTTGGCCTCGATCAACCCGCCCCGGTGCGATACCTGCAATGGCTATCCGGTGCGCTTGTCGGTGATTTCGGCACCTCGCTCGTCTCCGGCGAGCGGGTCAGCGAGGCGATCAGTGGACGCTTCACCAACACATTGTTTCTGGCCGCCTACGCCGCCGTGATCGCCGTGCCCGTGGCGATCATCCTCGGCATCATCGTAGCACTCCTGCGCGAAACTTTGTTCGACCGGGTTTCCAATATTCTGGCCTTGACGGCGATTTCCTCACCCGAGTTCTTCCTTGGTTACATTCTGATCCTGGTCTTTGCCGTCAACATGGGGGCCTTCCCGGCGATTGCGCGCCTGAGCGGCGACCTCAGTTTCCTCGAATTGCTGCACCGGACGTTTTTACCCGCCTTGACCATGGTGCTGGTGGTGGTCGCGCATATGATGCGCATGACCCGGGCAGCGATCATCAACCTGCTCGCCTCGCCCTATATCGAGATGGCCCGCCTGAAGGGCGCACCGCCATGGAAGGTGATCGTGCACCATGCGTTGCCCAACGCCTGGGCTCCGATCATCAACGTGGTGGCGCTCAATCTCGCCTATCTGGTCACCGGCGTCGTCCTGGTCGAGGTCGTGTTCGTCTACCCGGGCATCGGACAGTTGCTGGTGGATGCGGTTTCCAAACGCGACTTCCCCATCGTTCAAGCGTGCTGCCTGATCTTTGCGGCCACCTTCATCCTGCTCAACCTGGCCGCCGATGTCGGAGCCATCCTGACCAATCCGCGCCTCCGCCATCCGAAGTGAGAGCCAAGCCATGAGCTATTTCGTCGTTGGCTACTATGCCATGCTGATCGGCGCCTCGTGCCTGGCCGCCCATTTCAAGCAGCGCTCACTCTTCCTGCTCCTGTTCTCGCTGACCCTGGTTTCCTTCGTGATGGGGATCATCGGTGGCGCCCCGGCGCTGTGGTTCGTCACCGTGGGCGCCGGACTGATCGCGCTGGCCGCCGGCACGTCCTATGCGTTCCGGGAGTTTCTGGTAACGATCGCGCCGCCGGAGACGGCCAAAGAGCTGCGCACGGCCCCATTGACCGCCGCCTTCGGCCTGTTC
Organism: Azospirillaceae bacterium; assembly: GCA_028281465.1. Taxonomy (GTDB): domain Bacteria; phylum Pseudomonadota; class Alphaproteobacteria; order Azospirillales; family Azospirillaceae; genus JANQJV01. The sequence goes on along the minus strand of JANQJV010000240.1, from coordinate 8,015 downwards.
GTCATCTTCACCTGTGCGATCGCCATGGTCTTCGCCGATCTGATCGCCCCGTACGGCGAAGCCGAAGTGATCTCCTCCGCCTTCGCCCCGCCGGATGAAAACCTGCTGCTGGGTGCCGATCAGCTCGGCCGCGACATCTTCAGCCGCCTGATCTACGGCGCGCGCAACACCGTGGGCCTGGCGCTCGCCGCCACCGCGCTGGCGTTCATCATGGGCGCGTTGGCCGGGCTTTACGCCGCCACCAAGGGCGGCATGTTCGATCAGGCCATGGGCCGCATTGCCGACATCATCATGTCCGTGCCGTCGCTGATCTTCGCCCTCCTGATGCTCTCCATCTTCGGCACCAACCTGGCCATTCTCGTCATCATCGTTGCCATCATCTACTCACCGCGCGTGTTTCGCCTCACCCGGGCGGTGGCCGGCAATGTGGTGGTGATGGATTACATCGAAGCGGCCAAGCTGCGCGGCGAGGGCACCTGGTATCTGATCCGCAAGGAGATTCTGCCCAATTCGACGGCCCCGTTGATCGCCGAGTTCGGCCTGGAGTTCTGTTTCGTGTTCCTGTTGATCGCCGGCTTGTCGTTCCTAGGCCTGGGCATCCAGCCGCCGACGGCCGACTGGGGGTCCATGGTGCGTGAAAATGCCACCTTGATCTCCTTCGGCGACATCACCCCGCTGATCCCGGCCGGCGCCATCGCCCTGTTGACCGTGGCCGTGAATTTCGTCGTCGACTGGATGTTGTTCCGGTCGTCCGGTCTGAAGGAGTAGGGACGATGCCAAGCAAGAAGAAGGAAGTACTCCTGCGGATCGAAGACCTGCGGATCGAAGGATTTTCCAACGAGACGTGGATCGAGATCGTCCATGGCGTCAATCTGACCCTGCATCGCGGCGAGGTGTTGGGCTTGATCGGCGAGTCCGGCGCCGGCAAATCCACCATCGGTCTCGCCGCCATGGGCTTCGCCCGCGACGGCTGCCGGATTTCCGGCGGCTCGGTCGAGTTCGATGGCATGGAGCTGACGACGACGCCGCAATCGGCGCTCAGGGCCTTGCGCGGCTCCCGCATCGCCTATGTGGCGCAGTCGGCCGCCGCCTCCTTCAACCCGGCGCACAAGATCATCGATCAGCACACCGAGGCGCCCCTGCATTACCGCATCAAGAAGCGGCTCGAAGCGCAGGAAGACGCCATGGAGCTGTACGAGCGCCTGCGTCTGCCCAATCCGGGAGAGATCGGTTTCCGCTACCCGCACCAGGTATCCGGCGGACAGTTGCAGCGTGCCATGACCGCCATGGCCATGGCGTGCCGGCCCGACCTGATCATCTTCGACGAACCGACCACGGCCCTGGACGTGACGACACAGATCGAGGTGCTGGCGGCGATCCGCGACATCGTCGAGCAGTTCGACACCGCGGCCATCTACATCACCCACGATCTGGCCGTCGTGGCGCAGATGGCCGACAAGATCAAGGTTCTGCTCAAGGGCCACGAGGTCGAAGAAGCGGCGACCGAATCCATGTTGGACAGCCCCAAGGAGGATTACACCAAGAGCCTGTGGGCGGTGCGCAGCTTCCGGCGCGAGCAGAAATCCCCGCCAGGGGACGACGCGGTTCCCGTGATTTCGGTGCAAGGGATCGATGCCGCCTACGGCGATGCCAAGGTGCTGGAGGACGTCTCGTTCGCCGTCCATGCCGGCATGACCGTGGCGGTGGTCGGTGAATCCGGCTCCGGGAAATCGACCGCGGCGCGCTGCATCACCGGGCTGCTACCGCCGTTGACGGGTCAGATTCTGTTCAACGGCACGCCGCTGCCGCCGCGCTACCGCGACCGCACCAAGGAGCAGCTCCGCCAGGCCCAGATGATCTATCAGATGGCGGATACGGCGCTGAACCCGAAGGTGCGCATCAGCGACATCATCGGGCGGCCGGCGGAGTTCTACGGCGGCCTCAAGGGCGCCAAGCTCAAGAACCGCGTCGACGAACTGCTCGACCTGATCGAACTGGAGCCGTCGAAGTTTTACCATCGCTATCCGCCGGAATTGTCTGGCGGGCAGAAGCAGCGTATCGGCATCGCCCGGGCCCTGGCGGCCGAGCCCGCCTTCATCATCTGCGACGAGGTCACCAGCGCGCTCGACCAGCTCGTGGCCGAAGGCATCCTCAAACTGTTGGACCGGCTGCAGGACGAGTTGAACCTGGCCTATATGTTCATCACCCACGACCTGGCCACCGTGCGGGCGATCGCCGACCATGTCGTGGTGATGCAGAAAGGCCGCGTGGTCGAGCAGGGGCCGAAGACGGAGATGTTCACCCCGCCGCACCACCCCTACACTGACCTGCTATTGTCATCGGTGCCAGAGATGGACCCGAATTGGTTGACCACGCTGCTGGAGGAACGCGGGGTCGACAACATCGGCGAAGCAGCCAAGGTATGATGACAGGGAGGGGCGATCATCGCCGGTCCGGTGATCGACCATCGACATGGCGCACGGGCCAATCCAAATCGTTCAAACGAATTCCGCCCAGCTTTCAAAGCCGGGCCCTGTCGTCCAGACCGGGCCGGGCCCTGTTGGGGCTCTCTTGAGGCGTGAGGCTGGTGCCGATAGCCCACCGTGAGGTCGGTGCTCTGCGCCGACACCGACCTTACGGTTTTGCGCCGCCGTTCGGGCTTGGGGCAATCGCGGCGCTCTTCTGGCCGCAGGGGCGGGTGAGCAATCGTCGCTCAAGGCGAAACACCTCTTCTCCGGGAGGGAGGGGAGCGATGTCTCTCCACTCATGTAATCGCCATGCCGGACAACACCATGGCGCCGACCAGGATGGCATAAACCACAAGGAGCGCCGGCCAGGAGGCGGCGTTGTTCCGATATGCGCGAATCCAGGCGTCCCGGTCCATCATCGCCTCCACACAAATCACGGGCTCACCTCGGGCCCGATCGAAAAACTGGCCAGGCGATAACCGGGGCGCATCGACCCGAGTATCGCCTTGCCGGTTTCCGACGCCTTGATCCACGTCGTATCGACCGTTTGGACCAACCGTCCAACGCCGACCCTGGAAGCGGAACCGTTATGCTATTGGGAGAAAGGTCGCTTACCCGACCACCCACAAACTCGTTGATTTCCGTCCAGAAATCAAGAGCCCGTTCGAACCCTTGCCTCTGAAATTTCTGCAGAGCCGCATTCGGAGTGCTGCATATTTATCCCGGCGCAGCAATATTTGTTAAATGGGAAGAACCGAGGCGACGGCGCAAAATCGGCCGATCTGCGCCAATTCAATCCGTTCGATTCCTCGATACGCACACACAGCCATTAACCTTTCTGTCCGAGCCGCTTTTCAAAAAACGACATCGCGACGGGAATTCGCGACAGAACCCCGATCTCGCTCCCGTTGACGCGTGCGGCGCATCCTTGCCAGTCTGTGCTACCGCATCGCCGCTGGGTGCCGGCCGGGGGCATCGGTCGTCGGCATTGAACAGCTACTCGAAAAAAGAGGACTCCAAAGGAAACTGCGACAAGACCTCGATGCCGTCATCGGTGACCAGGACCTGCTGTTCGAGCTTGACGCCTTCGCCGCCGCCGGCCTCGCCGATGAAACTCTCGACGCACAAGACCATGCCGGCCTCGATAATGCCGTCGTAGCCGGCGGCCGGAAAATCGGCGCGATGATAGAGATACGGGTATTCGCCGGTCATGCCGCAACCGTGGGCGGACAGGTAGTAGCGGTTTGCGATGTAGCGCTCCGGGATGTCCCAAGCCTGCTCGGCATAGTCGCGGAAGCTCAGCCCGGGCTTCAAGAGACCCATGTTGTGCTGCACCTGCTCGAAGGCAGCCTGATACAAGGCCTTTTGCGCCGGCGTCGGACGGTCCGGCCCAGCGTGGAAGGTGCGCGAGAAATCCGCGTAGTAGCCGTGGCAGCCGACGACATCGGTGTCCAGCGCCACCAGTTCGTTCGCCTGGATCACGCGCAGGCCGGTCTCCTGGAACCAGGGATTTGTGCGCGGGCCGCTGTTGAGCAGGCGGGTTTCGCAATAGTCGCCGTTCTGCTCGATGACCGCCTGGTGCAGCACCGACCACAGCGCCGCTTCGGTGATGCCGGGTTTCAAGGCGCCACGCAGCCTGGCCACGCCGGCTTCGGTGGCACGCAGGGAGGCGACCACGCAAGTCACTTCTTCGGGCGATTTGATGGCGCGGGCCCGTTCCACCGGCGCCTGGGCGTCCACGATGGTCACGCCCTGTTCCTTGAGCGCGATGGCGGCACCGGCATTGATGCGTTCCAGACCCACGACCGTATCCCGGCCGCCGGTGATTTCGGCAATCAGATCCGCCATGGCGGCGGCCCACTGGCGTTCCCGCGCGGCGATGTCCGGACCGGCGGCGACATAGCTGGCGGTGAGGCTGGGGCGTACCTCGTCCACCGTCTCGAACCCGGCAGCCAAGTGCAGACAGCCGGTGAATTCGAACAGGACCGAGCGGCCAGCGGTCAACACCAGCGTGCGCGCCGGCCCGTTGCGCATGCTGAACACCTGCATGTTACGCGTGCCGGTGGCATAGCGGATGTTGACGGGATCAGACAGGATGACAGCATCGATGCCCTGGCGCCGCATTTCCAGGCGCAACCGTGCCTGCCGGTATTGCCGCACGGCTTTGACGTCGATGGCGCCGGTTTCGGCACTGCCATCGAGTACAGGCAGGCCACGACGCGCCGCGTGCCAGTCCAGGGTCGTCATCCGTCACCCCCGTTTACCACTGTCCCAGCAAGACCATAATCGCCAGGCGGGAAGGCCCGTGATACAAAATGCGTCCATCAAGCGACATATCGGAGCGAGGACGCCGCCCCCGTGACCCCTGCCCCCGTGACCCTTGGCGCCGTCATGACCTGCCCGGTCGATCCGTCGTGGATCGACTACAACGGCCATCTGCGTGACGCCTACTATGGCCTGGTGTTCAGCCTTGCCGTCGACGGCCTCATGGACATCATCGGCATCGACGCCGCCTATCGGGCCGAGACCGGCGGTACGCTCTACGTGGTCGAGGACCATCGGTTCTACCTGCGCGAAGTCACGGCCGAGGCGACACTGCGGGTCGAGACCACGGTGGTGGATTTCGACGCCAAACGGCTGCATGTGGTCCAGACCCTGTATGCCGGAGACGATCCGGAACCAGCCGCGCTGAGCGAAGGCCTGCATGTCCATGTGCTGCAGCGCCCGACACCTCGGGTGACGGAGATGCCGGCGACAATGCGCGCGACGCTGGCCACCCTGGTCTCGGCCCCACCGGATCGACGGGCCGGGCCGATCGGTATCCGGCGCAAAACACCATGACACGGGAGCAAAACCACCATGCGTGAGGTCAAGACGCTGGGCCTGCTCGGCACCGGCGTGATCGGCGGCGGTTGGGCCGCCCGGGCGCTGCATTGCGGCCTGGACGTCATCGCCGCCGACCGCGACCCGACGATGGAAGAGTGGCTGCGCGGCGCGGTGGAGACGGCGGCGCCGTCGCTGGAAGCGCTGACCGAGGGCATCCCCATGCCGGCCAAGGGCAGGTTGCGCTTCACCACCGATGCCCTGGAGATGGCCGCCGCGGCCGACGTCATCCAGGAGAGCGTGCCGGAGGTGCTGGACATCAAACACGCCGCCCTGGCCCCCATCGCCGCCGCCACGCCGGCCGACGTGATCATCGCCTCCAGCACCTCGGGCTTCATGCCGTCGGAGCTGCAGGCGGGGATGACCCACCCCGAGCGCTTCGTCGTCGGCCATCCGTTCAACCCGGTCTATCTATGCCCGCTGGTCGAGATCGTCGGCGGCGCGGCGACGTCGGAGGCGGTCAAGGCGGCGGCACGCCGGTTTTATGCCGGCATCGGCATGCACCCGCTGATGGTGCGCAAGGAAGTGCCGGGCCATCTGTCGGATCGGCTGCAGGAGGCCATGTGGCGCGAAATTCTGCATGCTCTGAACGACGACGTCGCCACCACCGACGAACTGGACCAGTCCATCGTCTATGGCCCGGGCCTGCGCTGGGCGGTGATGGGTATGAACCAAATCTACATGATCGCCGGCGGAGCGGGCGGGGCGCGGCACTTCATGCGCCAATTTGGCCCGTGCCTGGATTCGCCATGGTCGCACCTGCAGGCACCGACCCTGACCGAAACCATCATCGACCGCTTTGCCGACGGCACCGCCGAACAGGCCGCCGGACGCTCGATCCGCGACCTGGAACGCCTGCGCGACGAGTGCCTGGTGGCGATCCAAAAGGTCCTGCGCAAACACGACATGGGCGCCGGTGCCACGCTGAACGCCTTCGAGGCCGCGATGCGGCGGCGTCAGAACGGCTGATGCTCCGGCATGTCGACAACGACGCTCGCCGCTGGTGCCGATCCCGTCTCTCACGGACGGACCGCCCTCTGCTCAAATCAATTGTCCGTTTACCATTGACCTGGCGATGACAGGCGTAGAGCCAAGTGTGAATTTCTTCGTGTCCGCTGTTTCGAGCGTGCACGGATTGCGTTGCGCTGAAGGTCTGTCGCTTTGCCTTGAAAGTCGGTACACCGACTCAAAGGCGGCGGATCAGTTGCTCTTGTCCAGCAACGCCTTGAGCTGGCGGCGCTCGTCTTCGCTCAAGCCGCGCAGCCGGTCTTCGGGCGTGAGGCCATGCAGCCGGTCTTCGGGTGTGAGGCCAAGCAGCCGGTCTTCGGCCGTGAGGCCATGCAACCGATCTTCGGGCGTGAGGCCATGCAACCGATCTTCGGGCGTAAGGCCATGCAACCGATCTCCGGGTGTGAGGCCACGCAGGCGCACATCCGGCGGTACATTCTTCAGGAACACCTCACGCATGCCGGTCTTGTCGTCCTGCGCCAAAATCTCGGCCGTCTCCTGAACGAATTGCTCCATCGTGTATGCCATGCCCACATCCTCCGACAGTCTGGCCAAATAGAGCCGATAAAACAGGGTCTCCGCTTCGGGCCGACGAAAGCGGTAATGGGTCACCCCATGGCGGATGCGTGCCATCTGCGTGGCGAACAACGCCCACGCGGCATTGCGCGGGTGTTGCTCAACCTCGCCCAGAACCACAAGCCGGATATGGCGCGTACGCCAAGGGATGTCAAAGACGCCCGCCTGACTGGTCGGCCTCACGCAACCTTGCTGTACAAGCTCCTGCGGCATCCGTGTCGAGACCGCAAACAGGCCGAAATCGGTTTCCGGCAGCCGCCGCTCGCCGCGGCGCATCTGTTTGCGATAGTTGACATAGTGGCCCACCAGCTCGTCGATCGCCCAGCCGTCCAAAGCCTGATGCCGGGATTTGAACGTCAGCAGATTATGCGCCCGCAGATCGTCAAGCCCGTCCGGAAGATCAAATGGAACCGGTGGTGTGGTGTCACCGTCCGTCCGCTCGATGATGACGACGTCGAGGAACTGGCTTTCCAGGGCGACGTTCCGCTCCAGCTCCACCCGCCAGCCTGTGTCGCTGAGCAGGTCGGTGAGGGCAATACCGAACAGGCGATGCCAGTTGACCGTGTCCATCGACATGCTTGAACCACCACACAGAACAGGATCAAGGCAGGCCTTACATGCTATCGCATGACGTCGGCGGTCGAGATGCAACGCTCCGTCGCTGATTCTTAGGACAGGCCGGCGAAAGGGGTCGGTCGCCCGTGGCTCAGTCGCCTTTGTCCAGCAGCGCCTTGAGCTGGCGGCGCTCGTCTTCGCTCAAGCCGCGCAGCCGGTCTTCGGGTGTGAGGCCAAGCAGCCGGTCTTCGGGCGTAAGGCCATGCACCCGGTCTTCGGGCGTGAGGCCATGCAACCGATCTTGGGGTGTGAGGCCATGCACCCGATCTTCGGGCGTGAGGCCACGCAGGCGCACCTCCGGCGGTACATTCTTCAGGAACACCTCACGCACGCCGGTTTTGTCGTCCTGCGCCAAAATCTCGGCCGTCTCCTGAACGAATTGCTCCATCGTGTATGCCATGCCCACATCCTCCGACAGTCTGGCCAAATAGAGCCGGTAAAACAGGGTCTCCGCTTCGGGCCGAC
>JANQJV010000295.1 GCA_028281465.1 Azospirillaceae bacterium | reverse complement strand
TCCAGCCGGCCCGGACCACGCCCAGCGGCCGGCCGCCAAGATGGCGGCGGTCCAGCCGGCAGGGATGCCGGCGCTCCTCGTTCAGCGCCGAAACCGAACCTATCGTCACTGCGGGCCATGGGTATGAGCGCACCGGACTTTCTGGCGTGCGTCTTTTCTCCAGCGTTTCCTCGGTCGGAAGACCGCGGTTCATCACCCAGTCTGCGCTGCATGACAAGCCACACCATTGATGTGAAACGGTGTTTCGTGTCGACAGCGGTCGAACGCACGCGGGCATCGGGGATGGAAAGCGCACCCAGATGGCGGCTGGATCGGGCTCGGGATTTCCCCTGAGACACGCGGGCGAGCGCCGCCAGTGCCAGTCATGTCCGGTACCGCATCCAGGAGCATCTTCGTATACGGATGTCCAGGGCGACGAAACAAGGTCCGCCCATCGGCAATCTCCACCAGTCGGCCCAGATACATGACGCCAATGCGCCGGGCCATATGCCGGACCACGGCCAGATTGTGGCTGATGAACAAGTATGTAAGACCCAAGCGATCCTGTAGATCTCGCATCAGATTAAGGATCTGCGCCTGTACCGAAACATCCAAGGCCGACGTAGGTTCGTCACAAACGATAAAGTCGGCTTGGGAGGACAAAGCGCGGGCTATAGCGATGCGTTGACGTTGGCCGCCAGAAAACTCGTGAGGGTATTTGGTTCGGTCGGCCGGGTGCAAACCGACCAGCCGGAGCAAGTCGTCCACGCGTTCTCGGATGTCGGCAGACTCGGTGAGCAATCCAAACGCTTTGATCGGTTCCGCGACGATGCGCTCGACACGCCAGCGTCGGTTCAAACTGGCATAGGGGTTCTGGAAGATCATGTGGATGCGCCGGCGCAGCCGCTGGCTTTGTGAGGTCTGCGATGGATCGGTGATGGCGACACCATCGATGGTCACGGATCCGGCCGAGGGTACCAGAAGCCCAACGACCAACCGCGCCAAGGTCGATTTACCGGAACCGGATTCGCCAACGAGGCCTAGTGTTTCACCGCGATGGATGTCGAAGCTTACCGCGTCGACGGCGGTCAGACGTTGGCGTGGCTCGCGCAAGAAGACCCGACGCGCCCAAGGCGTCGATACATCGAACCGACGGCTTAAGTTGCTCACGCTCACGAAGGGCAATGAGGTCATGGTGCCTGGGCTCCTTGCACTGGGTGGGCCAGATGGCAAGCGACTGTATGGCCGGCGGCATCCGCAATCGTGGCCGGCCGCAGACGCGTGCACGGCGAGAATGCATGCGGGCACCGAGGATGAAAGGCGCAACCGCTCGGGATAGACGATAGACGAGGCATGGTGCCGGGTATTTGCACAAGCCGGTCTGTTTCGGCATCGAGTGACGGGATCGCTCCCATCAATCCTCGGGTATAAGGGTGCCGGGGATCGGCGATGACATCGCGTACCCGACCGATCTCAACGATTCGGCCAGCATACATAACCGCAACCCGATCCGCCATCTCCGCAATCACGCCCATATCGTGTGTCACCAGCATGATCGCTGTGCCACGGCGGGCACACTGGTCTTTGAGCACGCCGATGATCTGAGCTTGCACGGCAACATCCAGCGCCGTGGTGGGTTCGTCGGCAATCACCAGATCCGGCTCGGTGCAGAGGGCCAAGGCGATCACCACACGCTGGCGCATGCCGCCGGAAAGCTCATGCGGGTAGCTGTTGACGCGCCGATCCGGTGCGGGAATACCCACGTCGTCGAGGAGGTCCACAGCACGATCGCGCGCGGCACGCCGCGTCAGATCGAGATGGGCCCGCATGGTTTCGATCAGTTGGTCGCCGACGGTGAAGAGCGGGTCCAGACTGGTGAGGGGATCCTGGAACACCATGCTGATGCGCCGCCCCCGAATGCGGCGCATCACCTCCGGGGGCAGGGTGTCGAGCCGCTGCCCATGCAGTTCGACACTGCCTCCCGTGATCCGCCCGGGGGAGTCGATCAGACCGATCACGGCGGCCCCGGTGACACTCTTGCCCGCACCCGATTCCCCGACCATGCCGAGGACTTCACCTCGGTGGATGTCGAACGACACGTTGTCCAAAGCAGTTACGATGTTTCGACGCAGATAGAACGCAACCGATAGGTTGCGTACCGCCAGGACCGGTTCGACAGGGGGCGAGGACTGGGTCGTCGGCATGGGGGCACTCTCAATACCGGACGCGCGGCCAGGAGCAAACCGCGTGCCAGCGGTCGGGATGACGCATTCTAAATCTTGAATGCAGATTAAGGGACCGGATAGCGTCACGGAGTCTGCGCTATGCCGGTGCGGAAGGACGGCATGGTAATGGCGGAGAAAGCCAATGGGAACCGGACGTCTACGCGGAAAAGTGGCTGTCATCACCGGCGGCGGTTCAGGCATCGGACAGGCCTCAGCCCTGACCTTTGCGGCCGAAGGGGCCCGGATTGCCCTTGTCGATCGCGACAGGAGCGCGACTGAGGCGACGGTGCAGCGGTTGCGCGCCGATGGTCACGACGGGTTAGCGCTGGTCGGCGATGTCGGTGACGAATCCACCGTCCACGCGCACGCGAGGGCAATTGCTGCGCACTTCGGCGGCATGGACGTGCTGCTTGCGGCCGCCGGGTGGTCGACCGGTCGAAGCGTCGTCGATGAGACTCTGGCCGACTGGAGCGCGGTGTTGACGACCAATCTCACAGGAAGTTTCCTTTGGGCCCGGTCCGCGGTCCATGCCATGCGCGAGCGCGGTGGCGGCTCCGTCATCCTGATCGGCTCCCAGCTCGCATTCGCCGGCGGTCAGTCCAACGCGGCCTATCTGGCAAGCAAAGGTGCCGTGGTCAGCCTGGCCCGCAGCATGGCCGTGGATCATGCGGCCGACGGCATCCGGGTCAATGTGCTCGTTCCCGGGGCGATAGACACGCCGTTGTTGCGCCGCGCTTTCGCGCGGGTGCAGGAACCGTCGAAGGCGATGGCACGCTCCGTGGCCCGCCATCCCCTGGGCCGCCTTGGGACCGCTGAAGAAATGGCCAAGGCTGCGCTCTTTCTGGCCTCAGACGAATCATCCTTCACAACAGGGGCCTGTTTGATGGCCGATGGCGGCTGGCTCGCTGGCTAAGTTCGATGGGCCACACCCCCAAAAAGGACCAGTTCGATGACGACCCCACCTTTTGATGACGACGTGCGCCGGCGGTTTCTGCAGGTCGCCGTCCCTACGATTGTTTCCACCCTGTGGCGCAAGGGATACCGCAACACGTTCCTTTTCGGCCCGCGGCCCCTCAGCGCAACGGCGGTCAAGTTCGCCGGGCCGGCGGTTACCGTGCGCACCATCCCCGTCCGTGAGGACCTGGTCGAGGCACAGACTCGGGGAGATCGGGCCAACCTGCAAGCAGCGGCCGTCGATCGGGTCGGTGCGGGTGAGGTTCTGGTGGTCGCCATGGGCGGAGAAGACCGCACCGCGTTCATGGGCGATATCATGACCACCCATCTCAAGGTCAAAGGCGTGGCCGGAGTGGTCCTGGACGGTGGCGTGTCGGATGCTGCCGCCATTGCCGGTATCGAACTGCCAGTGTTTTGCCTGGGGACGGCAGCGACGCCGGTGACGTCGCATCGCTTCGTCATCGACGTCGACGTGCCGGTTGGTTGCGCCGGTGTGGCCGTTCTGCCGGGCGACATTGTCGTTGGTGACGGCAATGGCGTCGTGGTGATCCCGGCCGCCCTGGCTGCGGAGGTGGCGGTGGCAGCGGCCGACCGGGAAGAGCTGGAGGAATTCGTCATCGGCAAGGTTCAAGCGGGTGCTCCCCTGGCCGGCACCTATCCCCCGAATGAGGCGTTGCTCGCGGAATTCGAAGCGTGGCGAGCGCGCCGCGGCTGAAGCGGCGAGGCGCCGGCGTTTGCGGGGCTGGCGTGCCGATACCACCGTTTGCAAGCTAACCGAGCGCGGATAGACTGCAGGGCCAAACAGCCCGCGGCTCGGTGCCGTCGAATCCCCATGCCCACGTCTAGAGGAACCGCCATGCCCTACGGCGATCGACCTGCCAAAACCTGGGATAAGTCGCAGCTCCCCAGCCGGCACGTCACCCAACGTCCTGAGCGGGCGCCGCACCGCTCCTATCTCTATGCCATGGGGCTGAGCGCCGAGGAGATCGCTCGCCCGCTCGTGGGCGTCGCCACATGCTGGAACGAGGCCGCACCGTGCAACATCGCGCTGCAGCGCCAAGCCCAATCGGTTAAGCTTGGGGTCAAGGCGAACGCCGGCACACCGCGCGAGTTCACCACCATCACCGTGACGGATGGCATTGCCATGGGTCACGCGGGTATGAAATCGTCGCTGGTTAGCCGTGAGATCATCGCCGATTCCGTTGAGGTCACGATGCGTGGCCACTGCTATGACGCCATCGTCGGACTGGCCGGCTGCGATAAATCCCTGCCTGGCATGATGATGGCCATGTGCCGGCTCAATGTGCCCGGCGTGTTCATGTATGGCGGCTCGATCATGCCGGGTAAATTCCGCGGCCGGGACGTCACCGTGCTCGACGTATTCGAAGCCGTTGGCAAACACAACATCGGTGAGATGAGCGACGAGGAACTGCACGAGCTGGAATGCGTTGCGTGTCCAGGCGCAGGCGCCTGCGGTGGCCAATTCACGGCGAATACCATGGCATGCGTCTCAGAGGCGATGGGACTTGCTTTGCCGGGGTCTGCTGGGGCGCCGGCGACCTATGGCGAACGGGATGCGCATGCCGAAGCATCGGGTCGGGCGGTCATGAAGCTTGTCGAAAAGCAAATCCGTCCACGCGATATCGTCACGCGTCAGGCGCTGGAGAATGCCGCGGTGGTCGTGGCGGCGAGTGGCGGATCGACCAATGCCGGGTTACACCTACCGGCCATTGCCCACGAATGCGGCATAGATTTCGATCTGCATGACGTGTGTGCCATTTTCAAACGCACGCCTTACATTGCCGACCTTAAGCCGGGAGGTCGCTATATTGCCAAGGACTTGTTTGACGCTGGCGGTGTGCCGATGCTGATGAAGACGCTGCTGGACGGTGGTTATCTGCATGGCGATTGTCTCACCGTGTCCGGCAAGACCATCGCGGAAAACCTCGCCGGTGTTCGGTTTCGCACCGACCAGGATGTGATCCACCCGGTGACCAGCCCGCTGTCGCCGACTGGGGGTGTGGTAGGGCTGCGCGGCAACCTGGCAACCCAGGGCGCCATCGTCAAAGTGGCTGGCCTGAAGACGCACAAATTCCGTGGTGTTGCACGCTGCTTTGACAGTGAAGAGGCCTGCTTTGCTGCCGTCGACCGGCGCGACTACAAGGAAGGCGAGGTCCTGGTGATCCGCTACGAAGGTCCGCGCGGCGGCCCGGGGATGCGGGAGATGTTGTCCACCACCTCTGCCATCTATGGCCAGGGCATGGGAGAAAAAGTAGCCCTGATCACTGACGGCCGTTTTTCTGGTGCGACCCGTGGTTTCTGCATCGGCCATGTCGGACCGGAGGCCGCGGTTGGCGGGCCGATCGGATTGCTGAAGGATGGCGACATCATTGTCATTGACGCCGATGCCGGCACCATTGACGTGGAGCTGAGCGACGAAGAATTGGCCACCCGTCGGCAGGCATGGCAACCGCGCCGTCACGACTTCCAATCCGGCGCGCTCTACAAGTACGCCCAGGTGGTTGGCGACGCCGAGAAGGGCGCCGTAACCCATCCCGGGGGAGCCGCAGAGTCGCATTGTTACGCAGATATCTAAAGCAAATCCCGAGCTGATTGTCTCAATCTGCGACGATGATTTGCTGGAAAAACAAATAACTAGAGCGGGTTCCGCGAACCAGTGTGAGCGGAAGACGCTCTCGTTCTCACCGTCTGCCGCCGTCCCGCAGAGGATGAACCTCTGGGCGGGTCGTGGCCACATCCCGGAGCGCCGACGCCCCGTCGGCCCGGCCCGTC
>JANQJV010000267.1 GCA_028281465.1 Azospirillaceae bacterium | reverse complement strand
AGCCGGCCCGGACCACGCCCAGCGGCCGGCCGCCAAGATGGCGGCGGTCCAGCCGGCAGGGATGCCGGCGCTCCTCGTTCAGCACCGAAACCGAACCTGCCGTCAATGCACGCCAGGGGTATTAATCCGCCGGTTGGCTGCGCCCATAGTGATTTGCTAGCGTTTTACCAACTGTCGAGCAATTTAAGTCGAGCGAAAAACCAACGCAGTTTCAAGTCTGTATGTCAAACGTCCATCTCTCAGCCGCCGGATCGAGGTTGATACTCGACGGCCCAAACCGATCCATCTTGACCCACGGCGTGCAGGCAATGATAACGACCGGTGCGCACCGTCACGCCGTCGTCTGTTGCCACCACGGGTCCGACGGAACAGCGGCTAAAACTGCTGCAGGAGGCGGTCGATGTAGTCCCGTTCGAGTTTTGGTCGGTCTCGCTCGCCCGACCGGCGGCGTAGTTCCTCCAAAATCTCGCGCGCCCGCCGCACCTCTAAAGGGTTCGGTATGTCCACATCCCCCGTATCGAAACCGCCATGTCGGGGCAGTGGCCGACCGAGTGGATCACGCCCGAACCCGTCGTGGCCGGCCTGCCCCTGACCTATTGTCGGTCGTCCGAAACCGGTGGACTGTCTGGCAAGCTGTTCTGCGAAGCCATCCAAACCCTGTTGCAATTGGTCGATGGCGCGCCCTTGGGGGCTGGTGGCATCGCCAGGCTGGAGCGACTGCAAAGCGCGCTCGGCATCGCGCATGGCCTGTTCCGCCTCACCCAAGGGCCGCGGAATATCGCCGGACAGTTCGCCTAGCCTCCGCATGAGTTCGCCCAATTCACGGCGCAACGCCTCCTGGGTTTCGGCACCGGCCAAAACCTCAGACAACACCTGCGGATCCTCGGTCGGGGCCTGCCCCTGACGGCTGAATGGGCGGAAGGAAAATGGCTGCGGTGGTGTTGACTCCATGCGATCGAGCGCCTGCGACTGCCGGAACGACCGATCCAACAGCTCCTGTTGCGCCTGGGTCAAGGCCTGTAACTCTTCCAGCAACCGCCAAGCCTCCTGCATTCCCTCGGGTGCTGCTTGCCCCGTCATGCTCATCTGCAACCCCTCGAGCAGCGCCTGCAATTGCGACAGCATCTGCTGGGCCGCATCGCGAGCGCCGACCTGTGTCAGATCTTTGAGCTGATCGACCATGGCCTGCAAATCGCTGCGGTCGACCATGCGCTCCAGCATGCTTGCGGGAATCTCGGGGGCGGTTTCGCCACGGGCCAATGCCTCCTCGACCGAGCGTTGCAGGGCCTCCAGGTACCGGTCCAAAGCCACCCGAAGTTCTTCTGTCAGTGCTTCCAGTTCGGACGGCTTCGCCTCCTGCGCTAACGCTTCGCTCAACGCCTTTTGGGCTTCGCGCAAGGCCTGTTCGGCGAGTGCGACACCGCCGTCCTCGAGCCGCAATGCGGCGTCCCACAAGAGGAGCTGCACCGACTGCAACGCCTCCGGCGCGGCATCCAACACCAGCCGGCCGGCCGCCACGCGCAAGGCGAGAAACGTTGTGAGATCATGGGAAAAACGGTGTGGCCGGGCTGCGATCACCAACAAGCCGTCGGCCACACTTTCCCGTACCGCACTGCCAGACGTCAGAATACTGCGCCGTTGCGCGATGATCTCCCGCGCCACGGGGTGGGTGAATTGGCGTTCGGGCAATGTTGTCACCACTGGGTCCGTCACTGTCCGCTGTGCGGCGGCATCGGTGGCATACAAGACGATCCGAACCGGTTGTCCGGCCCAGGGATGGGCTGTTAGGTCATGAAAACTGCTGTTTTCTCCGGTCATGGCCTCGTCAACCCGGACCACAGGCAGCGACAGCACCGCCGGCGGCACCGGCGGGCTCCCCTCGGGAGCCGCCGTCGCCCGGGTAATCTCGGCACCGGTGTCGATCACACCGTAATCATCCTCAACACGATAGCGTAACACCAGGGCACCGCGGACCGACGCACCCGGGGCATCGAGGAAGGTCACCGCTGGTGGCCGATCCTGCAGAAGATCGATGTCCCAGCGCCCGAGTCGTCGACCATCCAGTTCGACCGCCACATGTCCACCCGACAGCAGGGTCTGCTCGATCTGCAAATGATCCCGGTCCACCGCGTCGAATTGGATGCGCTCGCCGTTGGCCACCAGCGTCGCAGTGCCGATCTTCGAGGCCGCCAATCGCCCGACCAGTTTGCTTCCGACCGGAACGGGCAGCCGTTCGCCGGACTCAGGCGCATCGGCCTCGCCCGCAGTCGCCAAATAGATGGGCGGTTGGCGCGTGTATTCGGGCGGGGAAACCCAGAGGTCCAGTGCCACAATCCGATTTCCCGCCGTGGCCGCCAAAGCCGGCGTCACGGCGGCAGCGAGTCGACGCTGCCAATCCCCCCAACTGCCGACGCCGGCCACCACCACCAGGAGCAAGACCAACGCCCGAAGTGCCCGAGGATCACGCGCCGCCAGGTTGGGCCGCGGCAAGGATGACGCCGCGGCAGCGGACAACCGCACCATGGCCCGGTGGTGATATTGCCACAACACTCGTTCGAGGCCGTCGTCGCCCCGACTGCTCAAGCGATCCTCAAGAGCCTGCAGCGGTCGACCCGGTAAGCCGGACAGTCGCTCGATCCGACGCCGCGCTTCGCCACGGGTCGGCCACGCCATGGCGCGTAGCCCCCGAATCACCAGACCACCAGCGGTGCCAGCAAAAACCACCACGACCACCGCATGCATCCAAGGCGACAGGATCGGCAGCACGTCGAACAGGGCTAACGCCACGAACACCCCGGTCACGCCAACCGCCGGCCATAAGGCCGGCCACAGCCGTTCCCACAGCAGAGCCAAGCGCGACAACACAATCAATCGACTGAGCCGACCGTGCGTCGATCCAGCGTGGGGTCCATCGATGGAATTGGGATGCGCCATGGCGGTACGGCTCCCCTCGTCGGTCGGTCGCTCAATCCCGAAGCCAGGCGGGCATCGGCTCCTGCGCTAGTCGTTCAGCCAATGTTGGTCGCCGGCGCACGGTGGCAAACTCGCGCCCACGCACCATGACCTCCGGTACCAACGGGCGAGCATTGTATTCCGACGCCATCACGGCGCCGTAGGCCCCGGCTGCCAGGAATGCGACCAGATCGCCCGATCGCAGCGGTGGCAGCAGACGGTCGACAGCAAAGGTATCGCCGCTTTCACACACCGGCCCGACGACGTCATACGGCTCAGGGGCCTTCACCGGATCCGGCTGCCGTACGGGTAAGATAGGGTGGTAGGCATCATACAACGAGGGGCGTAGCAGATCGTTCATGGCGGCATCGACAATGGCGAACCGGCGGTCTATGCCTGCCTTGACGTAGAGGACCCGGGCCACCAGCACACCAGCCTCTGCCACCATGGCGCGCCCGGGTTCGATGGCCAAATGGCAGCCGAGCCCACCAACGGTTTCCGCCACGCATCGGGCATACGCCTCCGGAGCCGGAACCCCCTCGTCACGATAGGACACGCCCAGCCCTCCGCCAAGGTCTAGCCGCTCGACCGCGTGGCCAGTGGACCGGAGGGCACACACCAGGTCGGCCATGGCAACGAAGGCCTGGCGGAACGGCGAGAGGTGGGTGATCTGAGAGCCGATGTGCACCGCCAGACCGACCGGCCGTACGCCTGGCAAACGACTGGCCAACGCGTAAGTCTCTGGTATGTCGACGAAATCGATGCCGAACTTGTTCTCGCGTCGACCGGTGGCGATCTTTTTGTGGGTCTGCGCATCAACATCTGGGTTGACGCGCAGCGCCACCGCCGCCGTCGTGCCCATGTCGGCCGCGACGGCGCTCAGGCCGTGCAGTTCCGGGACCGATTCCACGTTGATCTGCAGGATGTTATGCCGAAGCGCCAATCGCAGTTCAGCCGGCGATTTGCCAACCCCAGAAAACACGATGCGAGAGGGTGGGATGCCGGCCGCCAGGGCGCGCTCCAACTCACCGCCGGACACCACGTCCGCCCCCGCGCCCTCCCGCGCCAGTGTCCTGATTACGGCGAGATTGCCGTTTGCCTTGAGCGCATAACAGATGAGGGCATTCAGCGGACGCACGGCAGCGGCAAAGGCCCGAAAGCGAGCGGTTAGCACCGTGGAGGCATAACAATAGAACGGCGTGTCCACAGCCTGAGCAATGGTCGCAAGGTCGACCTCGTCAGCCCGGAGGACACCATCGGCACCATAGACGAAGACAGTCATGGCGCGGCAACGCCGTTGTTCGGGGACCGCTGCGGATCGTAACGATCCATGGGATCGGGCGGCATATCCTGCGGGGCCGCAGGGTGCAGGGCCCCGGCCTGACCCGCGTCACCGGCCGTCTCCGGTGCGATCACTGGCGTGAGCGGCTGCACCGGTGGCGGATATTGGCGTGGAAAGTCAATCCCTTCGGCCCCAGGAGGCGGCAAAACGGAAGCCGGTTTGCGCCCGCACCCGGCGAGGATCAACACAATTGCCATGAGCACACATGCTAGGACTGCAACCTGGAGACCCGTAAGCACGGGAGACACGTCACCACCACTTCGAGAGCGCCTCATCGCATCTGCTCCTGCATGGTTCGGGCGGCCGCGCGAACCCGATCGGGCGCGGTTCCACCAAGACTGTTGCGACTGGCGACCGACGCCTCCACCGTGAGCACGGCATGGACATCTTCGGTAATGCGCGACTCCACGGAGCGCAAGCTTTCCAAATCCAAATCTGCCAGCCCTACCCCCCGTTCATCGGCCAGACGGACCAATCGCCCCGTGACGTGATGGGCTTGTCGAAACGGTAGGCCAAGCACCCGAACCAACCAGTCGGCCAAGTCGGTGGCGGTCGGGTGTCCGGGTATGGCGGCGGCACGCATGGCCTGCGGGTCGGCGGTCAGATCGTGCACCATGCCGGTCATCGCCGCCAGGCACAGACCCAACGTATCGTCGGTTTCGAACACCGGTTCCTTGTCTTCCTGCAAATCCTTGGCATAGGTCAGCGGCAAGGCCTTGACCACGGTCAAGAGGCCTTGTAGGGCGCCGAACACCCGTCCCGCCTTGGCCCGCACCAGCTCCGCCGCGTCTGGGTTGCGCTTCTGCGGCATGATGGAACTGCCCGTGGTGTACGCGTCAGAGAAGCGCACGAATCCGTACGCCGGCGAACACCAGAGCACAAACTCCTCAGCCAATCGCGACAAGTGCACGGCCAGAATTGCGGCGGCGGCAAGATACTCCAAGGCGAAATCGCGGTCGGAAACGGCGTCGAGCGAATTCGCCATGGCACGGTCGAAGCCCAAGGCGCGGGCCGTCGCCTCGCGGTCGATGGGGAAGCCTGTTCCGGCCAGGGCGGCCGCCCCAAGCGGACATTCGTTCAACCGTGCCCGCGCATCCCGCATACGGCTACGGTCGCGTCGCAGCATTTCCACGTAGGCCAAAAGATGGTGCCCGAAGGTGACCGGCTGGGCAGGCTGCATATGCGTAAACCCTGGCATGACTGTTCCGGCATGCCGCTCCGCCTGCGCCACCAGACCCGCTTGGAGGGTGGCGATCTCGCCGTCCAGCCGGTCCAACGCATCACGCACCCAAAGCCGAAAGTCGGTGGCGACCTGGTCGTTGCGCGACCGCGCTGTATGCAACCGGCCCGCGGCCGCTCCGATCAATTCGGCAAGGCGCGCCTCAACATTCATGTGAATGTCTTCCAGCTCCGCCTTGAAGACAAACCGCCCGGTCTCGATTTCTTCGAGGATTTGATCGAGGCCAGCGCGGATTTGCGCCGCCTCATCGTCGGTCACGATGCCGCAGGTCGCCAGCATTGCGGCATGCACTTTGGACGCTGCGAGATCCTGGCGGACGAGTCGTCGATCAAACCCGAGAGAGGTATTGATGCGCTGCATGATCTCGGACGGGCCGGCGCTGAAACGCCCCCCCCACTGTTGGTTGATGCCGGGATCTGGCTGGTCGGTGGTCAGGCTCATGGAACGACGGCTCACAAGAACAGGGTCGACGGGATGAAGGGAGCGGGAGCATGGTGAGCAAGCGCGCGGCCAAGCTGATGGGCCTTTGCGGTCTGGCGGCGGGTCTTGCCTGGATCGGCCCGAGATGGGCGATGGCCACCGCCGAAACGGCGCCGCCGCCGATCGCCGGCACAGTGGCACAGTTTACCGTCACCGATCCTGCGGCACAAATCCAGCCATTTCAGATGCAAACCCTCTCGGGCAGGGAGGTGACGCTGGCCGATTGGGCCGGCCAGGTGGTGTTGCTCAACCTGTGGGCAACGTGGTGTGCCCCCTGCGTGCGCGAGCTGCCGTCGCTGGCTCGGCTGCAGGAGCAGCTCGGCAGCGACCGGTTCCAGGTCGCTGCCGTTTCAGTCGACCGCGCCGGGGCGCGTGTGGTGGTGCCATTTCTCCAGCGGTTGCAACTGAACGCCCTCCCCGTCTATCTCGATCCGGCCGGACAGGCCCTGCGCGCCTTCAAGGCGCGTGGACTGCCGACGACCCTTGTCATCGGCGCCGCCGGGCAAGAGCTCGGCCGCTTGGAGGGCGATGCTTATTGGGACTTTCCGGAGGCAGTCGCGCTCATCCAGCACCACATCGAACAGGAGACCGCGGTGTCGACGGATCAGGTCCCGGTTGATGGCGCGGTCACCGCTGGGAATGCCGGCCAACCAGCCGCCGATGATACGCCGTAAGCCCCTACTCTGAAGACTAACAAGAAACTAAGCTTGGCGTGTCCAAATATAGTAGCAAAAGCAAACTTCGCTGCTATATATGCGCTCGGAAAACTGGACTGTTTCATC
>JANQJV010000266.1 GCA_028281465.1 Azospirillaceae bacterium | reverse complement strand
AGCCGGCCCGGACCACGCCCAGCGGCCGGCCGCCAAGATGGCGGCGGTCCAGCCGGCAGGGATGCCGGCGCTCCTGGTTCGGCGCCGAAACCGACCGTGTCGTCAATGCGGGCCATGGGTATAAAACCCAGGCTCACCAGAACCGTCGGTCGTCACTATGGGGCGTGCCGCAGCGTTGATTGCCGCTGACTCCGTCGCCTGTCCGGCCATGGCCTCGACGTCCAACCTGATCGGTTGCCCTGTCAGCAGCCAGGTCGTCACGCCATCACCGCCTCGCCGCCCTCGACACGCGCCATCAGCCCGACCTGCGGGTCGTACAGGTGCTTCAGGCACAGCACCGGAAACCGCGTGCGCTCCGCACGGTCGAGCCAATCCAGCGCACAGGTCTCCTCCAGTGCCTTAAGCTGGTATGGACTGACGGAGACGGCGAATTGCTGGGCCTGGCGCAATAAGGCGAGCGGCAGGCGGCGCGGCGTCACGGCCGGTGCGCGCATCAGATCGCGCAGGTCGGCGATCACTTTTTGGGCCTTGTCGTCATGGGGCACAAGGAGCGACACCGCAGCGTCGTCGATGACGTGGAAGGTTGCCGCGACACTGCGGAATTCCTTGGATTCCGCAAGGCGTCGATGGCTGTCGTCTTTATCCAGCCCTGCGCCTTGGTCGATCGTCAGGAGGTTATGGAAGTAGGTGCCGATGGTGTCGCGGTCGAGCAGCCGGTCCGGCTGGCCGGCGTTGTCCGGCGCCTGCATCAGGCTGGCCGTGGCTGCACGCCGGCGCGCCAGGTCCGGCGATCGGTTTTGCGTTTCGGTGCGGTACAGCACCAAACGGCCCGGTTGCGACCGCTTGCCTTCGCGGTTGCAGCGGCCGGCAGCCTGCGCGATGGCGTCCACGCCGGCAAGCGCGCGGAAGACGACCGGAAAGTCGATGTCAACCCCGGCTTCGACCACCGTGGTGGCGATCAACCGGCAGGGGGCGTCGTCCTTCAGTCGCTGACGCACGGCATCCAGCACCTGGCGCCGATGCGCCGGGCACATGGCGGCGCTCAGGTGGAACCGGTCCGGGGCGTCGCCCAAGGCGGCGAACAGCGCCTGGGCATGGGCGCGGGTTTCGGTGATGCATAAGGCTTGGGGGAGTGCTTCCAGGCGTGCGGCCAGATCAGCGTCGGTGAGGTCGCCGGCATCCTCGACCCGGACGCGCCGGAAGGCTGCGTAGAGCGCATCGGGGTCGGGGATGATCTCGCGCACCGTGCCAGGGCGAAAGCCGGTGCCCAGTGCCGGGCTGCGACCGAGCGCCGGCTGGGTGGCGGTGCACAGCACCAGTGTGGCGCCGTAGCCTTCCGCCAGTTCCGCCAGCGCCGCCACGCTCGGCTTGAGCCGGTGGCTCGGCAGCGCTTGAGCCTCATCGAGTATGATCACGCTGTTGGTCAGGTTGTGTAGCTTGCGGCAGCGCGACGGCCGGCTGGCGAATAGGGACTCCAGGAACTGTACGGCGGTGGTGACCACGATCGGCGCATCCCAGTTTTCGGTCGCCAGTACCATTTTGTCCGGACCGATCGGTTCTTCGGCGGGCCGCGTCGCCGCCGGATCGAAGGCCGAATGGTGCTCGAGCACGGCGTGGCCCAGGTCGGGCCCAAGGGCGTCGCGGACCACCGCGGCGGTTTGCTCGATGATGCTGGTATAGGGAATGACATAGACCACCCGCCGCTTGCCATGGCGTTGGGCATGATCAAGGGCGAAAGCGAGGGAGGACAGGGTCTTACCGCCGCCGGTGGGGACGGTGAGGGAGAACACGCCCGGTGGCTGCGCGGCCGCCCGCCGGCACTGCGCCAAGATATCGGCGCGATGGCGGTTGATGGGTGTGTCCGCCCGGATGCGCGCCTTGGTTTGCAGATCGCCCAGGTGCCGGTCGAACCGAGTCTTGAGGGCTGACAGCGATGGGAAACCGCCCCGCTCGGCCGATCTGTTGCGGTCGAGGAAGCGTTCGGTCTCCAGGAAATCCGCATCCACCAGGCAGGAAAAAAGCATGCGGATGAAGAAGGAGTCGGCGAAGCCCCGTTCGATTCGGCTCAAGTGCGGATAACGTATGGGCATGGTCGGAGGTGGTACGAGACTCTCTGGCACGACGACCGCGGTTTCCCAGGCGCCATAGTCCTTGGGAAACTGTTGCAGGCTCAGGCGTACGTCGAGCGAAGCATCACCGGACTTGTCCGGCAACCCGGCGTGATGGCCGGCGATGCAGAAGCCGAGCGCGTCGCCGATGGTCGGTCCGTAGCGGCGTCGGGCTTCCGCCGCGCCGGCGCTGGAATGGTCCACCCGGCCGCCGGTGCCGCGCAGATAGGCCTGGAAGGCGGCGGTGATTTTGCCGACATCGTGCAAGAGGCCAGCGGCACGGGCCCAGTCCCGTGCGCCGAACGTCTCGGCAAAACGGCCGGCGCGACAGCCGACCGCCGTCAGGTGATCCACAAGAGGTTCCCACTCTTCCGGCGGCCGGTCCGGCAGGCTGTGGGCAAACCAACGGTCGGGTTCCTGCGCCATGGCCACCCCCGGCGGTCAAACTGCAAACATGTCAGCAAGTCATACCAACGGCCCGAAACACTGACCAGTCCTCGGGCCGCCCTGTTTCGGAGCGCCGGCAGGGATGCCGGCGCTCCTCGTTCAGCGCCGAAACCGACCGTGTCATCAATGCGGGCCATGGGTATAAGCTGATCCCTAACAAGAAACTAAGCTTGGCGTGTCCAAATATAGTAGCAAAAGCAAACTTCGCTGCTATATATGCGCTCGGAAAACTGGACTGTTTCATCCCCGG
>JANQJV010000252.1 GCA_028281465.1 Azospirillaceae bacterium | reverse complement strand
GGGCCGACGGGGCGTCGGCGCTCCGGGATGTGGCCACGACCCGCCCAGAGGTTCATCCTCTGCGGGACGGCGGCAGACGGTGAGAACTAGAGAGTAGCGGAAAAACGAGGCATCCCCGAAGGGGGGCCTTCGGAACACGAACAGCACCATCGGCCAATCGACCAATCGGATCATCGGAGTAACCGGTCTACAAGCAAGGTGAGGGGGCCTATGGACCAGGGCGAAAAACCAAACCTGAAGCTGCCCCTCCGTTTGGCATGGATGGCGTTTTTTGCAATTGGTAGCAGTAGTTTACTGGCATTTCGAGACTGGGTTGTTGCGAATCCCGGGCAGGCGGCAGGCCTTGGGGGCCTGTATCTGATCGCCGGAGCGGCTGCTTGGTTCGTTGGCCAGATGTGGAAACGATTGGGTGCAACTTGGCTCGATCGAATCGCTCGGACCTTGAATTTCTGGATCGAATGCTGGGTAGACCAGTATTACCGCCGATATCTTCGGTATCTTGCCAAACTAGATCGGGAATCCAAAGTCGAAGGGACGTCTCAGCAGAACCCTGAAGTGCTCGAGCTGACGCGCGTCTATGTCGATTTGCGTATTGCCTCTGGTACGCCCGGGCCGGCCGCCGCCGACCTGATGCGCCGCTTGCCAGACGATGTGGCGAGCCACAGCCTGTGGGATTATTTGGCCGCCGCCGACGAGGGCCTGTCCAATCTGGTGATTCTTGGACCACCGGGCAGTGGCAAGACCACCTTGCTCCGTCATATCGTTGTTGTGCTGGCCAGGGACGGGCAGCCGCCGGTGCGGCGGTCGCGGGACCGGCAAAAGGTGGGGGTTTGCCAGCGGTTTCGGTTCTTCTGGGCCCTGGCATTCCGGCGCCGGACAACACATCGGTTCCCCATCCTGATTCCTATCCGCGACTTGGAACCGACACTCAAGGGGCCAATCACGCCGAGCCTGGCGCGGGCCGCCAAAGACGGCGTCAAGCCCATGAAGAGAGCGCCGCCGGTGGATTGGTTCGAGCGCAAGCTGGGTGCGGGGCGCTGCCTGGTGCTGCTTGATGGGTTCGACGAGGTGCCCGATGCACACCGACGCCAGGAGGTGGCGGCGTGGATCGACCACCAAATCGATGTTCATGGCAGCAACCGCTTTGTCGTGACGTCCCGTCATCGAGGGTATTGGTCGGCGCCGCTCGCACAACCCGTTAGCCTCCTCGAGGTGATGAATTTCACCGCCGCGCAGGTCGAGCAATTTGTCACGCAATGGTACCGCGCCGCCGAGATCAAAGCCCAGGCGGGGCAGGACGATCCCGAAGTGCGTGACCGGGCCGAGACGGAGAGCCGCAAACTCATGGCCCTGTTGCGCCGGGACGACAACGCGACACTGTGGGACCTGGCGATCAATCCGCTGCTGCTCACGTTGATTGCCACGGTGCACCGCAACCAAGGCGATGTGCCGCGCCGACGCAGCGAACTTTATGCCGATATCTGCCGGGTATTCCTCGGCAAGCGGGATCGGGCCAAGGGCATCCAGGTCAAGCTGACCCCGCACCAGCGCCAGCTTGTTTTGCAGACGATTGCCTATGCGCTGATGCTGCGCCGTGGTGGCAACGACGAGTCACAGCACATTCCCGAAGCCCACGCCACGGGTTTGATCGCCGACGTGCTGCACCGTTTGGGTTGGCAGGAGGAACCCGCGATGTTTCTCAAGGATGTGGAAGCCGGCAGCGGCCTGTTCCAAGAGAAGGAACCCGGGCGCTGGTTCTTTGCGCATCTGTCCTTCCAGGAGTATCTGGCGGCTTGTCACATCAAGGAACAGCAACGCGGTCAAGACCTGGTTGGCCACATCGGGTCGAGTTGGTGGCATGAGACCATCCGATTGTACTGCGCCCAGGCGGATGCCAGCGAGATCGTGCGGGTCTGCCTGGCCGATGATCAGCCGGAGATTACCCATCTCGTCTTGGCGCAGGACATCGAAGACGAAGCCCAGACCTTGGATGCCGATCTCCGCCACAGGCTGACTGGGATCATCGAAGATGGGCTGGATTGCCCTGACCCGGAGCGGCGGCGGCTGGCCGCCGAGGTGCGCTTGCGACGTCGTCTGCGCGAATTCCAACGATTGGACGACAATCGTGCCATCGACCCGGGGTTGATCACGTGCGCCGAGTACCAGCTCTTCGTCGATGACAAAGCGGCCCAAAACAAATTCAGGCAGCCGGACCATTGGTCCAACATCTCTTTCGCACGCGGAACCGCACGGGAGCCAATCTTGGGTGTACGAGGAAGCGACGCGTCGGAATTCTGCGACTGGTTGACCCAAAAGATGGGTGGTCAATGGCACTATCGGCTACCGGCACGCATGGATTCAGACACAGTGCCGCTTGCCGACGACGGTTCGGACCGGGTAATGCGACATTGGGTTTTGGACTCCGACAACAAACCAATTTTATCGCATCCGCTCTCGCCTCAGGATTGGGCCAGAACGGGTCTTGAAAACCGGCCCCTGTGCCTCGACACGCTTTTTCGGGAGCTGGCGCATTGCGAGAACATACCGGCCCTTGATGCGCCGGAAACCCGGGCAGTTCTTCAGGCCGTCTTGGAAACCAGCGCGCAGCATTCCGCAGTCCATGACTTCGCCCGCACCCTCGACAGCGCACTCGCCGGCGCCTTCGCGCGCGCCCTTGCGCGCGCCACCGACCACACCCTCGACCGCGCCTTTGATCTCGCCACGGACCTTGATCGCACCCTCGCCTTCGCTCTCGGCCTCGATGTTACCCTCGATGTTGCCTTCGACGTTGCCCTTGACCGTGCCCGTACCCTGGCCCTCGACCGTGCGTTCGCTCTCGATGTTGCCCGCGACCTGGATAGCGATCTTGCCCTCGACTTTCTTTTCCTATGGATCGTGCTTGATTCACGCGCGATGGCGAAGATCAAGGCGTACGATGCCACGTTGTCGACCGCGGTATTCCCAGCATTCTTGTGCAATGATATTCCCATAAGGGTATTGGCGCTCTATGAGCTGACTTTTGCAGCGAGTGTTAGGGATACTGAGCCGAAAGACACAGGGTGGTCCCGTCACTGGACGGATTTTCCCGCTTCAATTCGGGCCGCGGCGGCGGCGCTGGTAAAGCCCCGTCGTCGACCGCAAGCCGATGTGTCCAAGGACCCTCGGGAGGCGTCCATATCGTTCCTGAAAACCCTCTGGCACCTCCGCGAGCGTTTGTATGACCGGCTGCAGCCTTTCGAAGGGCTCCGCCTCGCCCGCGATCGCAAGGCACAATCGTTCCACTGAACCCTGATCTGGTATCGTTCGACGCGGCATCCGACGCAGCCCAAAAACAGCGGCAAGGATGGGCGGAGGGCTGTCGCTGGACATGCGGAGGATGGGCGTGGCCGTGGAATAACACCAACAGCCCCAATGGCTGACATGTTTCCGTTTCAGGGCGGAATGGGAAGCGTTGGCATCTTTGTCGGGTCGACCGCCGACCACTGGCCGACTTGAAGCCGAAGCTTCGCGAGAGGCTTGCTCAACGACCATCCTGGGCTGGGCAAACCATCGACAACGTCCAGACCGCCGATGCGTCCCTGCGACGTCACACGTCTTGCCGGGCCTGCGCTTTGCCGTGCGGCGTGCGGTCGGCTTGCCGTCTGTCTGATGCCGCAGAAAACCGCTTGATTTCCGGTGGCCGAGCCTCTACCTGTTGCGTTCACGCGCGGTCCCCATCGTCTAGAGGCCTAGGACACCGCCCTTTCACGGCGGCGACAGGGGTTCGAATCCCCTTGGGGACGCCAGAGGTTGCAGTCCATTAGCCGCCCTTTTTGATAGGGTGGGGCGCATCGATTGGGTGCAGCCAAGGTCGGATACCCTGAAGACCTCAGGCGACGGTTTTTCGCGACGAGGTGTTTCCCGGTAATTGCGGGGTCTGCGAAGCATGACACCCTGTCGACGCGGGCAGGACGCCAGCGTGGGCACCGGGGGCAACCAGTCGTCGGCAGCGTGTCGCCGTGTTCCCGTCCGCGTCCATCGGCGCGTGATCGTGTTGTTATGCCCAATCCGGGTATCGTCCTGCCGCCAGATTTTCAAAGCGTATTTGCGGCCGCTCCGCATCGTCGTCAGCGTTTCAGCATCGACGTATCGACCAGATGGAAGTCCAAAGCGACCATGGTCATGGTGGGATGCCACGATCCACCGTTTGGCCACAGCTCGCCACCCGTCACGAAAAACAGTGCGGCTGCCACGGAGCGTGCCACCAAGATCGGCCAGTGTGCTCAGCATCAATGAGCTTTGTCGGTTAGCGACAACCGCGGTTGCCGCTTTGGACCCCACCGCCGCGGCTCGGCGGCTCGGCGGGCCGATGGGTGGTTTCACCCTGGCCGGCCGCGCCGGCTGCTCCGCGCGCGGTGGACCGCCAGACTTGATTAAACGTTTAACTCAAGCGTTGACGGGCGGTTGTCGACTTGATTAAGTGTGCAAAGACAGAGGGATCGATGATCGGCATCAAGCACATCGCCACGGAGCTCGGCGTTTCGGTAGCCACGATTTCCAATGCGCTCGCCGGCAAAGGGCGCGTGTCGCGCGAGCTGGGCGAGCGCATCCGCCGGCGCGCCGAGGAGCTGGGCTACCGGCCGAGCCTGGCCGCGCGAGCGCTGAAACAGGGCCGGACCGGCATCCTCGGCCTCGTCATGCCCGATCTCACCAATCCTTTGTTTCCTCGGATCGCCCAGACCGTGTCGATCGCGGCCGAGCGTCGCAAGCTTGGCGTTCTGATTGCGGACTCGCGCGGTTCGGCCGACGAGCAGACCGAAGCCGTGCGTCGGCTCGTCGGTCGGGGTGTCGACGGCCTGTTGGTGGTCAAGCAGAGGGGAACGGTGCTGGAACCGCTGCCGGTTCCGGTGGCGGTCGTCAACACGGCTTCGGATCCGCAGAACACGGTCTCGGCCGATCACGCCGGCGGCGGTGCGCTTGTGGCCCGGCACATCGCCGACATCGGCCACCGCAGGGTCGTGCTGTACGGCGGCGATCCGGTCTCCGAGGTGCAGCGCGACCGGATCGCCGGCATGGCATCCGCGCTGGAAGCGGGCATCAGGGCCCGGGTGCTGTGGAGCACGGGCGATATCGCGCATCTGCTGAACGCGGTCGAGCAGGGCGCCACGGCGATCCTGACCACGTCGGATCTCCTGGCGTTGCGCGTGCGCTCGGCGCTGATGCGGGTCGGCGTGTCGGTTCCCGAGGCTGTGAGCCTGACCGGTTTCGACGACCTGCCGCTGGCCACCGCCATGCACCCGGCCTTGACCACGGTGGCGCAGAATGTGGAGGCGATTGCCGAACGCGCGATCGAGAGCCTCACCAGGGCACTACAGGGCGAGGACGGGCCGGACATCGGCCGGACCGTCGCCATGCGCCTCGTGGTCCGGGAATCGACCGCCATCCCCGCTTTTTCCCCCAACCGGAGACATCATCATGACTAAGGCATCCGCCGCCCTTGCCCTGGCCGGCGTGTTGGCTGTGCCGGCACAGGCCGACGCCGACACGCTCACCATCTCCGTCTACGCCTTCGCCCAGGACGCCTACAAACAGGCCTTGTATGACCCGTTCGAAGACCTGTGTGGCTGCGAGATCGTGGTTGAGACCGGCAACAGCATCGAGCGCATGGCCAAGATCGAGGCCAACGCCGCCGACCCGGTGATCGACATGGCGGTGATCTCCTCCCACGATGCGCTCAGCCTTGCGCGCAAGGGTCTGATCGCGCCGCTCGACATCGCCAGACTGTCCAACCACGCCAAGCTGTATCCGGCGGCCCAGGACCCGCTTGGGGATCACATGGCGGTCGGCTACACCTTCTATGCCAGTTCGATCGTCTACCGGTCGGACCTGGTCGAGATCGAGAGCTGGGCGGACCTGTTGGGTGAGGACCTGGCCGGCAACGTGTCGCTGCCGAACATCGTCGGCACGCAGGGCCCGCTCACACTTATGATGCTCGACAAGGCCATGGGCGGCGACAAGAGTGATTTCGCACCGGTCATCTCCAGGATCGGCGAACACGCGGACGATATCGTGACGTTTTATTCGCGCTCGTCCGAACTGGCCCAGCTCATGAACCAGGAAGAGGTGATCGCCGCACCCGTGGGTCGGTTCGCCTGGAGCCGCTTCAAAAGCTCGCCCCTGCCGTTCGCCTGGGCCGACCCCGCGGAAGGCCAGGCCGGCGGCATGAATGTGATGGTCGTGACCAAGGGCAACGGCAACGAAGACCTGGCCTACCGGTTCATGGACTACTGGCTTTCCACAGAAGCCCAGACCCGGATCGCCGAAGCGCTGATCGACAGCCCCGCCAACACGGAGGTCGTCGTCAGCGACGACGTGGCCGAAAACCTGACCTATGGTGCCGACCTCATCAACTCGCTCAACATTCTCGATCCCGCGGTCATCATCGAGCACCGCGACGCCTGGGTCGAGCAGTGGAACACCGAGGTGATCCGCTGACGATGGCGCCGGGGTGGTCGCGGCACCGCCCCGCTCCCCTCCGATCGGACCCGAGGCGACGCCGATGTTTCTCAATACCCGGGAGGGGCTAGCCCTTGCGCTGCCGGCCGCGGTGTTCTCGTTCCTGCTGTTCCTCGTGCCGGTCGGTATTCTGCTGTCCGAAGCGTTTCGCGTCGATGGCGGCTGGTCCCTGGGCGGCTACGTCGAGTTTTTCTCCAAGCCCCTGAACCAGACCGTTTTCTTCCGGACGCTGAAACTCGGCGTTCTCGTCACCCTGACCGCGGCGGTGATCGGCTACGCCGCGGCGATCTGCATCGTCAACCTCGGCCCAACGACACGCGGACGGGTGTTCGGCCTCGTCGTCCTGCCGCTGATGATCTCTCCGGTGGCGCGGACCTACGCCTGGATCGTCATCCTGGGCCGGACCGGGATCGTCAACGACGCCATCGTCGGGCTTGGCCTGTCGGACACGCCGATCCGCCTCTTGTTCACGGAAACGGCGGTGTTCCTTGGGCTGCTGCAACTCTTCCTGCCGCTGATGATCATCTCGCTCGTCTCGGCGATGGAGAACATTCCCAAAGACCTGATCCCGGCGGCGCGCGTGCTCGGCGCCAACTGGTTGCAGGTGTTTTTCAGGGTGATCCTGCCGTTGACCCGGGAAGGCCTGGTCATCGGCGGCACGCTGGTGTTCACCGGTGCGCTGACGGCGTACATCACGCCGGCCATTCTGGGCGGCTCCAAGGTGCTGATGCTGGAAACGCTGCTCTACCAGCGCGTCAATGTCTCCAATGATTTCGTTTCGGCCAGCGTGATCGCCATGATCCTGATCGTCATGTCGTTTTCGGCCAACCTGCTGCTCCGGCGCATCGCAACGGCGCGGAGGTAAGCCATGCGCGGGCTGACATCCTGGATCATCCTCGGGCTGACCTTGACGTTTCTCATCGGACCGTTCCTGATCATCATTCTGGCCGGGGCATCCGGCGGGCCGTCGCTCGCCTTTCCGCCCGACGGTCTGTCACTCAAATGGTACGCCAAGGTCTTCACGGTCGAGAGTTTTCGTGCGAGCTTCCTGCTCTCCATGTTCCTGGCGGTGTTCGGCACCCTGGCCGCCTTGCTGCTGGGCATCCCCGCCGCCTATGCGCTCAACCGCTACAAGTTGCCGGGCGACGAAACCATTCGCATGATCGTCGCCGCACCGATCATCGTGCCGGGGATCATCGTCGGCCTGGCCTTGCTCCGGTATCTGGTGGTGCCGCTGGACTTCACGGTGACGGTGGCGCTGTTCCTGGCGCACACCGCGCTCGTCCTGCCCTACGCGGTGCGCGTGGTCTCCGCCAGCCTGCACAATCTGCGCGCCGACATCGAGGAGGCGGCGGTTTTGCTCGGCTGCTCGCGGCTGGGCGCCTTCATGCGGGTGGTTCTGCCCAACATCCGCGGCGGCGTGCTCGCGGCCTTCATCCTGGGGTTCGTCACCAGCTTCAATCAGGTGCCGGTATCGCTGTTCCTGTCCGGCCCCGGTGTCCGAACCCTGCCCATCGACATGCTGGCGTATATGGAAATCACCTACGATCCGTCCGTCGCCGCCTTGTCGGCGCTGCTGGCCTTCCTGTCGCTGGCGATCGTGTTCGCGGCCGAACGTCTCTTGGGGTTCTCCCGCTATGTCTGATCGCCACGTCTCGCTCATCGATCTGACGCTGGCCTACGGCGGCACGATCGCCGTGCCCGGTCTCACCCTCGATATCGTCAAGGGCGAGCTGATCGCGCTGCTCGGTCCGTCCGGGTGCGGCAAGACCACCACCATGCGCGCCATCGCCGGCTTGCTGAAGCCGGCCGCGGGACGGATCAGCATTGCCGGCCGCGACGTCACCCATGTGCCGGCCAACAAACGCGGCGTCGGCCTCGTCTTCCAGTCCTATGCGCTGTTTCCGCATCTGAGCGCCTTCGAGAACGTGGCCTTCGGATTGCGGCTCAGGCATTCGTCCGAGACGGTGATCCGTGCGCGCACCGAGGCCGGGCTGGCCACCGTCGGCCTGTCGGCGTTGGCAACGCGCAGGCCGGCCGAGCTTTCCGGCGGTCAGCAGCAGCGGCTGGCGCTGGCCCGGTCCCTGGTGATGGAGCCGTCGGTGTTGCTGCTCGACGAGCCGCTGTCCAACCTGGATGCCCGGCTCCGGCTCGACATGCGCAGCGAACTGCAGCGCATGCAACGGCAGACCGGTGTCACCATGGTGTTCGTGACCCACGACCAGGCCGAGGCCCTGGCGCTGGCCGACCGCGTCGTTCTGATGCGCGCGGGCGTCATCGAGCAGCTCGGCACACCGGCGGATCTGTATTCCCGGCCGGCCACGGCCTTTGCGGCCGGCTTCATGGGGTTCGAGAACATCTTTCGGGTCGAAGGGACGTCCCTCGTCTCGGATGCCGGCGCGGTTCCCCTTGGCTTTGCCGCCGGCGCGCCGATCCTGGCGTGGCGCCCCGGTGGCGTTGCGGTCGGCGCGGGTCCGTACGCCGGGCAGGTCGTGGCCAGCAGCTTCGCTGGCAGTCATCGGGAGTATGTGCTCGAAAGCCCGCTCGGGCGGATCAAGGCGGACGTCCCGATCGAGCGGGCCGGTGCCGCGCTTGGCGAGACCGTGGCGTTCGATCTGCCGCAGGAGACGGTATGGCCGCTCATGACATGACAGACCTCTGGGTCGACACCGATTTCGGTTTCGACGATCTTTGGGCGCTGCTGCTCCTGAAGCGGTTTGGGTGTCCGATTGCCGGTGTCTCCCTGGTCGCTGGAAACGCACCGCTGGCGCAGGTGGCCGTGAATGCCGCCGGTGCGGCCCAGGCCTATGGCCTCACGGCGCCGATCCGGCGGGGGGCCGCCCGCCCGCGGCGGCGACGTCCGGAAACCGCCGACCGCACTCTCGGCCCGCGCGGCATGCGAAGCCGGGGCCGGCATTTGCCTGCGCTGCCGACGACGGCGATCCTGGATGGCGCGGTGGACGCCCTGGCGACCTGGCTGTTGGCCGGGCCGGCGGATGGGGCCCGCACGGTTCTGGCCCTCGGTCCCCTGACCAATATCGCCGCTTTGATCGAGCAGAAGCCGGTCGCGGCCGCCCGGGTCACCCATCTGGTCTGGATGGGCGGCAGCGACGGCCCCGGCAACCACACGCCGCAGGCGGAGTTCAACGCCTTTGCCGATCCGGAGGCGGCGGCCCTCGTGGCGGCGGCCGGTGTGCCGCTCACCGTCATCGATCTCATGCTGTGCCGAAAGGTGACGTTCGGCGCCGACGACTGGCCCGAGATGGATGCGTTGACGGCGGATCTGCTCGGCGGCTATCTGGACATCGCACTGGAGCGCGGCCGCGCCCGCATGGCGATCTACGACCCGGTGGCCGCGCTCGCAGCGGTGGCGCCCGGGCATTTCGACTTTGCCGACCGAACCCTCCATGTCTGCACGGATCCCGCAGACGGATACGGCGCAACGGTGTTCTCCGAGGGGGGCACGGGGCGGACCCGTCTTGCCGTCGGCCTGCGGTCCGACGTTGCCAGGATATGCCTTGAGACTTTGACCCGGGACGACACCCATGGCGGATGACGCGGGACGGACCGACGGCGAAACGCGCGCCCGTGCCGTCAAGGCGGCGCGCGGCCTCGCACCCTTTGATCTGCTGATCGAAAACGCGCGGCTTGTGGATATGGTCACCGGGCGCGCGCGGGACGCGGATATCGGCGTGACTGGGGCGATCATCGCCAGCGTGCACCCGCCCGACCCCGACCGCGCGGCGCGGCGGCGCATCGATGCCGACGGCGCCCACGCCGTGCCCGGTTTCATCGACAGCCACATGCATGTCGAAAGCTCCATGGTCACGCCCGCGGCCTATGCCGCGGCGGTCGTCCCGCGCGGCGTGACCACGGCGGTTTGGGACCCGCATGAACTGGCCAATGTCCTAGGGGTCGCCGGTGTCGAGTATGCCCTGGAGGCGGCTCGTGACGGGGTGCTGCGCTTGCTTCCGCTGGCACCGACCTGTGTACCGTCGGCCCCCGGCTTCGAGGCCGGCGGGGGCGACTTCGGTCCGGAGACGATCGCGGCCCTGCTGGCGCGGCCGGGCATCCATGGCGCGGCGGAACTCATGACCATGCACGCGCTGCTGGATGGCGAGCCGCGGGTTCAAGACATCGTTGCGGCCGGACTCGAAAGCGGCAAGCGGGTGTGCGGCCATGCCCGCGGCCTTTCGGGCCGCGACCTCATGGCCTTTGCCGCCGCTGGGGTCGAGACCGACCACGAGCTGACCTCCGGTGCTGACCTCCTGGCCAAGCTGGAAGCCGGCCTGACCATCGAGCTGCGCGGGTCGCACGAGCACCTGCTTCCCGAGTTCGCCGACACGCTCAAGGCGCTCGGCCACCTGCCACAAACCGTGACTCTGTGCACGGACGACGTGTTTCCGGACGATCTCTTGAACCGCGGCGGTCTGGACCGCCTGATGGGCATCCTCATCGAGACCGGGCTTCCGCCGGACTGGGTCTACCGGGCGGCGACCTTGAACGCGGCGGGCCGGATCGGACGCCCCGACCTCGGCCTGATCGCGCCCGGCAAGCGGGCCGACGTCGTGTTGCTCGCCGACCTGGACACCGTCCGGGCGAGGACCGTGATCCTGGACGGGGCCGTGGTCGCCCAGGCTGGAACCCTCTTGAACCAACCGCCGACACCGCCCGTCGGACCGTGGATGTTGGACACGGTCCGGACACCGCCGCTGACGCCAGCCGATTTCGAGGTCGCCGCAACCGGCCCGCGGGCCCGGATTGCCACCCTGGCGAAACCGCGCTTTCCCGCGTGGCGGGAACGGGACGTCGAGGTTCGGAATGGCCGGCTGGTGTTGGCCGCCGACATGATGCGGATGGCCGTCGTCAACCGCTACGGCCGCAATACGCCGGTGCGCGTCGCTGTTCTGGAGGAATGGGGGCGGTGGCACGGCGCGTTCGCGACGACAGTGTCGCACGACTGCCATAACTTGACCGTCTTTGGCCGCGATCCGGTCGACATGGCCGTCGCCGCCAATGCGGTGCGGGACATGGGCGGCGGCCTCGCGGCGGTTCGCGATGGCCGGGTGGTCGCTCGTCTGGCGCTGCCGGTTGCCGGCCTGATCAGCGAACAGCCCCTCGCCGATGTGGCCGGATCACTGGCGGAGGTTCGCCGGGCTTTGGACGGGATGGTGGATTGGGAGCCACCCTATCTTGTTTTCAAGGCCCTCTTCGGCGCGTCCTTGGTGTGCAACGCTGGGCCGCGGGTCAGCGACATCGGTATCGTCGATGTCTTCAAGGGCCGTATTCTGGATAGCCCGGTGTTGGATCACGAACCAGCTTAGCGTCACGATATGAACAACGCCACACCGATTGGACTGATGGACCGCTCCGAATCTAACCCCTGCCAAGCCCTTCCTCGACCATCTTACGCCGTACCCGTTCGATCGTGGCCATAGGCGCTTGGGCCGCATGATGTTGCCGGTAACAGCGTGCGCGCCGGCGACGCCTATTCCATTAGACGGAACGTCTTTGTATGGAGAGACGCAAGTATTTGATAGCCAAGAGATACCTGGAAATTCAGGACGGATCTACTGGGTACAGAGACCATTGTCATGTTTGCGCCGACCTGACAAAGGTATTTCTGATCAATATCCTGACTAATACCCATGGCCCGCATTGACGACAGGTTCGGTTTCGGCGCTGAACGAGGAGCGCCGGCATCCCTGCCGGCTGGACCGCCGCCATCTTGGCGGCCGGCTG
>JANQJV010000248.1 GCA_028281465.1 Azospirillaceae bacterium | reverse complement strand
CCAGCCGGCCCGGACCACGCCCAGCAGCCGGCCGCCAAGATGGCGGCGGTCCAGCCGGCAGGGATGCCGGCGCTCCTCGTTCAGCGCCGAAACCGAACGGGTCGTCAATGCGGGCCATCGGTATTATGCGGCGCGAACGCGAACGAAGACGTTCGGGTTCGCCATCCGGGGACCGTCGTGGCAGACCCCAACCTCGGTATTGCCGCTGGAGACATGGATCTTGCCGAAGGGAGGGGCCCGGGAAGCGCTCGACTGATCTTGTCGTCGCTAGCGGCTGCCGCCGAAAACTCACTCGGCTGCCTTGGGTTCCAGGTCGGCCGGATAGAAGACCGGTCCAACGGCTTCGAGCTCGGTGAGCGACAGGTGGCAGGCGATACGGTGGCCGCTGGGCAACTCATGCAACGGCGGCGGATCGGTGTCGCACTGCTTGCCGGCCTTGCGGTGGCAGCGCGTGGAAAATGGGCATCCCCTGGGCGGGTTGAGGGCGCTCGGGATGTTGCCTTCCAACACGATGCGCCGCTTGGCCACCTTGGGGTCCGCCACCGGCACGGCCGACAGCAAGGCCTCGGTGTAAGGGTGGTAGGGCGGACAGAATATCTCTGCCGTCGTACCCTGTTCCATGATCTGGCCCAGATACATGACCACGATGCGATCGGCCAGATAGCGCACCAGACTAAGATCGTGACTGATAAAAAGCAGCGTGGTGTCGCGGGTGCGCTGAATTTCCATCAGAAGCTGGGTGACCGCGGCCTGCACCGAGACGTCGAGCGCCGAGACCGGTTCGTCCGCAACCACCATGCTCGGCGTACCGGCGAAGGCGCGTGCGATGCCCACGCGCTGCTTCTGCCCACCGGACAACTGGCGCGGCTTGCGGCGGTAGAAGTCGCGCGGCAGCTTGACCAGGTCGAGAAGTTCGAGGACGCGCGCTTGGGCGCCGTGGCGGTCTTTCTCAATGCCGAACTTGCGCAGCACGCGGCTGATCTGGGCACCGACCGACATGCTCGGGTTGAGCGTGTCGTTCGGGTTCTGGAACACCATCTGCAGCGAGCTGAGTTGGTTGGCCGACCGTGCCTGGACTGGTGTGGTGCCGATGGCATCGCCCTGGAATGTGATCTCGCCAGCACTGGCCGTCTCCAGACCCATGAGCACCTTGGCTAGGGTCGATTTGCCGCAGCCAGATTCGCCTACGATGGCCACGGTTTGGCCCCGGCGGGCAACAAAGGACAGGTCTTCATTCGCCTTAACCCAGCGCACCGAGCGCCCGGTCAGCACGGCGGCCAACGAACGGTCGTGGAGCGGGTAGTATTTGCGCATGCCGTCGATCGACAGCATGATATCGCCGATCTCGATCGGCGCTGTGGTGTCCTGGTCGCGCTCGTCGACCTCGAAATCGATCTCGCTCCAGCGTCGGCAGCGGGCCCGGTGACCGAGAATGCCGGTGACCGTGTGCATGGTCACGTCCGCTTCATCGCAGCGTCCTGCTTCGAATTGGTCACAGCGCGGGCCGAAGTTGCA
This sequence comes from Azospirillaceae bacterium, assembly GCA_028281465.1. GTDB lineage: Bacteria > Pseudomonadota > Alphaproteobacteria > Azospirillales > Azospirillaceae > JANQJV01. The sequence goes on along the minus strand of JANQJV010000248.1, from coordinate 8,732 downwards.
ACCGCTCGGGCGTTCATGCGGTAGCGGCAGTTGCCCGCGGATGGCGCGTAGGGGCCGGCTGTATTTGTCGGCATCAGGTACGGGAATGCAACCGAACAAGCCGCGGGTATATGGGTGGCGCATCTGGCTGAACACGTCGACGACGCGGCCTTCCTCGACCGCTTCACCCGAATACATCACGCACACGCGGTCGCACACTTCGCGCACCAAGCCCAGGTTATGCGAGATGAACAGCACGCTGGTGCCAAACTTACGCTTGATCTCGCCGATCAGTTCGACAATGCCGGCCTCCACCGTCACGTCGAGCGCCGTGGTTGGCTCATCGCACAGCAGGAGCGATGGTTTAGACAACAAAGCCATGGCGATGACAACGCGCTGCTGCTGGCCGCCAGAGAGCTGGTGTGGAAATGACGCCATGACCCGCTCCGGGTCGGGCAGACGCACGTCGGCCAGCATTTGCATCGCTCGACTGCGCGCCTCGGTTTCGCCGATGTCCTCATGGAACAACGGCACTTCGGTGAGCTGCGTGGCCACGGTGAGGCAGGGGTTCAGGGCGGCAAACGGCTCCTGATACACCATGGCGATCTCGGCGCCGCGCAGCCGGCGCAGTTCTTCCTCGCCCATGGCCAAGAGATCGCGGCCGTTGAAGCGGATCGAGCCGCCGGTGATGGCGCCATTCTTGCCCAAGTAGCGCATGATGCCCATGGCCACCGTCGACTTGCCGCAGCCAGACTCGCCCACCAGGGCGACGCTCTCGCCGGCGTGCACTGTGAGCGAGAAATCCATGACGGCCGGAATCTCGCCAGCCCTGGTGTAATAGGAGATGTGCAGGTTCTGGATGTCCAGGACCGGCGGATGGGCAGGCCCGGTCACCGTGGTCAGATCGGTTGCCGCTGCGTCTTTGACGGCCTCAGTGGCCGCAAACACTGTCGGGTCCATCGGTCTCAATCCTTCAGCGAGACTTCCCGCACGCCGTCGGCGAGAAGATTGAAGCCAAGCACCAACGAGGAGATCGCGATGCACGGGAACACGGTCATATGCGGGGCGAACATCGCCATGCTGCGGGTCTCGTTGACCATGCCGCCCCAATCCGGATCCGGTGGCGGTAGGCCGAGACCGAGGAAACCGAGCACACCGATGGTGATGGTGACGTAGCCGAGCCGGAGACACGCATCAACGATCAAGGGGCCGCGGGCGTTCGGCAGAATCTCGATCAGCATGATGTACCAGGAACTCTCGCCGCGGGTCTGGGCCGCCGCCACATATTCCCGATTGCGCAGATCAAGCGTGAGGCCGCGCACGATGCGCATAATGCCTGGGGCGCTGGCGAACACCACGGCAATGATGATGTTGATGCCGGAAGCCCCGATGGTCGTGATGATGACCACGTACAGCACCAGGATCGGGAAGGACAGGATGATGTCGCTGAGACGGCTCAACAGGTCGTCGACCCAGCCACGCTTGTAGCCGGCCATCAGGCCGAGCAAGATGCCGACCACATAAGCTGAGACCGTCGCCAGCGGAGCATAGAACAGCACCGTGCGCGTGCCCCAGATGATGCGCGACAGAATATCGCGGCCCAGGTGATCAGCGCCCAACCAGAAGGTGCTGCCCGTCGCCGCATGCACCGTGCCCGGCGTGGCGAAGGGCATATAGGGCGTGTTGGGCGGGAACGGTGCCAGGAGCGGTGCGAACACCGCCACCACGACCCAGAAGCTGACGATCAGAAACCCGGCCAGGCCGACCGGACTTTCGCTCAGGATGACGATGCCGCGCACCAGGGTGCGGGTGACGTCCACCACCAGCCAGGGGCGCTCGATCACCGTTTGGCTCTGTGGCGGATCGACGGTTTGGTTGGCCATGATGGCGCCCTCAGGTGAAACGGATGCGCGGATTGAGGTAGGTATAGCCAATGTCGGCAATGGTCTGCGTGGCCACAGCCACGAACACCGCCACCATGGCGCAGGCCTGGATCATATAGATGTCCTGGTTCAGCGACGCCTCCAGCAGGAGTGCACCGAAGCCTTTGTAGGCAAAGAAGAACTCGACCACGATGACACCGGACAAGAGCCAGTTGATCTGCAGCATGATCACCGTGAAGGGGGCAATCAGCGCGTTGCGCAGGGCATGCCGGGTGATCACGTGCTTGTAGGGCAGTCCCTTCAACACGGCGGTGCGGATATATGGTGTTTGCATGACTTCGGCCATGGAGGCGCGGGTCATCCGGGCGATATAGCCGAACCCATACAGGACCAGCACGGTCACCGGCAGGACGAGCTGCATCGGGTCGAAACCGTTCATCATGTTGCTTGTGCCCGGCAACCAGCCGAGCCAGAAGACGAACAGCGCCGACAAAAGGACGGCGCTGGCGAACTCCGGGATGGAGGTGGTGATGACCGAGCCGATCGAGATGGTCCGGTCGAGGGCGGAACCTTCCCGCATGCCGGCGAGCACGCCCAAGGCGAGGGCCAAGGGCACCATGACGGCGAACACGACGCCGCCCAGGATGGCGGTGTTCAGCAGGCGCGGCCACAATACGTCGCCGACCGGTACCTTAAAGCGGATCGATTCACCGAAGTCGCCCGACACCATGCGGCCGAGCCAATCCAGGTAACGGGTCCAGATCGGGTCGAAATAGCCGTTCCGCTCAAGCCAGATCTGCCGCTGTTCTTCCAGTGAATAGGGACCGAGCACCTTGATGGCGACGGCCTGCCCATTCACCTCCAGCAGGAGGAACAGCAGAATCGAGACGATCAGCATCGTCAGGATGAGATAGGCGAAGCGTTTTCCGAGAAAGATGATCATGTCGTTTGGGCCTTTCCGGCTCGGTGTGCCCGGCGAAGACGGTCCCGAAGGCCCGCCGCCGGGCGCCACCCCGACGCCTCAAGCCATCCAGACCTTGGTGAAGTACAGCTCTTCGGCCGGCTGAATCTCAAAGCCGTGCACGTTCTGGTGGCTGGCGGTGAACACGGAACGCCAATACGGCTGGATGATCACGGCGTCACCCTGCAGGATACGCTCCAGCTCGCCCATGACCTCGCGCCGCTGGTCCGGATCGAGCAGGCCGAGCGCCCGATCCAACGTTGCGTCGAAGTCCGGGTTCGAATAGGAGGACTCGTTCCACGGCACCCCCGTGCGGTAGGCCAGGTTGAGCACTTGAACGCCGAGCGGACGGTGCGTCCAGGAGGTGAAGCCAAGCGGTGCCGTGGTCCAGCGGTCCCAATAGGTGCCGCCGGGCATGATGTTGACGTTCATGATGATGCCGGCCGGCTTGACCATTTCGGCAATCACCTGGCACGTGTTCGGCTCCCAGCTCGGCTGGGTGACGCAATCGATGGTGACATCGAGCGGGTTGTCATCGGTGTAACCGGCTTCGGCCAGGAGACGCCGTGCCAGTTCGTAGTCCTGCGTCAACTTGGGCAGGGCATAGTATTCCGGGTGCACCGGGCTGACGTGGTGATCTTCGCCCGGCACGCCCAGACCCTGGTAGGCGAACGCGAGCAGCTTCTCATGATCAATGCAGGCCTGAATGGCGCGGCGTACCAGCGGGTTGTCGAACGGCGCGGCGGTCACCTTCATGCGCGCCACACCGGTCTGTCCGGTGACGGTCTCGTACAGCTTCAGATGCGGTGCGCCGCGGACGACCGGCACCAGATCGTTGATCAAGCGATACAGACCCTGCACCTGACCCGACACCAGCGCTGACAGCCACGCCGAGTGATCGTCGCCATGATCGACGATGGTCAGGCCATCCAGGAATATCTCGTCGCCCCAATACTCGGCAGGGTCCCGCTTGGTGAAGACGGCGCGCTCACCGACAGCAAAATCGCGCAGCAGGAAGGGGCCGGTACCGACCGGATTCTGGATCAGGTTACCGCCCTCGTCCGCGAAGCGGCGATGCGCGATCAGTGCCGGATAGTCGCCCATGCTTTCCGGCAGCGCCAGATCCGCGGTGGCCAAGTTGAAACGCACAGTGTGATCGTCGATCTTCTCCACCGCGCCGTCGACCATGCGCGTGCTGTCACCTTCCTTCACGGTCATGGAGGAAAAGCGGCCCAGGTTGGAGGAGCCGGTCGCCGGATCGAGCCAGCGTTTGAAATTGAACACCACGTCGTCGGCGTTGAAGTCATCACCATTGTTCCATTTGACACCCTGGCGCAGATGGAAGGTCCAAGTCTTCAGATCGTCCGAGACTTCCCAGCGTTCGGCCAGGTAGGGACGTGTAACATTATCCGGATAAACTCGGCACAGTGGGTCCAGAATCTGCCGGGCGACGTTGCCCTTCTCCGACCAGTCGTAGATCGCCGGGTCGCTGATATCTTTCACGTTCATCGACCAATTCAGATGACCGCCCATCTTCGGTGATTCCTGCGCCCGGGCCGAGGTGACCGAGCCGTCTCCGGCGATACGGCCGGCCAGGCCATAGGCAGCGCCGGCCGAGAGGCCGAGCAGGGTAACGGTCCGAAGAAAATCGCGGCGCGCCAACCGTCCTTGATGCAACGCATCGGCCAAGTCCGGGATGGCCGGATGGGTCTTGCCCAGGTCGTCGTAATCTTCCTTGGTCAACACGTTTCTTGGGTTCTTCCCGTTCGACATAGTTATCCCTCTCGGTGGCTCAAGTACAGGATAGCACCAAACAAAGTGCTTCCAGGTCAACTCTCTCGCAAACACTTGCAAAGCAGAGCCTGGACAAAGCCTCGCACGGTGCTATCAAACCCAGGGTTTGTCTGACATTGGGGAGTATCTGGCACAAGAGAATGAAAGTCAAACAGTAAATCCTATGCTTGATAGGTCATTTTGGATTTGTCGTTGTGTTCGGTTGTCAAGCCAATGCGATCGATAAAACTGCTGAATCTACGGCAGGTGCCCAAGATAAAGACACCATTCAGTAAATCAATCCACCTTGGTCAGCCGGTGAAGTAAAACCGAAAGACAATCTTAGATGTGATGATGCGGGTCGGGTGCCGCAAAGGGCCTGCGCCTGTGCGTCCTGACGTCGCAGCGCACGGGAGCCTGACCGGGCCGAGGGACAATCAGAAATCCAGATCGGCGTAATGGGGTGGTGGGGCAATACCGGGCAACTGGTCGGCAAGGAGGGGACGGAAGCTCGGCCGCGACTTGATGCGGGCGTACCAATCCTTGGCCTCTGGGTGATCCGCCCATGGTACCGAGTCGATGTAATCGACAGCGGAGAGTTGGGTGGCCGCGACCACATCGGCTAATGAGAAGTGCTCACCAGCTAGCCAGCGCCGCCGCTCGGCCAAGTAGCCAATGTAGTCGAGGTGATAATGGATGTTGGCCAGACCGGCGCGGATGTTCACGGCAGCCGGATACCCCTGGCCGCTCAGCCGTTTGATCAGCTTTTCGCCGACCAGGTTGACGGTCACCTCTTGATCGAAGCGGTGGGCGAACCAATCAACCAGCCGGCGCACCTCGGCCCGATCAGCCGGTGGTCCCGGGATCAGGGCTGGCGTCGGCACTGTCTCCTCCAGGTACTCCAGAATGGCGTCGCCGACGATGACGGATTGGTCGTCGTCAACCAGCACCGGCACTTCGCCCGCCGGGTTGAGGAACAGCAGGTCTTCTCGCCGTTCCCATGGTTTCTCAACCTGGAGTGCCACCTCCTGACCCTTTTCGGTCATGGCAAAGCGAACTCGGCGCGAGGCCGGCGCAATCGGGTAATGGAAAAGCCTGGGCATTGCGCGCTGTCGCCAGCCTACGGAAACGGGTCTCACGGGACTCGGCCGGGGAGCACCGGACGGTCGCAAAACCCAATCCCCGACCGTACTGCACGGGGCGGGCTGGGAACAAGCAGTATCCCCCTTGCCCGTCTGTGTGGTGTCACCCATGATCACCGGGCATCCCCTTCGGCCCGCCGCTGCACGAGACCCCTGCCGATGACCAGCCCACCCCATCGTCTGCGCCAACTCCTGTCGACCGGCACCTTGCAGGTCATGCCGTGCTGTTTCGACGCCTTGTCGGCCCGGCTGATCGAACAGGCTGGGTTCCCGCTCACCTTCATGAGCGGCTTCGGTGTGTCGGCGGCGCGCATCGGCCAGCCCGATACGGGTCTGGTGTCGTACGGCGAGATGCTGGATCAAGGGCGAAACATCTGTGCCGCGGTATCGATTCCGGTCCTTGGCGATGGGGACACCGGCTACGGCAACCCGCTCAATGTCAAGCGCACGGTCAAGGGTTATGCGCAAGCCGGTTTCGCCGCCGTGATGATCGAAGACCAGGTGTGGCCGAAGCGGTGCGGCCATACCCGGGGTAAGCAGGTGGTCGAGCGTCACGAAGCGGTCACGCGCATTCGGGCTGCCGTGGATGCGCGTGACGAAGGTGCCGACATTCTGATATTGGCCCGTACCGATGCCCGCGCCGGGCTCGGCATGGACGAAGCGCTGTGGAGAGCCAATGCCTTCGCCGGGGCCGGGGCGGATATTCTGTTCGTCGAAGCGCCGCGCACCGAAAGCGAGATGGCAGCGGTGTGCCGGCTGGCTCCGGGCTGGCACCTGGCCAACATGGTGGAAGGTGGCGACACGCCGGTGTTGCCGCCGGACCGACTGGAGGGGCTCGGCTTTGCTTTGGCCGCCTACCCGCTGACCCTCTTGAGCGCCGCAATCAAGGCCATGCGGGCGGCGTTGCGCGCCATGCAGGCTGGCCGCACACCGGATGAGCTTCTGCTGGACTTCGCGGATTTGCGCCGCTGTGTCGGCTTCGACGCCTATGACGCGGACGCGGCACGGTACGCCGTCGCGCAGTCGGCGGATCGGTCAGATGGATGAACGCGTTGCAGCGTTGCGGGCACAGGCCGATGCCTTGTGTGATGCCGGTGATTTTGTGGCCGCGCGGGCAGCCTATGACCAAGTGTTGGCGATCGCACCAGCCGATCTATTGGCGATCTACAATAGCGGCTTCTGTGCCCTGCGCCTGGGGGCGGCCGCCGAGGCGCGCCGATGCTTCGAACGGGTAGCGGCCGCCTACCCCATGGTGATTCAGGCGTGGACCGGACTGGCGGAAGCGTTGCAGCAGCAAAGGGCTTTTGCCGCCGCTGAAGCCGCGGCCCGTCGGGCCTTGGCCCTACAGCCTGGGCACGTTCCGGCGTGGTTGGGGCTGGGCAATGCGTTGAAAGGGTTGGGCCGCAACGGGGCGGCGGTTGATGCCTACCGGCGCGCGGGGGCGATGGACACCGGCAATTTCGACGCCCGTTTCAATCTCGGTGTGGCGCTGGCTGATCAGATGGCCAGTCAGGAGGCCGCTGCCGCCTTTGAGGCAGCCCTGGCCCTCAGGCCCGATCATGCCGAAGCGCGCCTATCCCTGGCGTTCGAATACCTGCGCCAGGGTGATTTTGAACGCGGCTGGTGCCGGCACGAGGCCCGATTGGCGCGCGGCATCGTGCCAGCCCGCTCCGAGCCGCTGTGGGACGGCCATCCGGGTCCCGGCACGCTGTTGCTCTTTGGTGAACAGGGCCTTGGGGACGTCCTGCAATTCGTTCGTTATGCCCGATCGGCGGCAGCGCGCGGCTGGCGGATCGTGGTCGAGGCGCCGGCCCCCTTGGTGCGGCTATTGGCGGACGGTGCCGACGGCGTCGACGCAGCGTATGCCTTACGGGCGGCCCCAGGGCCGGTCGACGCCTGGCGACCACTCATGAGCTTGCCACTGGTGTTCGGAACCAGCTTGACCACCGTGCCGACGGACTTGCCGTACCTGCGGGTGCCTGATCCCGTACGCCGATCGTGGCACGATGCGGTGCCGCCGGTCGGTCCGGCTGCAGCCATGACCGTCGGCCTGGTTTGGGCCGGTGCGCCGCGCCCGGAGGTGCGGCCGCACAACGACATGGACCGACGCCGCTCGATTCCCCTGCCGGCGCTGTCACCCGTGCTCACCGTACCGGGCGTCCATTTCGTTAGTCTGCAGCACGGTGCCGCCCGGGGCGAATTGGCGGATCCGGCCGTCGCTGGCCGGCTACTCGACCCAATGGACGGCGTCGCCGATTTCGCCGACACCGCGGCTTTGGTCGAGCAGGTCGACCTGGTGATCTCGGTCGACACCGCGGTCGTGCATCTGGCTGGCGGTCTCGGCAAGCCGGTCTGGGTACTATCCCGCTTCGATGCTTGCTGGCGCTGGCTCGAACATGCCGAAACCAGCCCGTGGTATCCGCAAGCCCGGGTGTTTCACCAACCGCGTCCGGGCGACTGGGCCAGCGTGATCACCCGGGTCGCGGAGGCATTGCAGAGGGAGGTGACGTCGCTCCGGCGTTCACCATGAGGGCCCGGGTCGCGAATGCTTGCACTTTCCTTGCGGCAGGAATGTGATTCATAGAAGATCACTGTTACCCGGCCTGGCACAATGATTCCAGAAATCCTGCACTCGGGCGAAGGATGTCTTTTCTGAGGATACCAGGAACAAGCCTGTCGAGCCCAGGTTGCAAGATTCAGCCACCGGCTGCACCCCGGTCTGGCGACGGCCCCGGCAGTCCACCGCCACCAGATCGTCCCGAACACCCTCCAGGTGTCGAACCAGCTCTGACACGTTGGACAAGAGGACGTGTGGCTGAGCGGGCGGCCACCAATGAGCGGGCCGGCGGCGATGACCAGGCTGGCACTGATACCAACGGCCCGAAACAAGGATCGGTCCTCGGGCCGTCCTGTTTCGGAGCGCCGGCATCCTTGCCGGCTGGACCGCCGGCTTCCAGCCGGCCCGGACCACGCCCAGCAGCCGGCCGCCAAGAT